>JAKIXW010000164.1 GCA_022708865.1 Acidobacteriota bacterium
CGCACCGCCATGTCGGCCGGACCTTCAGCGACGCGATCGTGCTCATCCCGGAGGTGCCCCACCATGAACACTTCCCCGCCCAGCCGTTCAACATCGACACGACACTGACCTGCCAGATCGAGACATCGGGCTGGGGAGCCGACGACATCGCTCTCGAGATCCGGGCCGATGGTGATCTGATCGTCGATATCCCGAACTCCGTGATCGGCGATTTCGAGGACGACTCGGTGCGCGTAGTGGGCGACAAGATTCCGGAGGAGATCAATCCGTACATCGACGGCGTGGCGGTGACGGTCATCGAAGAGGACGACATCGACGACAACGATGTCGGTGTCGGCACCATCCCGCCGATCGCCGACATCCAGGACTGTCCCGGGCATCCGTTCACGGTCCTGCACAGGTCCATCGACGGCAGCATCGCGGGCACCTTGACCATCGGGGTGGACGACGGCCGCTACGCATTCACCTGCCGGGTGTCCAAGTGGCACCCGTCGGCGTGATCAGCTCATCCCCGCCGCGATCGCCTGATCGACCTCGACCGCCCGGGCAGCCATCTCGGCGTGTGCCTTCTCGAGTGACTCGGCCTGGTCCTCGTCGGCCTTCATCAGCGCCTCGATATCGAAGCCGGCCATGTCGAGCACACCCATGTCCGAGAAGGCCTTCTGCACCTTGTCGCCCCACAACCCGATGTCCTTGACGATCGGCACGATGCGGCTGAACAGGTGCGAGCGGAACTGGATCATCAGCGGGGAGTTGTCGACCCACTCGGCGCACTCCTTGACGTTGAGGCCGAGGGTCTCGAACACCTCCTCGCCGCGGAACCGGTCGCGCATCAGGTAGCAGGCGTCGACGACGAACTCTTCCCGCTCGTCGCGCTCGGCGTCGGTGAGCGCAGAGTAGTAGTCCTTCAACGAGATCCGGCCGAACGCGACGTGGCGCGCCTCGTCCTGCATGACGTAGGCCAGCAGCTGCTTGGCCAGCGACTCCGGCGGAGCCATGTCGCGCAGCACACCGAAGGCTGCCAAGGCCAGTCCCTCGATGAGGACCTGCATCCCGAGGTAGGGCATATCCCAGCGTGAGTCGCGCAGGGTGTCCTCCAGCAGGGCGGTCAGGTGCGTGTTGATCGGATAGACCAGCTCCGCTTTCTCCTGCAGGAACCGCGAGAAGGTCTCGACGTGCCGTGCCTCGTCCATGGTCTGGGTGGCCGCGTAGAACTTGGCGTCCATGTCTGGGACGACCTCGACGATCTTGGCCGCGCACACCATGGCGCCCTGCTCGCCGTGCAGGAACTGCGAGAACTGCCAGGACTGGAAGTGCTGGCGCATTTCCGCGCGGTGCTTGTCGTCGGCCGCTTCCCACGCCGGGCTGCCGAACAGCGGAACGAACTCGTCGGGCAGGCCGATCGGGTTCGTCGGGTCGACGTCCTGGGACCAGTCGATGCGTGACTGCGCGTCCCACTGTTTGTCCTTGCCCTTCTGGTACAGCGAGAGCAGCCGAGCGCGCCCTTCGTCGTACTCCCAGGTGAAGCGCGTGTCACCGGCGCTGGGCACCTGCCATGAATATGGATCCGGTATTGCCGTGTACTTGTCCTTGGTGGTCATCCGGCCGTCCTTATCCCCCCGAAGTGACGTTGTGGTCAATATCACAGTGCGCCTCGTCCGGCGGGCCGTCAACCCCGGCGCGCCGATATACGTGGTGCAGTGAGCATCGACCGAAATTTGCAGTAGTCGTCTACTGAGTTCGACTGGTCAGGTAGTCGATCTGCAGATAGATGGCGTAGAGGACGAAGCCCGGCAGCACCATGAACGGCACATTCTCGGCGATGAACTTGAACCACAGCGCGAACGTGCCTTGCCCGATGTCGGCGAAGCCCGACCGTACTCGGCGTCGCCGGCGGTGTTCTGCGGCCTCGCGGCTACGTCGTGATGACCAGGTCACGCCGGCGAAACCCATCGGGGCGGCTTCGGCGAACGACAGTTCGTCGGGAATCCGGGCGAGCGCGCTGACGGGGACCGTCACCGACTCGGCGTAGCACCGCGACCCGGTCACCGACCTGGTAGGCGTCAATGCCGGCGCCCAGTTCGGCGATGGTCCCGGCAATCTCGTGCCCGAGTGTGAGCGGCCAGATCATCCCGGGGAAGTGGCCCGCGACGAATTCGCGGTCGGTGCCGCACACACCGCACGCGGCGACCGCGATGCGCACGTGATCACGCCGGCGGTGAGGTGGTCTCGACGTCGGCGAGGGCGAGGTCTCCGCCGGCCCGAGCGACGTGAACGGCTTTGTGGGTGGGCATGCCCTGAAGCTACGCCGCGTTGCCGCTGCTGAACCAGGTTCCGATCAGGTGACTCGAACCCGCCGGCCGGCGATCAGGCACAGTGGTCAGCATGGGTATGCGTAACGGCGCCAGGTCGCTCCTCGACACCGTGCTGGACCGCACGGTGGTTCCCGGCTATACCCGCGTGGGCTATCAGGTGCGGCGAGCCGGCTGGGACAACTCCGACCCGGCACCGAACGCGCTGCGCGACCGCACCGCGCTGGTTACCGGTGCCAACCGCGGCATCGGTCAGGCGATCGCCGCAGGACTGGCACGGCTGGGCGCGACGGTGCTGCTGACGGTTCGTGACCGGGAGCGCGGTCTGCGCGCCCGGGATGAGATCTGCGCTGCGCTACCCGATGCCGACGTGCGGGTCGAGGTCTGCGATGTGTCCGATCTCGCGGATGTACGGGCCTTCGCGGCCGACCTGGCCGGCCGGCTGTCCCGATTGGACGTGCTGGTGCACAATGCCGGGGGATTGCCGGCCACCCGCACCGAGACCGGCCAGGGGCACGAAATCACCCTTGCCACTCATGTTCTCGGGCCGGTGCTGATGACCGAACTACTGCTGCCGTTGCTCGCCGAATCGCCCGATCCGCGGGTGATCTTCATGTCGTCGGGTGGGATGTACACGCAGGCGCTCCCCGCCGCCGACCCCGAATACCGTGACGGCCCATATCGCGGCGCCGTCGCCTACGCACGCACCAAACGGATGCAGGTAGCGCTGACGCCGATTCTCGTCGAACGCTGGGCGGCGCAACACGTCTCGGTGTACTCCATGCACCCCGGGTGGTCCGACACGCCGGGCGTCGCCGACGCGCTGCCCCTCTTTCGCACCATCACCGGCCCGCTGCTGCGCTCACCCGAAGAGGGCGCCGATACCGCGGTCTGGCTGGCCGCAACAACACCGGCACCGCCGACCGGTCGGTTCTTCCACGACCGGCGGATCCGGTCCGAGCACTACCTGCCGTTCACGCGGGACAACGACCAAGTGCGCCAATCCATCTGGGAGTACTGCGCGGACGCCATTGGGCTGGAGCCGGATCGCACCACGTGATGCGCGCCGTTCGAGCCCACCGACGGCGCGGTTACGGACTGTCCGGTAACGGCGTTCGTCGCTCCGCGAGGACGATGAGGGTGGTCGTGTCGACTTCGGTCATTCGTCAGTTGCCGACTGCGAGCGACTTGTCGAACACCCTTCGCGGGGCGAACCGGCGCAATGCGCTGAGCTGGCGTGCGGAGCCGGCCGGATAGCGCAGCTTGGGAGCCTTGTCCGTCGCGGCGGCCACGATCACCTTTGCGACGACGGCGGGGTCGTCACCGTTGTGCACATTCTCGGCGACGGCCTGATTCGAGCGCCTGCGCCGCTGCTCGTAAACCGGCAGCGGGCCATGAGGCTGCGCGGTGTTGTCGTCGAAACCAGTTCTGGTGCCGTCGGGCTCGACGAGAACCACTGGAATGTTGTCGTCGCGGACTTCATGGTCGACGGACTCGGAGTAGCCTTCGACAGCGAATTTCGTTGCGCTGTAGGCAGCCATGAAGGGGGCCGGCATCAATCCGAAGATCGACGAGATGTTCACGATGCGCCCGCCACCCGATGTCCTTGGCGGTCTGCGCCCATTCGTGCCAGCGCTCGACGATGCCGCTGCGCGGCAGTCAGTTTCACAGGAACTCGGGAAAGTATCGAAGTCATCGGTTCGGGGTGGGGAGTTAGGTGCTCGCTCGCTCGATCCTGCGCCCCAAGTCGGCTAGTTCGTCGAGTACAAGGCTTGCTCCCCATACCTGGTCACGCTTGCGGTCGGTCAGGGGGCGTAGCACGCCGGTGTCTTGCAGTCGCTTTATTGCGGCAAACACGCTGCTTCGAGGTGCATCGACAAGTGATGCGACGTCGTCGGACGACACGATCGGTGTCGACGGCAGTTGCAGGAGTAGTTTGTCGGTCGCGCTGTGACGCCTGATCGGTCCGGCCATGTTTCGCCACTCATCCGGTATCTCAGCCAGACGCTCTGCAGTAGTGCGTGATTCCGCGGCAGCAGTCTTTGATGAGTTCGCGAACGTGACGATCAGTGGGCGTAGGTCGCCGGCGCGGTATGCGTTGAGCGCGCCGAAGTAGCGCTCTCGGTGAGCAACGAGCGCCGATGCCAGAGGGACAACGAGGCGCGTCGTTGCTCCCCTCCGCCTGAAGATGGTGTTGATGAGTGCCCGACCGATGCGGCCATTGCCGTCGGTGAAGGGATGGATTGATTCGAACTGCGCATGCGCGACGGCGGCCTGGATCAGAACGGGAATGTCGGTTCGGTTCGCGAACTCCATCAGGTCGTCCATGTACGTGTGCAACGTGTCTGGAGGTGGCGGGATGTACAGCGCGTTTCGCGGCGAGTAGTCGCTTCCGCCAACCCAGTTCTGGACAGTCCTTGTTCGACCCGCGTGCCGTCGCTCGGTCGGATCGTCTCGCATCAGCACCTCATGGGCGCGCAGGATCGCGGACATCTGCACGGGGGCATCTCGATCGACGCTCGCGATCATTTCGTTCAGGGCGGTGGTCGCCGCCACCATCGAGACCGCGCTCGAATTTCCCCTTCCGCCGTGCAACGCGCGGGCGTAGTCGTCCAAGCTCGCTTCAACGCGCTCAATTTTCGAAGACGCCACCGATTCTGCGCGAAGCAGGAGAGTGCTGAGCGCTGCGAGGTGGGTTCCATGTGTGTCGAGTCGAGCAATCTCACTCATGGCGGATTCGAGTTCGACAGCGATATCCGCGTCGACGTTGGCGTCGATCTTGGCGATGTGAGGCGGAAGCGACACTGTGACGGAACGAAGTGTCCGGTCCTCGCGGGTGCCGCCCCGTTGAGTCTGTACCCACGGGCGTCGCTCTGCGCTGTGGCTAGGCCACGCATCTCGAGGTTGCATAGATGTCTCCTAACTCGGACTAACTGTAGCGTTAGTCCGATTTAGGTCGATAAATCAGACTGTCGCGCGCATTGATCCGGGTTACGAGAGCGACCACAGCTCACCACTGGGTGGACAAGGGCTGCTGCATGCGGGTCCAACACCTTCGGCAATGTCGTGGCAGCGAGCCGAAGTCTCGAACAATCGAACAATGTTGTCGCAGTTCGTCGTGGAGCCGATGACGGGAATCGAACCCGCGTATTCAGCTTGGGAAGTCGGTCCGGGGTGTCCGCCGCTGTCCGGGGGTGTCCGGCTATCTGCCGCAGGATGCCGTTTGAACTGCACCTTTCGTTCGTTAGCTGTCCGTAGCTGTCCGGGACTGTCCGGATCGAGTTCCCGTGGAGTTGTGACAACGTCGTGACACTGAGGCGGAGGCCGGAGGGAAGCCGATCCAGTGCTCATCGCCGACCTTCAACAACCCAAGGCGAAGGCGGCTTGTTCGGGCCCACCGACCCCACTTGTCTGGGTGTTTTGTCGAAACACCCAGGGCCGCTGGTATTGAGGAGGCGCGTGCGAGGCCGTGGGGCGGCTGAGACCTAAACGTGCTCCTCGGCGAGCCGGATCGAGAATCATTGAGCCGCGCGGCAAGACGCCGCGTCCCTCTGAGAGACAGACGGCCACGAAGGCCCGACTTTGACGGCTTTTTGAGACAACCTCAACTCCGTCACTTGCCCCAAAGTACGATCAAAGTCATGTCGGACATCGACGCGATAGTCGCCAAGATTCGCAGCGGACACTCCGCTGACAGTATGGAGTCGTTCGTACTGGACTTTAAGACGGAAAAGTCCAGCTTCAAAGAGGCGGCCAGTGACCTTGCCGAGGCATGCGTGTGTTTTGCCAACGGCGTTGGCGGAACAATCGTCGTTGGTGTCGACGATAAGCCAGGCGGTGAGAGCGCTTTTGTGGGAACCACGCTTGCGATAGACAACTTGCGTTCGGCGATTTACGACCGTACCCAGCCTCACATGAACGTTGCTATCGATGAACGCATGGTTGGCACAGTCAGACTCCTGGTGATCACAGTCCAGGAAGGTCTGGAGGTTTACTGCACCTCCCAGGGCGAGTATCGCCATCGGTGGCAGACGGAATGTCGCCCGATGCCGCCCGCCGCCGTAGCAAGGCTCAGCGATGAACGCCGCGGTGCAGACTGGTCAGCCGAGTCCTCGAACAGCGCTCTGGAGAGCATTGAGAACGCGGCAATCGAGAAGGTTCGCGACCTATTGCGACTGACGGGCGATGACGCTAGAGCCCGACTGGCCCGCTCGTCGCAAGAAGAAATCGCTAGAAGCCTGGGACTTGTGACCGACCAGGGGCTTCTCACAAGGGCAGGAGAGATACTGCTCGTCGCAAACCCAAGCTGCGCCCCCCAGGAACTCCTCGTTTACCAGCACCGAAAGACTGCGGGGGGTGAGGCCGACTACAGCCGAAGATGGAGCGGGCCGCTCGTGACGGCCTTCGCTGAAGTCCTCGAAATCATCGCCGCCCGACTTACCGTCACCCCCGTCACTGTCAAATCTGGCCAGCAACTCAGCATTGAAGACTTCCCTGCGATCGCCATTCGCGAAGCACTGGCGAACGCGCTCATCCATCGGGATCTCCGCGAGAATCAACCCGTTCATGTGGACCACTCACCGGCGATGTTGGCGATCGCGTCGCCCGGACCTCTGGTGGCAGGGGTGACCCCACACAACATTCTGACCCGCGGCACAAAGCCCAGATACCCATCTTTGTCGAAAGCATTCAACACGCTGGGATGGGGTGAGTATCTGGGGCAGGGCGTCAACCGAATGTTCCGTGAAATGGCGAGGAGCGGACGTCCACTACCGGAGATCGCAAGCGAGCCAGACCGAGTGGATGTCCGATTTCGAGGGGTGCCACCCAATACCCACGTCGCCAGAGTCGTCGCCGAACTGCCCGATCAACTCAAAGATGACACCGACACTCTGCTCATCCTGATGACGCTCTGCTCGAAGAAAAGTGTGACGGCGCAGCAGATCGCACCAATCATTCAGCGTTCGACAGTCGATGCTGAAGCGGCCCTGCGCCAAGCGAGCCAACCAGATGTTGAGCTGATTGAGCCCACGCCAGGCACCCGAACGCGAAGGTTCCCGAACTACCGATTCCGGGGCGACGTACTCGCCCGGCTGGGTCCCGCTGTCACCTATCATTCGCGCACAAGCAGCGAGCGCGACAACAAAATCATCGAGCACGTCAGGGAATATCAGTCCGTCAACAACGGGACCATTCAACGGCTCTTCGACATTGACGTCTATGGTGCGCGCGACATCCTAAAGGACCTGGTAGGGCGCGAAATACTGACAAGAGTCTCGACGCAGACGCGAGGCAAAGCCGTGAAGTATGGCCCTGGGCCAAAATTCCCGAACAAGGCCCGTCGGAGCCGAGGCCGTGCGCGTACTACTCCGCTGACGCTGTTCGATGAATCGTAGGCACAGTTGCTCGTCCCGACCGCGACCGAATCGAAAGGGCCTAGGCTCGCCGGACTACCAGTCGAAGCGGCGCAGGTACGAATCCAGGAAGTTCTTCAGGTGGGCTATGTCGCCCTTGAGTTCGCGATCCGTGTCGGCAGTGAAGGCCATCGCGAGCGCGTCGCAGACCCCTGCGGCGGCGAACAGCTCGGGCTTGAGGTCGCGGGCGTGCGCCGTCAGCAGCGGGTCGTCGAACCCGTAGGTGAACTTCACGTCGCCCTCGGGCAGGGCGTAGTTGGTGTGCATCCACTCGGACAGGACGGCCAGAGCCGCTTGCGGGCGGCCGACGATCTCACCGTCGGCGTGCTTGAGTTCATGGCACACCGCGGCGCTGGCGACCAACCGCTGCATGTAGTGCGCCCGGACATTGAACTCATACGATCTCGCCGGTTCGGGCATGTCCACCAACCTCAACAGCTACTTCCTTTCTGTCGAAATTTCCTGGCAGTGGTGGGGAAAGCCGCTGGGCCACAATTGATCCTCCTTGACCGTCAGGATTCGCCAGAGCCCGCCGCGCTCGCTGTACCGGACGAACCGAGCACTTGCTGCGTCGTCCGGCACTGGCCGTGAGTGTCCCTCGGTACTGCCAGGTAGAACACCGTCGACGGGCCACCGACCGTGACCGCGCTCACTGAAATTCCCCACTGACGCTCATCGAAATTCCCCACCCGTGTGGCTCCGCCGAGAAGGGCGGGCCTCCCTCGAAGCTGCTGGTGTCTGACGCCAGTTGCTCCATCGAAGGAGGCCCGCTTTCTCATGCTCACATGGGAGGACGATGTGGAATTACATGCCCTACGCAAACGTGGTTGGAC
>JAKIXW010000165.1:0-4563 GCA_022708865.1 Acidobacteriota bacterium
ACGGCGCGGGCGAACTGGGCTTCTACAGCCCGCACAGCTGGTGGCCGATCATGATCGCGCTGTCGGCCTCGGTGACCGCCGTCGGCATGGCGCTCTGGCTGCCGTGGCTGATCGTCGCCGGTGTCGTCTTCGTACTGAGTTCGGTTGCCGGTCTCGTGTTCGAGTACTACCTCGGGGTCGAAAAGCACTAGGCCCCCCGCAAAGCACCGGCTCCCTGAGTAGCACTGACCTGCGTAAGGTCACAATCAAGGCGCGGTTTCTCGTCCTGCCGTTCTGTCGCGTTCGCCGGGCCCACGGCCTTGGGTAGTGTTCCCGGCGAGCAGGAAAGCGATAACCGTGGACAGACAGGCGGTATGAGGCGGCAATGAGCGGGCCGACATCCCCGGATGACGACGCCGAGGCCGGCGCGGGAACTCCCGACGAGCTTGCCGGCGCGGACTTCCCGTCGCAGGCGTATTCCGCGCCGGAATCCGAGCACATCACCATCGCCCCGTACGTCCCGGCCGACACTGGCCTCTACGACTACGACAGCTACCGGAACGAGGGTGCGGACGACGCCGTGGGCGTCGCCGCGCCACGGCCACCGCGCTGGCCGTGGGTGGTCGGGGTCACGGCCATCATCGCGGCGATCGCGCTGGTGGTGTCCGTTGCGCTGCTGGTGACCAAGCGGGACACCACGAACCTGGCCACTCCATCCACGTCCACCACACCGTCGGCGCCGCCGGTGCAGGACGAGATCACCACCACGGTCCCGCCACCACCGCCGCCGCCACCGACCACCACCGAGGAACCGCCACCCCCGCCGCCCCCGCCGCCGCCCACCGAGACGGTCATCGAGACGCCCGAACCTGCGCCACCTCCGCCGGCGACCACCGAGGCGCCGCCCCCGCCGCCGCCCGCCACCACCGCGCCACCGCCCCCGCCGCCGGTGGCGCCGGCCGGGCCGCGCCAAGTCACCTATTCGGTGACCGGCACCAAGGCGCCGGGCGACATCATCTCGATCACCTACATAGACGCATCCGGCCGGCAGCGCACGCAACGTAACGTGTACATCCCGTGGTCGCTGACCGTCACCCCGATCTCACAGTCGGAGGTCGGCTCGGTGCAGGCGTCCAGCCTGTTCCTGGTGAGTCGGCTGAACTGCTCCATCACCACCAGCGACGGGACCGTGTTGTCGTCGAATTCCAGCAACTCCGCGCAGACCAGCTGCTGATGGGAGGGCTCAGCAGTCGGTGGTCGGGAACGCCGCAATCACTGGACCGCGCGCTGGTCATCGCGTGCGCGGCCATCTGGTTGCTGGTGGTGGGTATGGGCGTCGCGGCGGCCGTGGCACTGGCCGACCTCGGTCGTGGCCACTCGGCCGGTGAAAGTGGTTCTGGCACTTCATGGTTGCTGTACGTGGTGATCGCGGTCTCGGCGCTGGTGATCGTGTTGGCGGTGCCCTTGCTGCTGCGCGCCCGCAATGCCGCCACAGCGGGCGCGCCGGATCCGGCAGCGGCGCCACCGCGGCGCGCGGCGGTACTGCCCGCCGATCACGAGTCGCCCGGATATGTCGAGCCCAACCGGGGGAGGGCCGCACCGAAGGTGCACGGCGACGTCCTGGACCGCATCTGGTTGCGCTGCGGCGCCGGCGTCATCGCGGCCACGGGCGCGGCGATGCTGGCGGTCGCGCTGGCCGCCTACCTGCTCGCGGTGGATTCCGACACCGCCGCCTGGGTGGCGCTGGGCGTGTCGGCGCTGATCACCGCCGCGATGTGCGCCATTCCGGTGCTGTCGCTGCGTCAGCTGCAGGCCGAGCTCGGATCCAGCTGAGCCACCCCGCCCAGTACATGCGGCGGGCAGCATTCTCCTCACCCAGGAGTGGTGACCGATCAGTGTCCGGCTGCTTGCACTGGCCGACCGTTCTGTCCCGGCGAGCTGTTCGGAGCGTCCATCGGGCGATAGCAATTGGGGCCCGGGTTTTCACCCGGGCCCCAATTGCTATGTCGCTCAGCGTTGTTGGCTAATCGTGCGTCGCGGACGCCGACTCGACCTCGCGGTGGCCACTGCCACTGCCGTTGCCGTTACCGCCGACGATCTCCTCGTCCTGGTAGTCCCGCAGTGCGGCCAGAGCCTGGTGCTCGCGAGCGTGTTCGGCCTCGGTGAGCGCGCGATCCTGATCCACCGGGTCGGCGAACAGGAAGCTGCCCGAGCCAGGTCGGCCGCCCGATCCGAGCTTGTTCATCTTCTTGGGCAACGCCGAACCCTCGTACTCGAGCGCGATCGGGTGGCCATGGTCGTCGACCGGTCCTAGCGGCTGGTGCAGTTCGACGTACGCGCCGTGCGGCAGCCGCTTGATGATGCCGGTCTCGATGCCATGCTCGAGGACCGCGCGGTCGCTGCGTTGCAGGGCCACAGCCCAGCGGTACGTAACGAAATAGACCAGCGGCGGCAGGATTATCATCCCGATACGGCCCATCCACGTCGTCGCATTCAGCGAGATGTGGAACTTCAGCGCGATGATGTCGTTCATGCACATCAGCGTCAGCACCATGTAGAACGCGATAGCCATCGCACCGATCGCGGTCCGTGCCGGGGCGTCACGCGGCCGCTGGAGCAGGTTGTGATGGGCGTTGTCGCCGGTGAACTTCTTCTCCAGGAAGGGGTAGGCGATCAGCAGAGTGAAAATCAGTCCCATGAAGACGGCGACCCACACGCTCTGCGGAATCGTGTGCCCGAATGGATAGAACTCCCACGCAGGCCACAATCGGATCAACCCGTCGGTCCACATCATGTAGAAGTCCGGCTGTGAACCTGCTGAGATCTGCGAAGGCTTGTAAGGACCTAGGTCCCAGATCGGGTTTATCTGGAACAGGCCGCCCATCAGGCCTAGCACGCCGACCGCCATGGCGAAGAAGGCGCCCGACTTGACTGCGAACACCGGCATCACGCGGACGCCGACGACGTTGGTCTCGGTTCGGCCGGGGCCGGGAAACTGGGTGTGTTTCTGGAACCACACCAGCGCCATGTGAGCGCCGATCAGCGCCAGAATGATGCCGGGGATCAGCAATATGTGCAGGGCATACATCCGGGGAATGAATACGCCGGAGATGTCGCATGTGTTCCCGACGCCGCCGCAGGGGAAGTCACCGCCGAACAGGGCCCAGTGCAACCAGGTTCCAACGATCGGAATGCTCATCGTGATACCAGACATGGCGGCGCGCAGGCCGGTACCGGACAGCAGGTCGTCGGGCAGCGAGTAGCCAAAGAAACCCTCGAACATGGCCAGGATCAGCAGCAGCGATCCGATGATCCAGTTCGCCTCACGCGGCCGGCGGAAAGCGCCGGTGAAGAAGATGCGGGCCAGGTGAACCATGATCGACGCGGCGAACAGCAAGGCCGCCCAGTGGTGCACCTGCCGGACGAACAGGCCGCCGCGGATCTCGAAGCTGATGTCCAGTGCCGAGGCATACGCCCGGGACATTTCTATGCCGCGCAGCGGCTGATACACGCCCTGGTAAGTCACTTCGGACATCGACGGATCGAAGAACAGCGTCAGGTAGACGCCGGTGATCAGCAGGATGATGAAGCTGTACAGCGCGATTTCGCCGAGCAGGAACGACCAGTGCGTCGGGAAGACCTTGTTGAGGATGCCACGCCGGACGGCCGCCGAGGGGTGATACCGCGAATCGATCGCGTCGCCCTGCTTGGCCATTACCTCGCCGAGTTTCGGACTCATGATGTGCGCTCCCAGAATGCCGGTCCGACGGGTTCGATGAAGTCACCGTTGGCTACCAGATACCCATCCTTGTCGATGGTGATCGGGAGCTGCGCCAACGCGCGCGCGGCCGGGCCGAAGATCGGCTTGGCGAAGTGCAGTGCGTCGAACTGCGATTGGTGACATGGGCACAGGATCCGGTAGGTCTGCTGCTCGTAGAGCGACGACGGACAGCCCAGGTGCGAGCACACCTTGGTGTACGCGAAGAACTCACCGAAGTTGAAGCTCTCCTGGCCCTGCCGCTTGACCACCTTGGGCAGGTCCTGCGGCTTGATCCGGATGAGCATGACCGGGTTGCGGACGCCCATCATGATGCGGCTCAGCAGGTGGTGGGATTCCACGGTGGTGCCGTCGCCGTCCGTCTCGCGCCACGGGAAGACGGTCTCCATGCCGCCGGCGTCGAGATCCTCCGGTCGCATCTTGACGAACGGGGAATGGCTGTCACCGGTCGCGCGGGCCAGGTAGATGGTCTCGCCGTGGAAGCGCGGGGTCCAGCCCGACGTCCACAGCACGGCCTTCTTGCCCTCGGCGGTGGGGACCACCGGCTTCCACGGGTTCTTGATCATGCCGCCGGCGAAGGCCACCAGGGTGCCCACGCCGAACGCGCCCATGCCCAGTCCCATGGAGGCGATGATCATCTTGCGCCGCTTGATGGTCGAGCCGTCCAGCGCGTCGGTCAGGTTGGCGACGATGGTCTTGCGGTGGATCTCCGGGGATGCGCCGTCGTGGCGGTCCTGGATGGTGATCTCTTCCGGGATGAACTTCTTCTGGTAGAGCACCGCGCCGATGCCGATCGCCAGGATCGA
>JAKIXW010000165.1:4573-8539 GCA_022708865.1 Acidobacteriota bacterium
CGGGGTGGCCAGCGTGTACCACCAGCTGTCCGGGTCGTACTCCCACGGCCAGAACAGGAAGACCACCAGCAGCGCCAGCCCCATCACACCGCCGAGCAGCAGCCACAGGGCCACCGTGCGTTCGGCGCGCTTCTCGGCACGGGTGCCGTCGATCGGCCAGCGGTTCGCCTTGAACACGATGTCGACGCCATCGAGCTTGCCGCCCAGTTCGAGGAGTTCCTCGTTGGACATCTTGGCCAATTCGGCGTCGGTGGGCGTCGCCGGAATGTCGTTGCTCATGCGCGCGCTCCGATCCACATCGCGATGCCGATCATGAGGACCATGCCGCCGATCCACATGAACATTCCCTCGGAGGTCGGACCGAATCCGCCCAGGCCGTAGCCGCCGGGGCTGCGCGCCTCGGCAGAATCGCGCACGTAGGTGACGATGTCCTTCTTCTCCTCGGGCGAGAGCTGCCGGTCGGAGAACTTCGGCATGTTCTGGGGGCCCGTCAGCATGGCCGTGTAGATCTGCTGCGGGGTGGCCTCGCCGAGATCCGGCGCGTACTTACCGGACGACAGTGCGCCGCCCTTGCCGGTGAAGTTATGGCAGGACGCGCAGTTGAGCCGGAACAGGTCGCCGCCACGCGCCACGTCACCCTGGGTCAGGGACTCCTGCGCGATACGGCCGTTGGCGTCCCGCACCACCGTCGATCCGCCGCCGTTGGCCTGGACGTAGGCCCCGAGCGCGTCGATCTGCGCCTCGTCGAAGATGACCTGCTTCTTGGGCACCTGCGCATTGAGGCTCATCGCCGGCATCCGGCCGGTGGAGACCTGGAAGTACACCGCCGCGTCGCCGACCCCGATCAGGGCGGGCCCACGATCGCCCACACCCTGCAGGTTGGCGCCGTGGCAGCTGACGCATGAGGTCTCGTAGAGCTGCTTGCCGGTTCGCAGGATGGCTGACTGCGATTCGTCGGCCACCGCGACCTGGGGTCGCGGCGTGAGCACCGCGGCAAGTCCACCCGCGAACGCCAGGGCTATCAGCAGGAGCAACCCGGCCGACAACCGGCGGCGCAGACGTCTGCGCGACCGATCGCTGGCCGATCCGAGCAACCGCGAGATCTTCAACCGAGCTCTCCTGTCCATGGGCTTGTCTGGGGGCTACCGGGATTTCATCGCACGAAATAGATGACGGCGAACAGCGCGATCCACACGATGTCGACGAAGTGCCAGTAGTACGAGACCACGATCGCGGCGGTGGCCTGCGCGGGGGTGAACTTGCTCATCTTGGTCCGCGCCAGCAGCAGGATGAAGGCGATCAGACCGCCGACGACGTGCAGCCCGTGGAACCCGGTAGCCAGATAGAACACCGTTCCGTAGGCGCTGCCGGGGATGGTGGTGCCGTGTTGCACGAGGTGCATGTATTCGTAGCCCTGGCCACAGACGAAGAACAGGCCCATCAGGAAGGTGAGCAGATACCACCGGCGCAACCCGAACACGTCGCCGCGTTCGGCGGCGAAGACGCCCATCTGGCACGTGAACGACGACGCGATCAGAACCAGGGTCACCGGTACCGCGAGCGCCAGGTTCAGCTCGGTCGGATGTGGTGGCCAGTCCCCGGCAGCTTGGGCGCGCGCGGTGAAGTACATCGCGAAGAGGCCGGCGAAGAACATCAGCTCGCTCGACAGCCACACGATGGTGCCGACACTGACCATGTTTGGCCTGTTCAGCGAATGTACGCGCGACGTGATGGCAGTACCGGAAGTCCCTACAGCGCTCGTCACATGAAGAAGTATGACGCTTTGTAGTTGGCGAACTCCACCCGGGGAGGGAATTGGTTTCCGGTGTCGCGCTCCCGGGTCCCGAACGACGCGTGCGACATGGGAAAATCGGTGGGTGACCGACGACCGTTCGTGGCGCGCCATCCTGAGCCGCCTCACCGATCTCCAGCATCTGGCGCCCGGCGATGCTGGGTGGGCGATGGAGCAGATCATGACGGGGGCCGCGACGCCGGCGCAGATCGCCGCCTTCGGCGTCGCGATGAAGATGAAGCGGCCCACCCCGGCCGAGGTGACCGAGCTGGCCGACGTGATGCTCGCGCACGCCCGCCGGGTGCCCACGGAGGTGATCGGCACCGAGACCGTCGACATCGTCGGCACCGGGGGCGACGGCGCAAACACCGTGAACCTGTCCACAATGGCCGCCGTGGTGTGCGCGGCCGCCGGTGTCCCGGTGGTCAAGCACGGCAACCGGGCGGCGTCCTCGTTGTCCGGGGGAGCCGACACCCTCGAGGAACTCGGCGTCCGGATCGACCTGGGTCCCGCCGAGGTGGCGCGGTGCGTCGAAGAGGTGGGCATCGGTTTCTGCTTCGCCCCCATCTTTCATCCGTCGTACAAGCACGCCGGGCCGCCGCGTCAGCAGATCGGGGTGCCCACCGTCTTCAATCTTCTTGGGCCGCTGACGAATCCGGCCGGACCCCGGGCCGGCTTGATCGGTTGTGCGTTCGGCGATCTGGCCGAGGTGATGGCCGGGGTGTTCGCCGCGCGGCGCTGCAGCGTGCTGGTGGTGCATGGCGACGACGGCCTCGACGAGCTCACGACGACCACCACGTCGACCATCTGGCGCGTGCAGGCCGGCACCGTCGACCGGCTGACGTTCGATCCGGCCGGGTTCGGGTTCGCCCGCGCGGCGCTGTCCGAACTGGTGGGCGGCGATGCGCGGTTCAACGCGGCCGAGGCGCGGTCCGTCTTCGGCGGCGCGACCGGTGCGGTGCGCGACGCGGTGATCCTCAACGCGGCCGGCGCACTGGTGGCCCATTCGGGACTGTCGAGTTCGGCGGAGTGGCTGCCGGCCTGGGAGTCGGGGCTAGCCCGCGCCGCGCAGGCGATCGACAGCGGCGCGGCCGGGGAGAAGCTGGCCGATTGGGTGAAGTTCAGTCAATCGCTCTGAAAAGCCTTGGGCCGCAACGCGAGCCGAGCGCGCGGTGGCCGACCAGCTGCCGAATTGGCCGGCTCCGCCGGTCGGGCTGGCCCAGCCGGCGCTGACCCGGACGATCCGGGTGCCCGGTGTCGCGAGCCAGCGGCCCAACAGCGCCGTCTCCTCGACGAGCGCTCCGCCCAGCGGCGCGGCCTGGTAGAGCACGGTCTGCGCGGCCGCGGTCAGCGCGTCCACCACCGGCATCGGTGGGACGCCCTTGGCCGCGTTGCCGGCGCCTGCCAGCTGGCCGTGCCGGATGACGGCGAGCCGCCAGCCCCCGGCGCCGTCGGGCTGGGCGGCGACCAGTTCGGCCACCGCGGCGAGGGCATGCAGCCGCTGGCCGCGCCACATCGTGTCGATGGCGGTGGACAGGTGGTCGCGCAGCCGGGCGGCGCTCTCGTAGCGGCCCCGCTCGGCGAGTTCGGCGACGTGGGCGACGGCCGCGGCCAGGGCGGCGGGGTCGGCGCCGGCGATCAGGGCGGCCATCCGCTGTGCCGCCGGGGCGTAATCGGCGGCCGCGAGATCACGGCCGGCCGGGCAGGGGGACACCTCGCGTTCGGGGCACGCCGGCCCGTGGCGCGCCGACTGCGCGAGCCGGCGGGTGCAGGTGCGTAGACCCGTGAACCGGGCCAGCACGTCGGCGGTGGCCACCGCGTCGGCGCGGACCCGGAACGGCCCGACGATGCTGAGTTCCGGCCCGGCGGGCCTCGGGCGGCGCACGACCGACAGCCGGGGGAAGGCCTCGTCGGTCAGGGTGATCCACCACCACCGGTGCGGGAACCTCGACCGCCGGTTGTACGGCGGCGCGTGGGCGGCCAGCAGCCGAAGTTCACGCACTCCGGCCTCCAGCGGGTGTGCGCACTCGACGTGTTCGACGGCCTCGGCCAGGGTCACCATTTCGCGCATCCGCCCACGCGGGTCGGCGCCGGTGAAGTACTGGGCGACCCGGCGGTGCAGGTCGGTCGCGGTGCCGATGTAGAGCACCTCGGCGCCGGGCCCGCGGAACAGG
>JAKIXW010000166.1 GCA_022708865.1 Acidobacteriota bacterium
GTCACCGTCGAACCGGTCACATACGGGCTGGACCCATCCACCGGCACACTGCCGCCGGTGCTGGTGTTGCCGTCATAGGTCACCGTGAACGTGACCGCTGTCCACTGCGCGTACAGCACCGTGTCGGCGCTGATCGTGAACGTCGCAGCCGGGGCATAGGAGGTTCCCGAGCCGTTCGCGGCGGTGTTCCAGTTATTGAACGTGTTCCCGGTCTTGACCAGGTTGCCGGTGTTACCGGCCACGGTCACCGTCGAACCGGTCACATACGGGCTGGACCCATCCACCGGCACACTGCCGCCGGTGCTGGTGTTGCCGTCATAAGTCACCGTGAACGTGGCTGGGGGTGGTCTGGGTCCGGTAGTGGTCAGCACCCCGTTGACCAGCGCCCACCCGTCGGGCAGGGACGCGGGTGTGCCGGTGATCCCGGTCGCTCTCACGCCAGCCAGATCGGCGCCGGCCAGCTGCGCCCCACTGAGATTGCATTTGTTCAGGATCGCCCCGGACAGGTTCGCACCGGACAGGTTCACATCGGCCAGGTCACAGATGCTGATGTTCGCCCGCGACAGGTCGCAACCGGACAGGTTCGCGCCGGGTTTGATTTCGATAGTGCTGCAGTCACGGCCAGCGGAAACTCGCGTCTTTGATCCAGCCTTGATTTTGGTGACCGTCACGTACTGGCGGAAATACCTGTTGTGGTGGGTGCCCTTGAGGCCGTACTGCTGGGACACGGCCAGCACGACATCACCGGAGGCCCGCAGTTTCTTCGCCTGCTTCTTGTTCAGCTTGATGTTGATCTTCTGAACCGCTGGCGGTCGCTTTTTCTTCGAACGGTTCTTCAACACGATCGGGTTGCCCGCCCCACCCGCACCGAACGCGGCCAGACGAACGTTGAACCTGTCACGGTTGCCTTTGCGGGCGATCATCTGCTGATTCCAGTAGACCGTCGCGGTCACGGCCGCGCCGTTGCTGGACACCGTCACGTTACGAACCGGAACCCCACGCCGGGACACAATGTCACCGCGCAGGTCGGCAGACGCGGGAGCCGGTGCCGCAGCAGCGGCTCGCGAAGCAGACGCGGCCGGGGCAGCCGGCTCTACCGCGGGTGAAACCTGCGCAGCGGTGGTGTCAGGCTGGGGTTGCCCGGCAGCGGGCACGGCGCTCAGACCGGCGCCGGCCACCGCCAGGACGGCGGCAACCGCCAGCATGCTGACCCGCACACCACTACGACGCAGCGAACTCACGCGAAATCAACTCCAAAACGATATAAGAACGCAGGGCGGCCAGGAAAGATCAATCAGAGGCTAACTGGAGGCACCCCCCCCCGCTACCTGAAAGACAACAGACAACACAGAGTTAGCCCAGCGGGGTGACCGGGCAGCAGCGAGGCGTTGCGCAACCAGCAAGGACGGGCGATAGATGCGCGGGGTCGCTGGCTGTGGCGCGTATCGCGGATAGTGACTGATTATCTGCGGTAGTGATGGGGTTGATTCGTGTGGGCGCGCTGCACCGTCTTGGTAGCTCGCCGGGTTCTACTCGTTTGCTTGGCGCGGCAGTAGAAGATTTCCTGGCTGAATTGACTAACCCGAATACGGCACGGGCGTACGGGAACGTGTTGCGCGCTCTTGCTGGTGAGCTCGGCGCTGATATGCCGGTTGCGTCGCTGGATGACGAAGCGACCGTGACCCGGGTTGCAACGTGGTTCGCCAGCCGCTGGGGGGACGCATCTGCCGCGACAGTGAACGCTCGCCTGGACGCGCTGCGCTCGGCATCGGCGTGGTGGCGGGATCAGGGGTGGATCAGCGGCGATCCAGTGCGGCGGATCCGCCGCCGCGCGCGGACGCCGGACCGGACACTGGCTTTGAGTAAAGCGCAGATCGAGGCCCTGCTGGGCGACAAAAGTCTGACGTTGCGGGAACGCACCATGTGGCGGCTGCTCTACGAAACGGCAGCTCGGGCTGGGGAAGTGCTCAGCCTCGATGTTGCCGATCTGGATTTGGCGAACCGCAGGGCCAAGGTGCGGCGCAAGGGCGGTGCCGCGGACATCATCGTCTGGCGCACATCGACCGCGCGGCTGCTGCCTCGCCTCCTTGCCGGACGCCGCAGCGGGCCGGTGTTCCTGACCGAGCGTCGCGCACGCGTCGCGTTGCCACCTATCGACCTTGATCCCGATTCGGGGTGCGCCCGGCTGTCTTACCGCCGCGCCGCCGAGCTCTTCGAGGCTGCCACGGCGACCCGTGGGGGTGGTCCGTGGACGCTGCATCAGCTCCGTCATTCGGCGTTGACTCACGCAGCCGAAGACGGCGCGAACACGTCCACTCTGCTCGCGTTCTCTGGGCACACGTCGGTGGTGTCGCTGGCCCGTTACGCCCGAGTGTCCCCCGACGGCCTGGCTCGCTGGCAGCAGCAGCGCGACCCAGCGGCCCGTCGCCGGTGAAGCCGGTGTTGCTCGTCGTAACTATGGGCTGCGTTAACTGATGGCGTCGAAGCTGTACCCGGACGCGCAACTTGAAGCGCTGCGGGGCTTTCCGGCGCAGATCGCCGCCGATGACCTGGCCCGCTACTTCACGTTGCTGCCCGCCGACACGTCGTTCATCAACGCCCACCGTGGTGATGGGAACAGGATCGGCGTCGCCGTGGCCTTGTGCACGCTCGCGTGGCTGGGATTTGTCCCCGACGACCTGCGCGCCGCCCCCGCCGCTGCGGTCTCTCGCGTGGCGGCCGCGCTCGGTGTCCCGAAAACCGCACTGGCACGTTATGCCGCCAGATCGCAAACCCGAACCGAGCACTTGCGCGAGGTCGCCGCCTTCCTCGGGTGGCGCACAACAACAGAAGTCGATGCTAAAGAGCTTGATCAGTTCCTGCTGGCGCGGGCGATGGAACATGACGCGCCCAGCGTCTTGTTTGAGTTGGCGTGTGAGCATTTGCGCGGTGCCCAGCTGATCCGCCCCGGCCCGGTGTGGCTGGTGCAACGGGTAGCCGCCGCGCGTGAAGCCGCGAAGGCGCAGACATTCGTCCGGCTCGAACATCTGTTAACACCGCAGCTCATCGCCGACCTTGACGGGCTGCTCAACATTGATGACGAGCTCGGGTCCACGAGGTTGAGTTGGCTGGGTAACGGCGCGACGCAACCGTCTCCGGGGGCGATCAAAACCGAGATCGCCAAGTTGGCCTACCTGCGCCGGATTGGTGCTGACGAACTCGACTTATCGGCACTGCCCACGCAACGGTCCCGGTTCCTGGCGGAGACAGGTCGTCGCAGTACAGCTCAGATGCTGGCCCGGCGTGATCCCGCTCGGCGCTACCCGATCCTGCTGACTCTGGTGGGCCAGTCGGCGATCGATGTGCGAGACGAAGTTGTGCAACTATTCGATCAAGCAGTATCCGGTCGCGAATCGCACGCGAAACACAAGCTCGCAGCTGCGCTGGCCGGGCGGGCCGTGGCCGCCGAGGACCGGCTGGCGTTGCTCGATGACATCGTGCCGACCCTTCTGGACCCGCTGGTCCCCGACGAGGCCGTCGGGGCGATCCTTCGAGGCCTGGGACTGGCGCGAATCCGGGCAGCCCACGCCATGACCGTGCCGCGGCTGCCGCGTGATCACGGCCATTTGGGTATGCTCCGCGATTCGTTCTCCTACCTGCGCCAGTTCGTTCCCCATGTTCTGGACGCGGTCACGTTCGAGGGCGGGCAACCATCTGGCGATCTGATCACCGCCCTGGAGATCCTCAAAACGCTTTACACAAAACGAGCGCTCCACGTGCCCGACGGGGCACCGACATCATTCGTTCCCACCCGCTGGCTCGGCTACCTCGACAAGGCTGCCGCCGACGCCGACGCGATCGCGTACCGTCACTACTGGGAACTGTGCGTTCTGTATGGCATCCGCGACGGATTGCGCAGCGGCGACGATTACGTGCCCGGCTCGCGCCCCTACGCCAACCCCATGTCCCATCTGATTCCCCACCAGCAATGGGACCTTCAACGCGGTGAGTTCTGCCAGCTTGTATCAAAACCTGCCGACGGTCCTCGTGCAGTGAAGCGTGCTGCCGAGGAACTCGATACTGCTCTCGGTGAGCTGGAAGCCGTGCTCGTCGACGGGTCCGGGTCGGTGCGCCTGGACGACACCGGTGAACTGGTCGTGGGGAAACTGCCCGCGCAGGCGCTTCCGAACCAGGCCGAGCAGTTCCTGGATCAGCTCGTAGCGATGCTTCCCCGCATTCCGCTGGCATCGCTGCTGATCGAGTTGGACGCCCGCACGGGTTTCACCGACCACCTCGTCCACGCCTCCGGCAAGCAGGCCCGCTCACCGCAGCTTGTTCGCAACCTGATCGCCTGCCTCATTGCCTCAGCGACCAATATGGGTTTGACCGCCATGAGCGAAGCCTCCGGCATCCCGTACGACGTGCTCGCCTGGACCGCGCAGTGGTATCTGCGGGAAGACACCCTCCGAGCGGCAAACACCGTTCTGGTCAACCACCACTACCAGCTGCCGATGGCCGCCGTTTTCGGCTCCGGCACGCTGTCCTCATCAGACGGGCAGCGGTTCCCGATGCGGGGCAAATCCCTGACCGCCCGCCACCTGTCGCGCTACTTCGTCGGCGAGGGAATCTCCACCTACACCCACGTCTCCGACCAGCACACCATCTACGGAACGAAGATCGTCGTCGCGACAGATCGGGAAGCTCACTACGTCCTCGATGAGATCCTCGGCAACACCACCGACCTGCCGATCACCGAACATGCGACTGATACCCATGGCGTGACCCTGGTCAACTTCGCACTGTTCGACCTACTCGGCAAAACACTATCGCCGCGTATCCGCGACCTCAAAGGCATCGTGCTTCACCGAATGGGGCCACGAAGCGAGTACCACTCTCGATACCCCCACGCCGGGCCACTGCTCACAGGCCACGCCGATCTAGACCTGATCGCTAGTCAGTGGGACGACATGCTGCGCCTGGCCGGGTCGATCAAATTCGGTCACGCCACCGCATCCCTACTCGTCAGCAAACTGTGCGCCAGCTCCAGGCAAAACACCCTCGCCGCAGCGCTCAAAGAATGGGGAGCGATCCGGCGGACGATCTACGCGTGCCGGTATCTGTCCGACACAGGCTACCAGCGCAAGATCAGCGGCCAGCTCAACAAAGGCGAAAGCCTGCACGCGCTGCGCCGCGACATTCACTACGCCCGCCTCGGGCAGGTCACCAAACACCACACCGAACAACAGACCGAGCAAGCATGGTGCCTCACCCTGGTCACAAACGCGATCGTCGCCTGGATGACCGAATACCTCGGCCTCGCCGTCGACGTTCAACGAAGTCGAGGGATAAGCATCCCCAACGAGGTCCTCGCTCACATCTCACCGGCGCGCAGCGAACCTGTTCAGCTGTTCGGCACGATCGCCATCAACGTCGACGAGGAACTCGCGCGCCTCGACCCAACCGGACACCGGCCGCTGCGGCACAGTGATCACCTCGCTTAGCGTTGTTTTTTCGGCGAAAGCTACTGGGACCCCCAAACAGCCCACGGTGTTAGCTCGATCTCCCGTCCACCGAACTTTGTCGCTTGCGTTCAATGAATAGTGGGGATCGGGTTACTTTCACGACGGTTTGGCGTTGGTCGGTCGGGTGCGGGTGCTCTGGGTCTACCTGCGCGCCTGGGTAGTACCGCAGCGCCTCGACGAGCGCAGTCCGCCACTTGGCGCGGAAATGGGTCAGGCGGTCGTAGTCGTGGGTGAACTCTTGGTAGAGGTCTTGCCAGAAGAAGATCCGCGACGCCTGGCGGCCCTGGTCCAGCGCATAGGTCACATTCGCCAGCCAGGTCAGAACGTCCATGGCCATTGGCTTGCCCGCCAGCTGGGCGAGCACGTCCAGCCGCGCCGGAACCACTTTCGAATCGTCGAGAATCATCGCGAGCCATTCCGGGCTGAGCGTTATGTACGGCTCGAAGTCGTCGAGCGGCTGCTGCTCGGGCACCCACAGCGACAACTCTCGGGCGACGCTGGGCAGCCAGACGCTGTGTTGCCACTTACCTTTTTTGCCCCCGCGCACGTCGGCCTGCTCGGTCGTGAAAGTGACCCGCGCCGACATCGTCGCGTGCAGCTGGGCGAGCACAGCCCGGTTCCGGCTGCCGGGTTTGAGTCCGAGGCTGGTCGTCATGCTTCGCAAACTGCCGGTGAGGTCCACTCGTGCCGGATCACCGCCCCGGTCCCTGATCCGGCGGGCCTCCGTAGTGATGTGCGCGAGCAACAGCCGAGGCAATCCGCCACCGGGCAGAGCAGCATCTATGGGCGGCCCGCTCTTGCCGGTGCTCACGAGCCCCGACTGAATCGAAATCCAACCCCACGGGTTCTGCCGGTGCCAGCTGGTCCCCTTTGGCCGTCCCAGCGGGAACAGTGAGAAATGTGCCGCCTGCGCTAGCTGGGTCCCGAAATTCTCCGGCGCTGGCCCTGACTCGTTCGCGCTGTGGTGATTGAGTGCGCGCACCGCGTCGCGGCGCAGATCGACACCTTCAGAGCCTGCCCCGATTCTGAGCACTCGCTCGGCGTCGAGCCCTGCCGCGTTCATCGGAACAGTCCCCGGCGCTTGCCGGGGCTTGGCTGCGGGTCGCGCACATCGACAACCGGCGCGGCTGCGGGCAGTAGTTGGCGCTGCATCAGCTGGGCTTGCTCGTGCCAGGCCCACGCGCTTTTGACGGCCTCGTCTTTGGCTTCGTCGGCTCGTTGAAGCTGGTCGCGTAGGCCGTTGCGTTCGGTGCGTGCCTCGATCAGCTCTTGCCACTCGTCGAGGGTGATGGTCACCGCCTGGTCTGGCTGCTCAAAGCGGCGATTTTGGGCCTGCTCGGTGGTGGTGGCTGTCTCGGTTTGGGCAGCATGCTCGGGCCTGCTCTTGCCTGGTGTGAGTCCAGCCGCCAACAGGTCGGCTAGCGGGATGATCCACGCCCCGGCAGAGTCGGTGTAGGCGTTCGGGAACGCCCCGGACTCCCGCTTACGGCGCATCGTGGAACGGCTGACGCCGCACGATTGCGCGGCCTCGTTTAGCCGGAAATGGTGGCCTCCGGCTTGTTCGGTGGGCTCGTGGTCAGGGGCGGCCGAAACTTCGTCTGGGGTCTGTTCGGTGAGCATGGCCTCCACAGTGCCAGGGCTACTCCGCGCTGCTCAGCATTTTCGGGCTCGTCGGCGTGTTACATGCTGAGGCCGTGGCCTCGGTCTGGGCCGCCGAGGTCGTAGTCGTGGCTGGTGTAGGTCCGGCGCTGTTGGCGGGCGCGTTGGGCTTCTCTGGCTTGTCGGGCTTCGGTGCGTTTGTCTTGTTCGATTTCGTGGTATCGCTCGGGTTGGGCTTGGCGGATCGACCATTCCCGCGCGAGTTCTGCGAGCCGTTCAGCGGCTTTGGCCGCTGTTGCGGGAACGTGGTCGAGTTGGCGCTGCTGGTATCCGATGCGGGTGTCTGCCTGGTTGAGCGCGGCGGCGGTGTGTTTGTGGCGGGCCTGGATCTCGGCAGCCCATGACTGCCCTGACCGGATCACAGCGGCGGGGTCGGCGGATTTCCAACGTTCGGCGGCGGGGTCTATTTGCTGTTTCTTCTGCCATCCGGCGTCGGGTAGGTGTTGGGTCCAATCGCCTTGACGGTGGTCGTATCCAGTGCCGGGGAGTTCGCTCAGTAAGTCCTCGACGCCCTGGTGCTGTTGGGTCTGGTGGTTGATGACGGCGCCGTCTTGGGGTGCGCAGGTTTGCCGCCATTGGTCGGTTTCGTGGCCGTGGGTGCGCTGGATCGTTTCGTGAACCGCGCGGGCCCGCCACTTGTCCCGCTCGAAGTAGTAGTCCCTGCCGGGGTCACCGGATGCCGGGAACGTGGCGTGCAGCTGTTCTTTGGCGTCCTCTACTTTGCGTTGGGCGGATTTGACCCCGAACCTGTCGCCGCGTTTCTGGGCCAGGCGGTCGTCAGCGGCGTTCAACGGCTGTTCGGCTTGGGTCACGAGGTCTGTGGCTTCGGCTTTCCACTGCTGCCAGTGCGCGGTCATGTCAGCGGCCAAGGATGCAGCGGGGGCGACAATCGCTTCCTGTGAGCGGGTGTGTTCGGTTTTCAACCCGTCCAGCACGGCCCGCTTAGCGTCGAGTGCGGCCTGTGTGGCGGGTAACTGGTCGGCCTCGACCATGGCTGCACGCAGCTGCGCGGCTTCAGTTTTGATTTCGGTGTCGGTTTTTTTCCAGTCGGGCCGGTCACGTCGCGGCGTGGCGGCGAGTTCCGCGCGGGCTTTCTCCTGCTGGCGCTGCTCTTGCCGTGCCTGTTCTCGCTGAGTTTCGGCGCGGTCGTGTTCGACCTGGCGGGCCGCAACGTGGTCGGTTACTTCGTCTAGTTGGCGGGTGTAGGCGTCGAGCGCGGCGGTTTTGCCGCCCCTGTTGGTGGAGACTTCTTCCAGCATCCGTAGCGCTTCGGCGTGCGTGTGTGCGGGGATGAACAGGTCGAAGCGTTCACG
>JAKIXW010000167.1 GCA_022708865.1 Acidobacteriota bacterium
CGGACCGTGTCGCCCTCGACCCCGACAACGGTGAGGTCCTCCGGCCCGGCGTAGCCGGCGCGCAACACCACGGTGCCATTATCGACGGACGAGATGGGGACGATGCTTTGGTTTTCCATGGGAATCGGAAGGAGGTTGGGCGGCCAAGCAACCAGTGGAGCAGCACCCCACGGCGGCCCGACATTGTGCAGGGGAAAACCGCAGAGGCAAAACGGCGAGCCAGAAATTCCCGTGTCCCTCACCCAACTCGACACCAACGGTTGCGAACGCGAGCGATATCCTACCCGAAAATAGCCGGACGCCGGCCCACAACGCACCCACCGCGACGCGCACAAAAGCGACGATTAGCGCGGCCGACTTTTCGGACGTCAGCGTGGTAAACGGCCCGAAAAACCTACGACGTCACTTCGGCCAAAACGCGGATGTCAATTAGGCCCGGCACAGCAACGTCGTCGGCGCGACAGGTCGCCGCTGAGGCCAGCGGCATTGATCCGTGGCGACAATCGCAATCTCCAAAACCTGACCCTATTCTCCGCTCCGGATCATACCCGGATTCGTAATCCCAACATGCGAGTTCTCGGCGATAGTTCTGGCATTCGGCGGGCTTCTGAATGACCGCCGACACTAATAGATGTGTTCTCTATCGAGACGTAACCCGATATCGCTGGAGAATATGCAGAAGAACCCGAACACCTCGTGAAGAGAATGGCTTTGGATTAATTAATAGTGTAGAGCCCACGGCAGATTCGATAACAATTCTCGGCACTTTTACCACCCGGCCGAGGTGCTTCCATTCGACCCATGTAAGCTCTGCCCGGTATAGCGACCTCAGCGAGACCGTCGTTTCGCGATAAAGCCCATTGCGATAGGATATGTGGCCATCAGAAATCCTCACCCTGAAGCCGCGAAGCCACACGACCCACCCTGTCCCAATTGCGCAGGGAATCAACAAGCCAGCCAGATTGCTGACGGTGATAGCGCCGTTCCGGGCTATTGCCAGTCCCACGATTGATGCGATACAGAACCATATAGCTGCCAGGGCGATATAACCAGCACAAGATGCGATCAGCTCCACTCGTACTGTTCCATGATGTTTTTCTTCGGTACTCATGATTACGGGCAGCGCTCAACAGTGTTCCATTGCACCCCCCAAGACAGTCCTTCCTCGTCAAGAGCGAGCCAAGCCTTGAACTCAGAAAACCACGTTGAGCCGACGGCCCCGGCTGCGGCACCTTGGCCAACGGCGTACTGGTAGTAGGCTCCGCGCACCATCGACCACGCTGTACTTGTTTCGATTCCATCGATAGAGCCTTTGCTCGCCTTGGTTACGATTTGTCGGAATACTTGCAGGTCACTTCCTCGTCCAAGATTCACTCCGGGGATTTGGGGTTTTCCGGGAATTAGTCCGGTAGCGGCTCCGAATCCAGTATCAAAAAGGAAGCTCCCTACATCGAATTCAGTTTGCGATCCGAAGAGCATCTTCAGCCCTTGCGTGGCTGCATTCCCAGACGCACCACCCACCGCTCCCGCGATAAATGGATTGGCGGTATACAGTAGCGCCTCCCCTCCCGTAGCTCCACCGATTGCAGCGCCAACATAGTCCTCCCATGAACTGCTGTTGCCCGTGATCAAATCTCCAACGAAACGGCCACCGATTCCAACCACAGCGCCGACACCAGCGAAGACCGCATCGTCTACCCCAAACCATAATCCAGAGGGATCGACTCGCATTAACGGGTTACCGGCGCAGTAGGCGTACCAGTTCATGCCGCCGGCGAAGCCGATGGGGTCGGCGTTGAGGAAGCGGGCGGTGCGCGGGTTGTAGAAACGAGCGCGCATGTGCACCAACCCGCTGGCGTCGGTCTGGCAGCCGAGCACGCCGCCGAAGAGGAACGGCGTCGCCGTCGTGCCGCTGCGGGCGACGAGCGTGCCGTACGGCGCGTACGTCATGCGGTCGGTGACGGCGCCGGTGGCGTCGCTGAGCGCCACGGTGTTGCCGAGGTGGTCGGCGTGATAGGTTTTCGTGGCCCCGGTGGTGCCGTCGACTTCGTACATCAGCCCGACGCCCCACACATAATAGGTGGTCGTGCCGTCCTTCGTGCGGGTGAGGACACGGGAGAACCCAGCGCCGGGATCGACGGTGTAAGTGGCGGCATCGACTCCGGCGGTCTCGACACGCAGGCCGTCGGGATTGTAGCGGTGGGTGGTGCCGGCGGCGGAGATGAGCCGATTGCGGGCGTCAAAGGAGAACGCGGTCGCCAAACCGTCGGCGCCGGGGCCGGTGGTCAGGTTGCCGTCATCGTCGTGGACAACGTTGGCGACACCGCCGTTGTTCCAAGACTCGAGGCGATTGTCGGCGTCGTAGGTGGCGGTGGCGGTGGGCAGCTCGATGGGTGCGGGCGCGGGGTTGGTCAGGCGCCAGTCGATCCGGCCGTCGCCATCGAAACGGTACGCGCCATACCAGAACAGCGCACCGGCGGCGCTGCGTTCGATGATCTGACGGAGCTGGCCGGCTTCGTCGAACACCTGTTGGCGGATCGTGCCGTCGGGGCGGGCGAGGTACACCAGCCGGCCGCACGAATCATAGGCGAACGTGGTGGTGCGGATGGTGCCCGACCAGTCTTCCCAGACGGTCTTGAGGCGGTTGTAGGTGTCGTACGTGTAGTGGACCTGCCGGCCGTCGGGATAGGTGAGCGTGGTGAGGTTTCCGGCCGGGTCGTACTCGTAGCCGATGGTATGTCCCTCGCCGTCGCTGTAGGTCATCAGCCGGTTGAGCGAATCGTAGGTGCGCGTGGTGGTCCTGCCTCCCTCGCTTACGGTCCAGAGCAGGCCGTTGGCATGATAGCTCGATGTGATCGTGCTCTCGACGGAACCGTCGGCGCGCTTCACGAGTTGCGTGAGCGGGCGGCCTTCGTCGTCAAAAGCGGTGATCTCGACCTTCTGGCCGGAGGCCTCGGTGAACGACTCGATCAGACCGCGCGTGTTGCGGACGACGGTGGTGGTCTTGCCCAGCGGCGTGGTTGACGTCTGGGTGCGTGCGGCAGCATCGAACGCGAAGCGGTAGGTCTGGTCGCGGCGGTTACGCAGGCTGGTGAGCACCCCGTCCTGGTCGTAACCGCGTTCGATCACCTTGCGGTCGGGATCAGTGTCGGCCTTGGCGGAATTGAGCGCATCGAGGACAAGGGTGGGCAGGCCGCGGGAATCGAAGGTCTCGCGGGTGATGTGGCCCAGCGGGGATTTCACGCTAGTGCGGCGGCCGTTGGCATCGAAGCCGAACTCGACGACGCGGTGCAACGGATCGACCAATTTCCAGAGCTGCCCGGCAGCGTCGTAATGGTGGGCGCTGCGGAAACCCTGGGCATCGGTGGTGGTTTCGAGCTGGTTGCGGGCGTTGTAGGCGAACGCCGCGCTCACGACCGGATCGGTGCCGGGCGAACCGGCTACGCTGCTCGGAACACCGAGCGCGTTGAAGTCGTATTCGGTGCGGTTGCCGCGGGGATCGAGCGCGTAGTCGACGTCGCCGGCGTCGTCGTAGAACACCTGGCTCACCGCGGAGCCGGTCGGAGGCGTTCCCGTGAAGGGCGAACCGGCGGTGTACGGGCCGCCGGCCCAGACGGCGACGCTGGTGCGCTGGCGGCGTTTGTTGTAGGCGAAGGTCGTCTGCACGCCGCGGCGGTCGAGCGAACGCAGGAGGTTGCCGCGAGCGTCGAAGTCGGAGACTTCGGTGGTGCCGTCCGGATAGGTCGCGGTGATGCGTTGGAAGGAGCCGGCCACGGCGCTGTAGGCCAAGGAGACTTCCTTGCCGGCGGCGTAGGCGGCCGGGTGCACGCCGCTGGGTCGACCGCGCGAGTCATACTGGAACTCCGCCGTGATGCCGCCAGGGGCGATGACCTGTTTCACGCGGTGGAAGGCGTGGTACTGCGTGACGGTCGAGCGGCCTTCGAAGGAGTTGTCGGTGCGGTCGGTGGTCGTGCTGTCGTCGCTCTCGGGCACGATGGTGCGGGTGTCGCCGGCGGGGTTCGTGATCGAAACCGGCTCGTGGTTGCGGTCGTAGGCGAAGGTCGTGGTCTCGCCGGCGGGCGTGGTGACGCTGGCGAGCCGGTCGGCGCCATCGAACTTCTGGTACGTGGCGCGACCGAGCGCGTCGACCGCCGCCCACCGGCGGCCGCGCGCGTCGAAATAGTACCAGGAGGTTCTGCCCAGCGGATCGACCTGGCGGGCGACGGTGCCGGTGTAGCCGTTGGTCCAGGTGCGTGCGGCGTCGCCGAAGGTGCGCTGTGCCACCGCACGGTCCGCGGTGTCGAAGGTGTTGGTGAGCACCGTGCGGCCGCGGGCGTCGCGCAGCTCGTAGATGCGGTCGGCGGAGTCGTGGAAGAGCCACGACTTCTTCGCTTCGGCATCGGTGAATGTGAAGGCGTTCTTGGGCACGCCGTTCTCGGTGAGCGTCTCGCGGCCGTAGCTCACGCTGCGGCCGGTGCTGTCGGCCACGGCGGTAAGGCGGCCGGCCGTGTTGTAGGTGAACTGGAGGTACCGACTGGCGGGGTCGGTCACGCGGTCGAGCTTGCCGTCGGTGCGGTAGGTCGCGCTGAGCGTGTAGGCGGTGGCGCCGCTGTTGCGGCGGTCGGTGATGGCGGTGAACTTCCCGTCGGCGCGGGCGAAGGCGATGGTGTTGCCCTTGCGGAAGGTGAGCGTGTGGTTGCCGGGCGCGCCGGCGAGGGTGGCGGCGAGGCCCGCCGGGGGCGCGAAGGAACCGTCGGGCAGCTTGGTGAACTCGAAGGTCTTTTCGCCGACGGTGACGGCCGCGCGGGAGTTGATGAGCTGCTCGCCCGCCCACGCCAGCGCGACGATCGGCACGGCCCATTGCTTGGCGGTGCCGTTGCGCGCGTAGACGTCGTACGCCGTCTTCAGCGCAATCATCAGCGGCGCGACGTCGGCGGCGCTGGCGCGTTCGAGGTCGAAGTCGTTGGGATGGCGGTACGCGAGGCGGATGTCGTAGCTGTGCGTCCAGCCCTTGCCCAGGCCGGTGGGGTCGCGCAGGCGGCGGGCAACGGAGTAGCTGCGGGACAGCGCGAGGGCGTGGGGCGCGCCCGCGCCGGCGGGATCGTCGAGCGAAAGGTCGGTGTGCGCGAGGTGGAAGGCGCCGTTGGTGGCGTCGACCGGATCGCCGAGAAACGTCTGCGGTGCGGTGGGCTCGGTGAGGGTGTCGGCGGTCTTGGCGGAATCGGCGTTGGCGACCTGTTGGGCGGCGCCCGGTGTGCCGGTGGTGGTGGCGTTGCCGCCGTGGATGCCGCCGTTCATCCACCACAGGGTGCTCCCGTAGTCGCCGGCGTTGGAGAGGACCAGGCCGATGCCCGTGTAGCCGGCGCTTCCGAGCGGAATAGTCGGGTACTCCGGGGCGAGCAGCTTGCCGCCGGCATCCAGTTTGGCCGCGATGTAGGCGTCGTAGCCGGCCAGGAACTTGCCGGGGAACCCATGGAGCAGCGGGAGGAACGCGTTGTAATCGGCTCGTGAATGCGCGAGGAACAAGGCGTGCCCGGCGTTGATCGAGGCCTGGAGCAGGGAGACGGTCGAGGCCCCGCGGCTGATCGCCCCGGGAAGACACGCCTGCTCCACGGTCACGCCCTCCATGACACTGCCGTGGTATTCGCTGACCCGCCCGAGATGGTAGTACTTGTCGGTCTGCGTGGTGCCGGGCGGCACCGGTGAGCGAGGCCAGCCGCTGAAGGTCAGCAGAGGGATATCGGTGTACAGGTACGGCTGATTGTCCCAGGCGGCCCCGCCGTGGAGACCGACGATGCCGGCGGCGGTCTGGTAGGTGACCACGGAATCGGTGACTCCGCCCAACACGCGATCGAACACTTCCTTCTGGGCAAGGTACTGGAGGCTGACGATGTCCAGCGACTCGGTGCGGAGCTGCCGTTGGGCCGGATCCTTGCCTTCGGCGACATACTCGGCGGCCCGTTTCAGACGGGAGTGGAGGCGGCCGAGGGTCCGACCAAAGCCGTAGAGAATCGAATACCCGCCGCTGCGTTCGAGGGCGATGAAGCTCTTGGCGGAACTGGAAAAGGTCGAGCTTGGGTAGGTGAAGGCGATCGAGCCCGCGGCGGCACCGGAGGGGCTGCCGGATTCCGAAACGACGAGCGTGTCGTCGAGCCACAGTTCCGCCTTCGTGCCGTTGAACCACACGGCCAGTTTCCGGCCTCCCAGCTCGGCGGTGTAGAACGATTGCGCGATGCCTCCGATCACCAGATCGCAGCGGACCAGATAGGACGCGGGCACCTGCGACCAAATTTCGGCGGCCGCCTGACCCGTGCGGTCGAAACCGGCGGGCAAAGCGGTGGGGAGGGCTGAGATGATTTCCGGCTCCAGGATCTGGCCTCCCGCAAGTTCGAGCCCGGACTTCTCGTGGAGTTGTTCACGGGCGTGGGTGGTCAGCGCCACCGAGGCGGTCGTGAGGGCGGCGCGCAGGTTGGCGGAGCCGACGGCGCCCATGGTATATTTGGACCCAGCGAGCGTGCCTCCGGCTTGGGCCAACATGGTGTCCTTGCTGTAGCCCGCGGCAGTGGCGAGGTCTACCGCTGTGCTGGAACGATACCGTTTCCACGCGGGATCGAGCACGTATGTCGTGCCACCCACCACGAGCACGACCCAAACTCGGGGAACCAATACCCGGGTGGCGTCCTCGGTCACCAAATTGTTGGGGTACTGCACCCCGAGATTGGCGAGAAGTAGGCGCACGGACCCCTTGTCGGCGCCCACCCAGTGCACGGCGTCGTTGCCATCCGAACGTTCCTTGGGGATCCAAACTTTGCCGAAACGGTAGGAGACATCCGTGTAGCCAGCAGCCTTCAGTAGCGCGACGAGCAACGCTGCCTGGTCAAAGTCGTTGCCGGCGCGCTCCAGCCACGTCATGTGCGCGCCGCGCTTGAGTCCATTGTAGGGTGTGAAGTCGATGCTGTTGCGCACCCATTCGTAGAGGCGGGTCGCAACCGCGGTGCCGGCTGGATCGTGCCCGAAGCTGTCGGCGAGCGCCTGCAACTCCGGAGTGATCAGATCCGCGGCCGATGGCAGGAGATAGACGCCGCTCGCGGGGAGTTCGGCTGCGGCGACTCCGGGCTCAGCCGGGGGCGGCAACTCGGTGGCGGTGTCGTCGGTGAACGGTATGGGAATCTCCCACTGCGCCCGTGCCACGAAACCGCACCCGATGAGAAGCGCCGAACCAAGAGCACGCAACACACACGAAAGGCTCGCTGCGCTCATTGGGTGCCTCCGAGCAGGTTGCCCTCTGCATCAAGATCGTAGATCCGGCCCGGACAGGAGGTGAGGCGCCCGAGCGCGTCGTATCTGTAGGTCATGGTGAAGCCCGCCTGACTGGAGTTTTGCAGCAGCGCGAGCCCCGCGGCGTGCTCGTAGCAGTCCGGAATAGCGTTGCCGTTGGCGTCGTTGAGAGTCGAAGGCGTGCCCATTGGCGTGTTCGCGAGGTACTCGGCGAGGTTGGAGACGCCGTCACCATCATAGTCATCGGCTCCATCGGCCGCAGACAATGGGTTCATGCCGTGCTCGACCTCCCAACGATCCGGAATGCCGTCGCCGTCAGTATCGGCGCTGGCGGGGGAGGTGCCGAACTTAAGTTCCGCCCAGTCGGGCAAGCCGTCGCCGTCGGAGTCGAGATTATCGGTGATCCGCAGACGAAAGAACAACCGCTGCGCCGAGCTAGTCACTCCGAACCGCAGCGGTGCGCCCCATCCTGCGGCCACATACGGTATCTCGGCCCAGGTAATTAGGTCTTCGGAAGCATCGAATACGTACATCCGCGCCGGACGCCCATGCCAAGAGAGCTCAAACGTACCGGTTCCGGTCGCTTCGAGACGCAACCCCTCATCGGGTTCGGCAACCGTCTGCGCCACCGCGGACGCTCCGCCGGCCAACAGCGCAGCAAGGACAAGAAGACAGTGTCTCATGGCGTTGCGATCAGTGGTTCAACCACCAGGGATAGCCGGTCGTGTGAGGCGATGAGGTAAATTGACTTCCGCTGCGGCGTCGCATACCGCCGCCCCCGCAATGAGGGTCTCGTACTGCTCGACCAATCGGGCTTGGTCGGAGATGGGGCATTGGCGGATCTCACGCGCCTCGTGGGCGGTGTCACTCGCATACGAATGGGAACGTGCCTGGATCACGACCCACAACAGCCACCTGAAAGATGCCTCGGAGGAGCGCCTTCGACACGACCCCAAGCGGGGCGCGCGTCGAACGTCGTCTACTGAGCGAAGTTTCCAGGTCTCGTCGTGGACAGCAGCCGAAGCTACGCAGGAGGGAGGGTTGGGGTTGGGTGTGCCGGGTTCGAGGAATGCCTGTGGGTGGAATTCGGCTCGCCGTCGTGGCGGGAAGTTCGTGACGCTCGC
>JAKIXW010000168.1 GCA_022708865.1 Acidobacteriota bacterium
TTGAGCAGGGTGGGCGCGGTCCGAATGCCGCCGCCGTCCTGGACCGAGCGGACGGCCGCCGCCGAGATCTGGAACGGAATGCTCCGGTTGACCGTGCGCGGCTCGACGGGCTGACCGGTGGCATCGAGATCGGCCGGCCGCATCCCGCTGGGGTTGCCGGCCTCGCGCAGCGGCCATCGGTCGACCAGGAGGGCGTACAGCGCCGCTCCGATCCCGCGGATGTCGCCCTCCGGGGTGGCGTCGGGCAGGGTGGCCGGGAACGCCAGCGCGACGTCCCCGTCGATGCTCACCCGGATCCGGCTGGGGTGGTCGACCGACAGCGCGAGGCCGTCCTGGTGCGCCGCGTCGGCGGCGGCGGCCAACGACTGGATGGCTCGGGCGCCACCCACGGGTGACGGCGCCGTCTCCGCGACCTCACGCAGCGAGCCCCCGCGGATCCACTCGGAGACAACCAGGCCGCCGGCGCGTTCGGTCGACGAGGCGACGTCGAGCACCCGGGCGATGCCGGGACGGTCGATGCGACTCAATTGCGATGTGCGGGAGAGGATTTCACGGACCGCGTCGGGCGTCATGGTGCCGTCGGGGTCGACGAACGTCAACGCGACCTGGCGGTCGAGCGCGGTATCCAGGGCCTGCCAGAACTGCAGCCCCGGGGGGCCGCCGTGGAAGACCAGCAAGCGGTAGCGGCCGTTGGCCACCGTGGTACCGGGGATCAGCGCCTCGGCTGCCGGCGATGTGGTCCGCGGCGGTCCCGAGGGTTCGTCGGTCACCTCCGGTCCTTTCCCGAGGGGCGGGCCGGCGGCGCTCACCGGCAATTTCCTGGCCATAGGGTACGTGACCGGGGCGCCGGTGGTGGGTGAGTCCGGCGTGACGGATGCGACGGGTGCTACCGGTTGGCCGCGCGAGAGCCGGCGCCGAACCGCCGCCACGGCGGCGCCGGCCTCCGGGACGCGGGCACCCACCATGACCGCCGCGACGATCGGCAGCATGATCAGCCCCAGCACGGCCAGCCGCAGCAGCGAACCCGCGCCGCCCCAGCGGGTCGTCAGCCCGTCGAGGCCCAGCAGTCGGTCGGCGGTGTCGCCAGCAAGACTGGCCAGCAATGACGCGAACAGCGTGATCACGACCGTGCGCACCACCGCCAGGCCCACCAGCTGCCCGCCGCCCGGACGCAGGGCACGGCGCAACAAGAAGTAGCCGAGCACCGCGCCGGCCAGGAAGCCGAGGCCGTTCGCGGCGCCCAGGTACCCGGCCACCAGTTCCGGGTTGTCGGTGACGTGGGGGGCTACCAGCGATCCGGCGATCTTCACCGTGGTGATCGCGATGACGACGAGGATCGGGATCCACGGCTGTTCGCGCGCGTAGAACACGCGCAGTTCCAGCAGCACCAGGGCGTAGGGAATCAAGGTGAACGACGACAGTGCGATCGAGATGCCGAGGTAGTTGGCGTCGACCTCGCCGAACTTGCCGTACGCGAACAGCGCGCTGCCGATCGCCGGACCGCCCACCGTCATGAACGCCACGACCGGGATCAGGGTGATCATGGTCAGCCGCGTCGCCAGCGAGAAGTCGGCAAGGACGGCGGCGGTGTCCTCGGCGGCCGCGTTGCGGCTCAACCGAGGCATCACCACCGTGAGCACCGTGACGCCGATCATGCCGAACGGCAGCATCAGCACCAGCCAGGTGTAGTTGTAGATGGCCGGGCCGGATGCCGCTGCGGCACTGGCGATCTGGTTGCCCACCACCAGTCCGAACTGACTGATCAGCACGTAGAGGACCATCGCCGCGGCCATCGCGCCGAACCGCTTGAGCCGGTCGTCGATGCCCCACAGTGGGCGCAGGCTGATCTTCTCGCGCCGGATCGCGACCAGCAGCACCGCGGTCTGCGCGACGACCCCCAGGGTGGTTCCGATCCCCAGGACGAGCAGCTTCGCGGATCCCATCCGAACCGGGTCGGTCGAGAGCTCGCCCGGCACCAGGACGAACAACCCGAGGGTGGCGATCGCGACGACGTTGTTCAGCACCGGCGCCCAGGCGGGTGCGCTGAAATGGTTGCGGTTGTTCAGGATCGCCATGAACACCGACGAGAGGCCGTAGAAGATCACCTGCGGCAGCAGCAGATACGCGAATGACGTTGTCAGCGGCTGGTCGACCTTCGGGTCGTCACCGAGCATCAACCGGACCAGCAGTGGCGCCGCGGCCACCGACAACACCGTCGTGACCGCCAGCAGCGTGGTCGCCAGGGTGACCAGCCGACGTACGAACGCCGTCCCACCGTCAGGGTCGTCACGCTCGGCCCGCGCCAGCACCGGCACGAAGATGGCGGTGAACGTCGCCTCGAGCACCAGGGCCGCAACCAGATTCGGCAATTGATTGGCCACCGTGAACGAACTGGACAGGGCCGCACCGAGAATCGCGGCCAGCAGCACGATGCGGATGAAGCCGGTGATCCGGCTGACCAAGGTGGCGAACGCCATGCCCCACGATCGCGACACCACGGCCGCGTCGGAGAGTTCCGCACGCGCCAGCGGGGCGTCCGGGTTGGGCCGGGTCATCGGTCCTGCCGTTCCGGCCAGTTCAGATCGGCCGGGTCGGGCTGGCCGCGGAAGCGGTGCCACAACCGCCGGCCGGTCAACGCCACCAGCACCGCAGCGGCGGCCAGGGTGATGAAGAACAACACCCGGCCGTAGGCGTTTGAATGCACCGACAGGCGCACCGGGTCACCCAGGGCCAGGCCCTCCGGGGTGCGCAGCCCGACATCGATGGCCACCCGCTGGGTGAAGTGCACCTCGATCGGGACCCGCACCGGCAGGTACCCGGGGGGCAGCTCCTGCTCGCCGATGTCGGCCACCGTCATGCCCGGCGGCGCATCCACCTGGAGGCGGACCCGGATGGGGACCGCCAGGTCGTTGCGCAACGCCAGCGGCAGCGGGCTGTGTTCGGTGGCCAGCGTGTACGAGCCGCCGGGGTTGACGATCGTGACCGCCTTGAACAGGTCGTCGATCGTCGCGCGCACCGGGTCCAGCCGGGCGATCGCCAGCCCGTTGCGGGTGCCGGCCGGTTCGGACTGGCTCAGCGCGCGCAGCATGTCCTCTCGTAGCGGGGCGGTGTACTGGGGCCCCGTCAGACCGGTCTGCTGGTTGGTGGTCAGCGCCGCGGTCAGCCCCCACACCCGCGGGATCTGGCCGGCCACCCGGGCCACCACCTCGTCGTCGAACCGGCCGGGTGCGTCGATCCCGGTGTCGGGTTCGAGCGGCGCCGGCGGCTGCGGATCACCGGCGGTCTCGGCGATCACGGCCGGCAGCGGTCGCGGTATCGCCAGACCGGTGTGGATGGCCGAGGCGAAGGCGGCCAGGATGCTCTGGGCGTCGGCGGGCTGCAGGCCCCACACCAGCGGTGGCACCAGCACTTGCAGGCGGGTGTCGGCGTCCGGTGTGAGGGCGCGCCAGACCATGGCCGCCACCGCGTTCTGGCGTCGCGCGGCCAGCGAGTCATGCTGCAGCGGGACGACCAGGTCGCTGTTCAGATAGGAGGGTGTCACCGGGTCGTCGCCGGCGCCGGCCAGTGCGGCGCCCACCGCGGGATCGAATGGCGCGGCCACCACGGTGGAGGACAACCGGCGCGGGGCCAGCGCCGGGATTCCGCCGTCGTCGCCGCCGGGTTCGGCCGCCGCGATTGCCACCGTACTGCCTTGTGCGCCAAGAACATCGACGATGTTCTCGGTCAGGGGTTCGTCGCCGGCCAACGTGGCGCCGAGCACTGGGGGGACACCGAGGATCTGTTGCACCACATCGGCCGACCCGCTCATGGTGAACTCGGTGAGCCGGGCGTCGCCGACGCGCTGCAGGGCACCGAGGCTGGCCTGGGCGTAGGGCGCGGCCGTCACGCACATCCGGCCCGCCAGGGCGCGCAGCCGGTTCAGCCATGCGGTTGCGGCGTCCTGACCCGTCCCCGGTCGGGTTACGTCGTTCTGGTCGGGATCCACGACGACGTAGCCCGCGGTCATCGCATTGACAGTGACCAGCAGGTCGGGATCCACGGCCAGGCACAGGCCCCGGGTCACCGCGCCGTCGGAGTCGGCGGCCGGGCTGGTGGCGAATTCGGCGGCGCCGAGCAGGCTGTCCAGCCGGCCCCCGGCGGCGAGTTCGATGGACAGGGTGTCGTCGCTGAGCCGCACCGGGGTGGTGCCGCCGGGCACACCCGGGGCCAGCCGCGGCCGGTCCGCCAGCGGCCACAGCATGGTCATCTGCACCGGCCGAGTGTTGTCGGCGGCCGCCGTCTCGGCCTCGGCGCCGGAATCCGGGACCGGGGGCAGCCCGAGGACCGGCAGGAGGAACCGGCCGTCGTCGAGGCGAGCGGCCTCGCCGTAGTCAGGCGTCCCGTTGACATTCACCAGCAGGGGATACACGCCCGGCCGGTCGATCCGCAGGGCCGGCTCGGTTGCCGAGCGCAACGGGTACGCGAACGTGAACCCGGCACTCTGACCGGGCCGCAGTTCGCCGGTCACGTTCACGAATTCGGCGACCGGAGCGAACTGTTCGGTGCTGCCGTCGAGATCCGTCCGGAGCTGTGCGGAACTGCGAATCGCCGGGGCGTGCTCCAGCCGCGCGACGATGTCGCGCACCACCCGGTCGCCGACGTTGTCGATGGTGCCGGTCACCCGTACCACCGGCGCGCTGCCGGTGGTCACCAGATCCGGGGTGACGCTGTCGATGCGAACCGTCAGGAACGTGGGGGCCCCGGGTTCGCTGCCGCTGGCCCGGGGCACCGCGACCGGCATCAGCAGTACCGTGGTCAGCACAACCAGCAGAACCCTCGCGATCACCGCGGCGACGCGCAGTGCGGTCCGGTGCGGTCCGGCGGTCACGGTGTCTTCGGCGACGCGGGCCCGCACCCGTTCGTCCGGCCGGGAGCGGGCCCGTCGGGACGATGGTTGCGGCTGTGCGAATGAGTCTGCGGCCGCCGCCTGGGGGTGGTCCGGGGCAATGGCGGCAACGCGCCGGGCCCGTGGGTCTGCAGCGTGTGGATCAGTTCGCCGGCGACCTCGGCCAGCCGTCGTTCGTCGGCGTAGGCCAGTCGGGATGCCAACTCCCGCAACGGAACCCAGGCCACCTCGGTGACTTCGAGATCCTCGTCGGAGAGCACACCGCCGGTGAAGCTCATCAGGTAGTGATGGACGGTCTTGTGCACCCGCCGGCCGTCGGTGACGAACCAGTAGTCGATGCTGCCCAGCGCGGCCAGCACCGTGCCCTGGATGCCGGTCTCCTCGGCCACTTCCCGGATGGCGGTTTGCTCGGCGGTCTCGCCCTGCTCGATGTGCCCCTTGGGCAGCGACCACAACATCCGGCCGCGCCGGTCCACCCGGCCGATCAGGGCAGCCACCTGGTGCTCGTGGGGACCGTCGAGACCGTCGATGACGAGCCCGCCCGCCGAGGTCTCGTGCACGGTCCGCAGTCGCTCACGCGGCGCGCGGGGGCCACGCGGCTTCGGCGTCCCCGCGGATTTGGGGGAGGGCGGTGGAGCGGGAGCGACGCTCGCTGTGCCCGGTTCTTGGGCGGTGGCGCCGGGGGCATTGGAAGTTGTGGCCGGACCGGCGGCGCGCCGGGCGCGGCGACGCCCGCGGCGCCGTCGAGGTTTGGGCTGATCGCCGTCGGACACCTCAGCGATAGTAGTTGTTCACCGGGGCGTCTCCGCCGCGCACTCGCCGGTCGGGGAACGGCCCGGCATTCGCTTCGGCCTCGTCATCCCGACTAGTCTCCGAGAACGTGCCCGAATCCGGTCCCGGCGGTGATCCCGCGCTCGACGCCCCGCTGCTGGCGCAGGCGCTGGTCGCGCTGAATCGCCAGGGTGAGCTGCTGGCGGGCCTCGGGGAGCTGTTCGAATCCGCGGGGCATCAGCTCTACCTGGTCGGTGGCAGCGTGCGCGACGCGCTGCTGGGTCGGCTGAGCCCGGATCTGGACTTCACCACCGATGCGCGGCCGGACGTGGTGCAGCGGATCGTGCGGCCCTGGGCCGACGCGCTGTGGGACACCGGCATCGAATTCGGCACGGTCGGCGCGGCTCGCGGCGGCCAGCGCGTCGAGATCACCACGTTCCGGGCCGACTCCTACGATCAGGTGTCCCGTAATCCCGAGGTCCGCTTCGGCGATCGGCTCGAGGACGACCTGGTGCGCCGCGATTTCACGGTCAACGCGATGGCGGTGCGGATCACCGCCGAGGGCCCGGGGGAATTCCTGGATCCGCTCGGCGGGCTCACGGCGTTGCGCGATCGTGTCCTCGACACCCCGGCACTGCCGGAGGTGTCCTTCGGAGACGACCCGCTGCGGATGCTGCGGGCCGCGCGGTTCGTCTCGCAGCTCGGCTTCACCGTGGTCCCGCGGGTTCGCGCGGCGATCGAGGAGATGGCGCCGCAGTTGTCCCGGATCACCGCCGAGCGCATCGCGGCCGAGTTCGACAAGCTGCTGCTCGGCGCCGACCCGGTCGCCGGCGTCGACCTCGTCGTGCAGACCGGCATGGGCGAACAGGTGCTGCCCGAGATCGGCGCGATGCAGATGGCGATCGACGAGCACCACCAGCACAAGGACGTCTACCAGCATTCGCTGACCGTGCTGCGCCAGGCCATCGACCTCGAGGGTGCTGAGGGCCCTGATCTGGTGTTGCGGTGGGCCGCGCTGCTGCACGACATCGGCAAGCCGGCGACCCGCCGGCACGAGGCGGACGGCGGGGTCAGCTTCCACCACCATGAGGTGGTCGGCGCCAAGATGACCCGCAAGCGGATGCGGACGCTGAAGTACTCCAAGCAGATGGTCGACGACGTGTCCCAGCTGGTGTATCTGCATCTGCGGTTCCACGGCTACGGCGACGGCAGGTGGACCGATTCGGCGGTGCGCCGCTACGTGACGGATGCCGGGCCGCTGCTGCCCCGGCTGCACAAACTGGTGCGGGCCGACTGCACCACCCGCAACAAGCGGCGGGCGGCGCGGCTCCAGGCCACCTACGACGAGCTGGAACATCGGATCGCCGACCTGGCCGCCCGCGAGGACCTGGCCAGGGTGCGACCCGATCTGGACGGCAACGAGATCATGGAGTTGCTCGGCATCCCGGCCGGGCCGCAGGTGGGCGAGGCCTGGAAGTACCTCAAGGAGTTGCGGCTGGAACGCGGGCCGCTGGATCCCGACGAGGCGCGCGCCGAATTGTTGGCGTGGTGGAACGCGAAGGCGGACCGCACCGTCTGATCCGGTATGGACTACTGCCTGGGCGACGACGGGGCCGCCACGATGTGGACCGGGCCGCCCGACGTGGACACCGACGGCGACGGGCTGCTGGATGCCATCGGGCTGGACTTCGACGGCGACGGACTGCGGGACGACGCGCTGGCCGATCTGGACGGTGACGGCCTGGCCGATCACGCCGTGCTGGACCTGGATGCCGACGGTGGCCGCTGGTTCACCGACGACGGCAGCGGCACGTGGGCGATCGCGGCGACGGTGCAGCGTGCCGCCGGGGCGGGGCTGCACTGGCAGGGTCTGGACGGCGCTGACCATGTCGGCGGGCCGCTGGTCGATTTCGACGCCGATGGCGCAGCCGATGACCGCGTGACCGACGTTGACGGTGATGGGCTGGCCGACAGGGTGATCGCCGAGGACGGGTCTGCGGGGTATGTGGACATCGATGGGGACGGGAAGTGGGATGTGCTGCTCATCGACGCCGATGGCGACGGGGCCGCCGACAGCGCGCATCAGGTGTGACGTCGAGGGCGGCGTTCATCGGGCCCGGCGTCAGATGTGTCGAGTCAGCGCTGGGTGCGGCGTTGTTCGAGTGGCCCTCGCGCCGAGCGCTCAGCGGCCCGCGCCGGGCGGGCCCGCGAAGGCCTGCGCGATCTGTAGCCAGCGTTGGGCATCGGGCCCCTCGGCCAGCACGTCGAGCGAGGCCGGCGACCTTCGCTGGGTGACCAGCGCGCAGAAGTCCGCGGCCGAGCCCGTCACCCGCTGCGCAGCGTCCTCCGGCCCCCAGGACCACGAGCCGCCGCTCGGCGCAAGCAGTTTCACGTGAAACTCCTCGGCGGGCGGAGTCAGGCCGTGCACGGTGAACGCAAAGTTGCGGGTGCGCACGCCGATATGGGCGATCGAACGCAACCGGTCGGTCGGTGCCGGTGTGACCCCGAGCGCGTCGGAGACGTCGAGCCCGTGCGCCCACGTCTCCATCAGCCGCGCCGTTGCCATCGAGGCGGCGCTCATCGGCGGACCGAACCAGAGCAGCTTGCGGTCGGCCGGCACCGACCGCAGGGCGTCGTGCAACGCGGTGCGGGTCGCGCGCCACCGCGCGAGCAGTTCCGCGGGATCGAGTGTGGCGAGTTCCTCGGC
>JAKIXW010000169.1 GCA_022708865.1 Acidobacteriota bacterium
TGGGCGCGTCCAAGCCGCTGCGGCTGCAGGGCGCGTTCATTACCGACGAGGAGATCCACGCCATCGTCGAAGCCTGCAAGGACCAGGCCGATCCGGAGTACACCGACGGGGTCACCACGGCCAAGCCCACCGGCGAGCGCACCGACGTCGACCCCGACATCGGCGACGACATGGACGTCTTCCTGCAGGCGGTCGAACTGGTGGTGTCGAGCCAGTTCGGGTCGACCTCGATGCTGCAGCGCAAACTGCGCGTCGGGTTCGCCAAGGCCGGCCGCCTGATGGATCTGATGGAGACCCGCAACATCGTCGGGCCGTCCGAGGGCTCCAAGGCGCGCGAGGTCCTGGTCAAGCCCGACGAGCTGGCCGCGACGCTGACCCTGATCCGCGGCGGTTCGGACGCGGCGGGCGGCTCGGGGGATGCCGACGACGAACCGGACTTCTGACGTCAGATCCCGGTGTTCCCGCCGCCCAGCTCGATCTCGAACGGGATGAGGGGTTCGGGCCACATCGGTTCCAACAGCGGTCCGGTGCACGTCGCGGCCTGCCCGGACGGGTCGTCGGGGCAGCCGCTCGGGCAGTCGGCGGTGACCTGCGGGCCGAAGCGGCACTGCGGCGTGGCCCCGGCCGGTGCGGCGACGATGACACCGGCGCCGACCAGCGCCGAGAGCATGACGATCGCGCATGCCATGCCGTCGACCCTACGACTACAGGACCAGCAGCATCCTGGTGTTGCCGAGGATGTTCGGCTTCACGTACGACAGGTCGAGGAACTCGGCCAAACCGATGTCGTAGGACCGGCACATCTCCTCGTACACCTCGGCGGTGACGGGGGTGCCCTCGATCTCGGTGAAGCCGTGGCTGCCGAAGAACTCGGTCTCGAAGGTCAGCACGAACAGCCGCTGCAGCTGCAGGTCGCGGGCCACCTCGATGAGCCGTTCGACGACGGCGTGGCCGATGCCGCGGCCCTTGACCACCGGATCCACCGCGACGGTGCGCACCTCGCCCAGATCGGACCAGAGCACGTGCAGCACACCGCACCCGACGACGTCGCCGTCCAGTTCGGCCACCCACGTCTCCTGCACCGCTTCGTACAGCGTGACGAGGTTCTTCTCCAGCAGGATCTTGCCGGCGTAGGTGTCGACGAGGCGCTTGATCGCGGGCACGTCCGTGGTCCGGGCACGTCGTACCGTCGGCTCCTGGGCACCCGCGTTCACGGGAGCACAGTATCGGTTGCAGGCGCCGGACACCGCCTGGCTTATCCTGTCCCGGTGTCGGGGCAGGATATTCATCAACCAGCAGCCCCCCATCCACCCGTGCTGAATATCGCCAATCTGCTCACCGGGTTGCGCATGTTGCTGGTCCCGGTGTTCGTGGTGGCGCTCTTCACCGAGGGCGGGCACGACGACGTAGCCCGCATCGTCGCCTTCGGTATCTTCGCCGTCGCGGTCCTCACCGACCGGGTCGACGGCCAGTTGGCCCGCCGTCGCGGCGAGGTGACCGAGTTCGGCAAGCTGGCCGACCCGATCGCCGATAAGGCGCTGGTGGGCGCGGCCCTGATCGGGTTGTCGATCCTCGGTGATCTGCCGTGGTGGGTGACGGTGCTGATCCTGGTCCGTGAGGTCGGCGTGACGGTACTGCGGTTCGCGGTGCTGCGCCGCGGGGTCATCCCGGCCAGCCGCGGCGGCAAGCTCAAGACCCTGGTCCAGGCCGTGGCGATCGGGCTGTTCATCCTGCCGCTGGCGGGCGCCTGGCACACGGTGGCCTGGGTGATCATGTGGATGGCCATCGCGCTGACCGTGCTGACCGGGATTGATTACGTGGTGTCGGCGATCCGGAACGCCCGTCCGGCCGAGTGAACCGCGGGGTTCGGCGAGCGGTGAGGTTCCGCGAGCATGAGGCCCCGCGACAAGTGAACCGCGGGGAACTGGGAACCTTCCGGCCATCCGGTGACGTTGACACTCAACATGAGCTTTCGCGACATTCGTAAGGAGAACCGATGACGGTACTGATGCGCGAGGTGATCGGTGACGTCCTGCGTCGCGCCCGCATCGACCAGGGCCGCACGCTGCGCGAAGTATCCGATTCGGCGCGCGTGAGCCTGGGTTACCTCTCCGAGGTCGAGCGTGGCCGCAAGGAGCCGTCCAGCGAGCTGCTCGGCTCGATCTGCGGAGCCCTGGACATTCCGTTGTCCCGGGTGCTGATCGACGCCGGTGGCCGGCTGGCCCGGGCCGAGCAGCCGGTCAGCCAGATGCAACCCGCCGGCACCACCAACATCGACTTGAGCACCAAGGTCGTCATTCCGCCGGTCACCGCGATGGCGGTGGCCTAGGGAAATCTCGGTCTCCGGCCCGGACCGGGTGTACATCCGGGGGCGGCCCGATAAGTTGGGCGGCGGCATGTGCCACGCACGGACACGCCCGAGACATCAACAGGGACTTCAACGACGTAAGGCGGAATCAACTTATGGCCAACCCGTTCGTCAAGGCATGGCGCTACCTGATGGCGCTGTTCAACTCCAAGATCGACGAGAACGCCGACCCGAAGATCCAGATCCAGCAGGCCATCGAGGACGCGCAGCGTCAGCACCAGGCGCTCAGCCAGCAGGCCGCGCAGGTCATCGGTAACCAGCGTCAGCTCGAGATGCGGTTGAACCGTCAGCTCGCCGACATCGAGAAGCTGCAGGCCAATGTGCGCCAGGCACTCACGCTGGCCGACCAGGCCACCGGCGCCGGCGATGCCGCCAAGGCCACTGAGTACAACAACGCCGCCGAGGCGTTCGCCGCCCAGCTGGTCACGGCCGAACAGAGCGTCGAGGATCTCAAGACGCTGCACGACCAGGCACTGCAGGCCGCCGAACAGGCCAAGAAGGCCGTCGAGCAGAACGCCATGATGCTGCAGCAGAAGATCGCCGAGCGCACGAAGCTGCTGTCCCAGCTCGAGCAGGCGAAGATGCAGGAGCAAGTCAGCGCCTCGCTGCGGTCCATGAGTGAGATCGCCGCACCGGGGAACACCCCGAGCCTGGAAGAGATCCGCGACAAGATCGAGCGCCGCTACGCCAATGCGATGGGCTCGGCCGAGCTGGCGCAGAACTCGGTGCAGGGCCGCATGCTCGAGGTCCAGCAGGCCAGCGTGCAGATGGCCGGGCACGACCGCCTCGAGCAGATCCGGGCCTCGATGCGCGGAGACGCGCTGCCCGCCGGCGGCGCCACTCCGGCTGTTGCGGCTCCGGAGGCCACCCGCGCGCCCGAAGAGCCGCTGAGCCAGTAGACAGGGTCAGAGGTCCGAGGAGTTCCATGTCAGCAGTCAGGTCCGCGGCCCGCGCCGCCCGGCGAGGTGCGCTGCAACGCGGCGTCGACGCGGCCAGTGCCGCGGTCGATGTGGTGGCCAGCCGCCTGGCCGCCGCGGCCGACCCGCGGGCCCGGCTGCTGCGCAAACGGAAGTGGGCGCTGCGACTGGCCGGCTTCTTCGGCTTCGCGACGGCCTTCTGGGTACTGGTGACCGGCCTGCTGGCCACCTGGAACACCCCGGTGTGGGCGCTGTTGATCACCGGACTCATCGGTGCGGGCGCGGCCTTCCCGGCGGCGCTGCTGTTCATGCGTTACCGCTGGCTGCGGGCAGAGCCGCTGCCGCGCGAGCGGGTGACCAGCGGCCGCCGGCTCCCGCCTCCCGGTTCGGCCGCGCGGCCGGCGATGTCCGCGCTGGGCGCCTCGGAGCGCGGACTGGTGTCGTTGATCGGCGTGATCGAGCACGGCGCGCTGCTCCCGGCCGACGAGGTCGGCGAAGTCAGCTCGGCGGCGCACCGGTCGGCAGCGGCAATGGCCGCCACCGCCGACGAAGTGGTGTCCATGGAACGTGCGGCGGGCGTCTCGCCGCAGGCGCGCGCGCATCTAGCGCCCACCATCAACGCATTCACCGCGCAGCTCTCGGCCGGTGTCCGGCAGTACAACGAAATGGTCACTGCCGCAGCGCATCTGGTTTCGGCCGCCAATGGTACCGGGGGAGCGCCGGTGCCGCTGCCGCAGCACCACTACCGGAGCGAGCTGACCTCGGCCACCGATCGGTTGCTGGGCTGGGCGCAGGCCTTCGACGAGCTGGGCCCGCCGATCCGGATCTGACAGCTCACCCGGACAGTCGGTAGACGCGCTCGGCGTTGGCGGCGAAGAGCTTGTCGCGGGCGTCGTCGTCGAGACCGGCGGTGATGTCCGCGTACGCGGTGTACAACTGGTCGAAGCTGCCGTGCAGGCCGTCGACCGGAAAGTTGCTGGCGAACAGGCAGCGGTCGACGCCGAACGCCTCGATCGCGTACTCCACCCACGGCGCCAGCACATCGGCCGCCATCGAGTGCAGGGGCATGGCCAGGCCGGAGAGCTTGCACAGCACGTTCTCCCCGACGCCGGCGAGCGCGTCGATACCGAGACGCCAGAGTTCCCGTTCATCGGCACCGTCGTTGCGCGGCCAGCCGGCGTGTTCGACGACCACAACCAGGTCGCGGTGTCCTTCGAGGCCGGCGGCGGCGTCGACCAGCTGATCGGGGTGCGCCATCAGTTCGAACACCAGCCCGCGGTCCTGCAGCGCGCGCAAGACGTCGGGGGCGGGCAGATCGGCCTCGGCGGCGCCCATCGGCCGGACGCCGCGGAAGCGGGCGGCCGTGCACTGGCGGTCGATGCGATCACATCCGCTGTCGATCCCGGTGGCAGCCCGCCGATGATGGCATCGGGATGTCCGTCGACCGCGGCCCGCTCATCGAGTTCGAGGGTCTCCTCGACGGAGTGCCGGCCCGTCGCGGCGGCCACATTGACCAGTTTCTCGACCTTCCAGCCGGCGGCCTCCGATTGGTAGGTGGGGACGTCGAACCGGCGGGACATGCCCGTCACGTCTCCCATGTTCAGGCCCGCCTGGCCGCGGGACAGGTAGGGATACCAGTCGGTGCGGGCGGGATCCCACAGGTGCACGTGGGCATCCACCACCCGCGAGGGCCGGGCCGCGCTGGTCGACGTCATTGCGGTGCAATCATTTCCGTGAGCACCTCGTCGAACCAGGTCGGTAGGGCCGGTCCGCCGAAGGTGATGCTGCCGATGGGGTGGGGGTGGGAGCGCAGCCCGAACCACCCGGAACCGGCCACCAGTTCGGCACCGGCCAGGTCGGCGGCCGCGGGGCTGCACACCAGGTGGGCAACGAGTTCTGTTGGCAAACAGTCTGTTTCCGCACTGACGGCGAACGGGGTGACCAGATCACCGGTCGCCCGGCGGCCGGCCCGGGCCAGCTGCGCCGCGGCCTGCGCGCGGCTGCGCCCACCGGCGGACCCGGCCGCGGTCACCGTCACCAGGCGTAGCGCCCGGTCCGCGGACCGGGCGAGGTCGGCGACGGCCCGGGTCCAGGTGGCGTCGGCATGGATCTTCTCGGCGAGTCCGTCGTGTTCGGCCAGAATGCGCTCCCACTCCGTGCCCGCCGCGCCGGAGGCCGCCGGACCCGTCAGGGCGATCACCACCGCATCGGGTGTATCCAGGGCGGCCAGCTCGGCGGGGGAGGCGACGACGTGCACGGTGACCCCGCGGGCCGCCAGGGCCGAGCCGAGCGCGGCGGAGAAATCCGCGCGGTCGGTCGCGATGGCGCAGCGCCGGATCACCGGGTCCGGCAGGGCCGCATCAGGTTTCGCGTCGAAGCGAGCGCCGAACCGGGCGTTGCTCCCGCCGCCGGTCGCCTGCCGGGCCTCGGCGCCGCTCAGCGCGATGGTGGTGGCGGCCTCCAGGACGTGAGCCGGTGAGGCGACGTCGTCACCGCGGATCACCTCGAGCAGCCGGGGCTCGTCGACGACGGCGACCTCCGACCCGCCGGCGAAGATTACCCGCCCGCGGCACGCCGCGAACGAGCTGCCGACCAGGTGGGCGCCGAGCGGACCGAGGTCCTCGGGGGCGGGCATCGCGTCCAGGGACAGCCCGCCGGTCGCCGATCCGGCCGGACCTTGTGTGCGCACCGGTGCGCGGCCCAGCGCCGCCGTCACCATGCGGGTGGCGGCGATGGGGGAGATGGCGTTGACCACCACGCCGGGCGGCGCGTGCCGGCCCAGTTGCCATGTCAGTGCCGCCACCGCACGTTTCGCGCAGCCGTAGGCGCCGGCGTCGGCCGAGCGCCATCCCGATCCCGACGTGACGCCGAGGATATGGCCGTGACCGGCCGCGGCCATCAGCGGCAGGGCCGCGGTGAGCACGTTCAGGTAGCCGTCGAGGTGTACGGACAGAATGTCGCGCCAGTCGTCGTCCGAGCCCTTCCCGAAACTGGTGGGCCGCGTGATGCCGGCGACGTTGACCACGGCGTCGAGTCCGCCGAATTCGTCGACGAGTTCGGTGAACAGTTGGCGCACGCCGGCGCCGTCGGTGACCGACGCCCCGGATGCGCGCGCCCGACCGCCGGCCGCCACGATCCGGCCGGCGGTGGTCTGCTCGGGCTCGGGCAGCCGCTCGGACCCGTCGACCGAGACCAGTGGGTCGACCGTCACGACGAAAGTTCCGGTCCGGCCGAGTGATTCGGCGATCGCGGCACCGATGCCGCCGCCACCACCGGTGACCACAGCGACCCGCTGCCGGTCGTTCATTGCAGGGTTAGCCCTTCGAATTCGCCTGAGGCGAGCCATTTTTCGAGCAGATCTCGGTAACCGAAGTAGTCGCCGAAACCGCGACCGTAGTTAGTGTCGCGGGCGCGGGTGGCGCCGGGGTCGCCCTCGTTGTTGAGCCTCGACGGTGTACAGGCGGACATGACGGCACTGGGGTCGACGTACGTGTCGACGATCTGCTGGATCCAGTCGGCCTCCGCACCGGCGTCGACATCGAATACCCGGACGCCCTTGTCCTCGAGCGCCCCGATGGTGCCGGCTACGAATTCGGCTCCCAGCACCGCGATCTGGGTGTAGTTCACCGTCACCACGGACTGCTGGCCCGGCGCGGGCATCACGAACATGTTCGGGAAGCCGCTGCTGGTCATGCCGAAGAGGCTGGCCGCACCGTCGGCCCATTTCTGGGCCAGTGTGACGCCGCCGCGGCCCACGATCTCATGGCCCGCGCGGCGCTGCAGCGGGGTGACCTCGGCCTCGAAGCCGGTGCCGTAGACGATGCAGTCGACCTCGTACTGCGTGCCCCCGACGACTGGTCCCGCGGTGGTGATCCGATCGATGCCGGCCGGGCAGTCGACCAGCGTCACGTTGGGCGAGTTGAACGCGCCGTAGTACTCGTCGTGGAAGCAGGGTCGCTTGCACAGGTACCGGTAGTAGGGCTTGAGGATCGCCGCGACCGCGGGGTCGCTCACGAGTTCGTCGATGCGGCGGCGGTGTTCCTCCATGATCGCGTAGTCGAGTTCCTCGGCGCCCCGGATGAACTCCGCTACGGCCATGGCCTGGCCGTCCTTGTTTCGCCGCGGCGGGTTCTGCACCGCGGCATAGTGGTGTGTCCAGCCGTCGTCCGTCAGATCGGTGTCGACCTGCTTGCCGAGCATGATGGCCTGGAAATTGTCCATCCGGGCCTTCTGCCAGCCGGGTTGCAGGCTCGCACCGAAGTCGGGTTCGGTCCGGCAGTTGCCACGCACGCCGATGGCCGACGGGGTGCGCTGGAACACGTAGACGTGCTTGGCGTAACGGGCCAGCGGCGGTAGGCACTGCAGGCCGCTGGCACCCGTCCCGATCAGGGCGACCACCGTGTCACCGAGTTTTGTCATTGGTTTGCCGGGGCCGCCGCCGGTGTGGGCGTAGTCCCAGCGCGCGGTGTGGAACGCCCGGCCCGCGAAGTCGTCCATCCCCGGAATCGCGGGCAGTTTGAGCAGATTGAGGATTCCGACCGCCAGGATGTAATACCGGCAGGAGAGCTGATCGCCCCGGTCGGTGTGCACGGTCCAGCGGCCGGCGTCCTCGTCCCACACGGCGCGGGTGACCCCGGTGTGGAACAGCGCGTCGGACACCAGGTCGAACCGGTCGGCGATGGCCTGCAGATGCAGGCGGATCTCCTCGCCGGACGCGTACCGTTCGGTGGGCAGGTAGTCGAGCTCTTCGAGCAGCGGCAGGTACTGGTAGGACTCGATGTCGCACATCACGCCCGGATACCGGTTCCAGTACCACGTTCCGCCGACGCCGCCGGCATGGTCGACGATCCGGATCCGCTGGACGCCTGCCCGGCGCAGCTGCGCGCAGGCCAGCAGACCGGCGATGCCGCCACCGAGGATCACCACATCGGGATCGTCGATGACCGGCGGGCGTTCGGTGTACGGGGTGAACGGATCGGTGAGGTAGTCGGCGACCTTCCGGTCGTGGGCCATGTCGCGCAGCGCGGTCCGGTCG
>JAKIXW010000016.1:0-231 GCA_022708865.1 Acidobacteriota bacterium
GGCCAGATCCGGGCCCACGGACGCCGCTGGGCGTCCACCAGGGCCTGATCGGCGGCGGCACGGACATCGGCCCGATCGATGCTGAGTCCCGTTGCGGCCTTCGGGCTTCCGTCGGCGTCGACCACCAGTACGCCCTCGCCGTACAGGTCGCGGTATCGGTCGACCAGGTATTGCAGGGGAGCGTTGGGCATGGCGGCCGCGTCGGCGAACTCGGCCAGCTGCCGGTCCCGC
>JAKIXW010000016.1:311-28845 GCA_022708865.1 Acidobacteriota bacterium
CCGCCAGCGCCAGCACGGCCAGCAGCGACAGCACGACCAGGGCCAGCCGGACGCGCAGTCCCATCAGCTGTCCAGCCGAAATCCGAAGCCGCGCACCGTCTGCAGCGGTAGCCCGGCCAGCTTCGCCCTGATCTGGCCCATGAAGAAGTCCAGCGAGCGGGACCGGCCGATCACCGCGGTGCCCCACACCTCGAGCATGAGTTCCTCGCGGCTGACGGCCTCGCCCTGCCGGGCGGCCAGCGTCGCCAGGATCTGGAACTCGGTCTTGGTGAGCGGTTGGCGGACGCCGTCGAGGCTGACCTCATGGCGGTCGCGATCGATGGTGACCGGACCGGCCTGCACGGCGGCCACCGCGGCGGGGGCGCATGACCGCCTCGATCCTGGCCAGCAACACGGCCTTTCGAACCGGCTTGATCAGGTAGTCGTCGGCGCCGGCCCGCAGGCCCAGGACGATTGCGCCGTCGCTGTCGCGGGCCGTCATGATGATCACCGGGACGGTTGATGCGCGCCGCAGGGTGCGCAGCACTTCCAGGCCGTCCAGATCGGGCAGGCCTAGGTCGAGCAGCACCAGGTCGGCACCCTTGACCCGGTGCAGGGCATCGGCACCGCGGACCACCTGGGTGACCGAGGCGCCGGCGTGGCCGAGAATCTCGGCCACCGCCGACGCGACCCCCTCGTCATCCTCGACAAGTAGCACGTGCATTAGGCTGTCCTTCCCCCGAGGTCAACCGATGGTGACTTCCTGATTCTCCCGTTCCAGGTGCGAATCGCGCGACGGCTCGCCCATGAACGCATAGACCAGTAGCGAGATCAGCGCGCAGCCGGCGACGTAGAAGAAGAACCAGTGCTCATGGCCGATCTTCTTCAGGCCCAGCGCCACGTACTCGGTGGTGCCGCCGAAGATCGCCACCGTGAGCGCGTACGGCAGACCGACCCCGAGCGCCCGGATGCGGGCCGGGAACAGCTCGGCCTTCACCACCGCGTTGATCGACGTGTAGCCCGAGACGATGACCAGTCCCAGCATCATCAGCCCGAACGCTGCCATCGCGGAGCCGGCATGGGCCACCGCGTTCAGGATGGGAACGCTCAACAACGTGGCGCCCACCCCGAACGCGATCAGCAGGGGCCGCCGGCCGATGCGGTCCGACAGCGCGCCGACCACCGGTTGCAGCCCGACGAAGAGGACCAGGGCGACGAAGTTGATGACGGTCACCGTTTCCTTGGGCAGGCCAGTGGTGTTGATCATGAACTTCTGCATGTAGGTGGTGAACGTGTAGAAGGCGATGGTGCCGCCCAGGGTCAGGCCGACGACCGTCAGGCACTCCCGCGGGTAGCCCAGCAGCACGCGCAGACTGCCGCGTTGGCCGTCCTCCGCGCCGTCTTCCCGGGCGGCCAGCTCGAAGTTCTCCGACTCGTCCATGGTGCGCCGCAGCCACATGACGGTCAGCGCGGCCAGCGCACCGATGACGAAGGCGATCCGCCAGCCCCAGGAATGCATCTGCTCGGGGCTCAGCACCTGCTGCAGGACGATCTGCACGCCGAGCGCCAGGAGCTGTCCGCTGGTGAGTGTCACATACTGGAACGACGAGTAGTAGCCGCGCCGACCCGGTGTGGACACCTCGCTCAAATACGTTGCGGACGTGCCGTATTCACCGCCCAACGACAATCCCTGCAACAGCCGCGCGGCGACCAGCAGGATCGGGGCCAGCGCGCCGATCTGTGCGTAGCCGGGCAGCACGGCGATGCCGAGCGAGCCCAGGCCCATCAGTGTGACCGATAATGTCAGCGCGGCACGACGGCCGTAGCGGTCGGCATAGCGGCCGAAGATCCACCCGCCCAGCGGACGCACCAGGAAGCCGACGGCGAAGATGCCCGCGGTGTTGAGCAGCTGGGCCGTCTGGTTTCCCGACGGGAAGAACACGCTGGCGAAGTAGATGCTGAACGCCGCGTAGGCGTACCAGTCGTACCACTCGATCAGATTGCCCAGCGATCCGCGGATCACGTTGCCGGCCACGGAGTTCGTGCCGGGGCCGCGGTTGGTCGGGATTGGCGTGGTCATGTCGTCCCCTCGGTGGGTCGGTTCCATCGATGATGAGGTGGTTCGGATTCTCATGCGGGTAAACCTGTCGTCCAGGTGCTGAACGGTTCGACGAACTGGCGCATCTCGACCAGGCGACGGGCGTGGTCGCGCAGTCGGCGCTCGTCCTCGCAGCCCGGCAGCCACTGGCGTACCGGCTGCGGCAGGCCGTGGCGGTCGGCGGCTTCGAGGACCACCACGCCGCACGCGATCGGGTCCGTCGGCGCGTCGGAACTATCGTTGACCCGCACGCCGAAGTGCAGTGTCCGGGAGCCGGTGTGGATCAGCCGGGCCGTGACGTGCGCCGCCGGTCCGGCGAACACGGAGCGCTCGAAGTGCACCCCGGCGACGTAGGAGGTGCACAGTTCGCCGCCGGTCCACGCCGTGCCGACGGCGTGGCACGCCTGGTCGATCGCGTGCAGCAGGTGGCCGCCGCGCACCCGCTCGCCCGGGTTGGCGGGTTGGTGCAGCGTGCGCACGGGCGCGGTGCCCGCACCCGGCTCCGACGCTGCTGCGATGAGGTCCTCGAGGCGCATCCGGACCCGCTCGCGGGAGCGGGCCTGCCGGTACCGCTGCATCTCGAGCATCGTGTCCGGACGCCAGGACTCCACATCGACAGGTCGGCCTGTCGCGTCGATCGCAGCGAGGACGATCGAGCACTGGGCGATCTGCGTGTCCGCGACGCACACCGTGACGAGGACGTCCATCGTGTTGTCGCGGGTGTAGATCACCCGGGCGTCGGTGCTGACGGCGTCATCGGCCCACACCGGGCCGTCGAAGGAGATGTTGCCGACCGAGATGGTCACGCAACGCCGGCCGCTCCAGTCCATGGCGACCGAGCACGCCGCCTGGTGAATCCGGTCCAGCAGGACGGCGGTGTCGACGAAACCTGCACCGGCCGAACGATTGTCGCCGGAGCCCTGGCCACGCCCCCCGGTGTGATGTGTTGTGGTGTTCATGAGATCCCCCTTTTGCGATCGGTGAGGCAATGGTGGGCCGGTAAGCCACCGCGGGGAAGAGTTATCGACACGGGTGCGGTGTTTCCTAGCACAATCCTCAGACGGCACCGCGGGAGCCTTACACCTGGTCGATCGACGACCAGTGAGCACCCTGGCCACGTGCGGCGTCGGCGTCCAGCTCGGCGAACGTCATCCGCAGCAGGGTGACCGCCTCATTGACCGCCGCGATGTCGCCGTCGGCCGGTTCCACACCCATCGTGCGTGCGGCGGCCGAAAGTTCCAGCAGGCCTGCGTAGACAGTGGCAACTTCGTCCACGGCGCCGGCCAGACGGTCGAGCAGTTCGGTACGACGGGTTCGCAATCGCCGGACGGTCATCCGGATGCTCGACGTGGCATGTTCGCGCTGCCCGGCGATCCGGCCTGCGGACGCGATCGCGTCGTCCAGTGCGTCGACGGCCAGCGCGAGGCGCACTACCGACGAGCGGGCGCCGTGGGCCGTCGCCAGTGCACTATCTGCTTGCGCAGCAACGAATTCCAGTTGATCACCGGCCTGCAGGGAAGCCAGGCAGCGGAGATGCTCGTCGAGCAGATCGGCCAGTTGCTGCTGGCGGGTGCCCGGCCGTGGGCCCGTCGCCGCGTGGGGTGGACGGATGACGGTACATGATCGACGTGACGACCACCGCCACGGTGATCGGATTGCCGGCCGCCCACACCACACCGCCGCCGAACGCCGAAGCCAGTACGGTCCACGGTTCCCGTATGCCGGCGAGCAGCCGAGAAAGAGGTTGCGCAGTCACGATCAGAAGTTGGACAGGACGCTGGTGAACACGGCGTCGATGGTCGACGGATCGGTCGCGTCGTAGGCAGCCGCCCGGGAGGCCTCGGAGATCTTCGCGACGCTCTTCATGTCAGCGTCCTCGCCGTAGCCGATGGTGAACACCCGGACACCGCCCTCGAAGGAGTCGGCGTGCAACTCCCGCACCAGGCCGTCGAGGTCGGAGTCGGGCGGGTATTCGTTCTTGCCATCCGTCATCACCACCACCGCGTTGATCGTGTCGTCGGACGCGCCCGAGCGCACCGCCTCGACCGCAGCGCGAGTGACAGCGTACAGCGGGGTGCCGCCGCCCGGGATCAGCTGCTGGATATGGCCTTTCATGGACTGTCGTTGCGGCCCGAGCGGTTCCAGGGGTGCGTCCTGCCAGTACACGGTGTCGTGGCCGGGGAATGTCCACAGGCCCACCTGGTCGGTGTCGGCGAGCTGCCCCAGCCCGTTGACCGCGGCGGCCTGCGCCAGTTCCAGCCGGGTCCGGCCGCCGCCGGCCGAGTCGCTCATCGAACCGGACACGTCGAGAACGAGTAGCACCCGCGCCGGCTTGCGCAGCTTGGTCCAGGCCGACCGGACGGCGGCCAGCACCGGGGCGCTGGGCGGGGAAAGGATGGTCCCGGGATCGTCGGCCAGGAAGTCGTTGTCCCGCAACGCCTTGCCGGGCGCGCCGTCGTAGCCGCGGAAGCCCGCGTCGGTGAACAACTGTTGCGTCGCGGGTTCGCGGAGATACCCGGCGAAGTCGGCCGCGCCCGCCTGCTTGCCGGTCTCCGACCAGGATGCCCGGAGCACGGCGAAGGGGTTGTCGCTGTTGAGCGTTCCCTCCCTGGGGTAGACCGCGACCAGTGGTATGCGCGGTTTCCCATGCTGTCCTTCGGCATTCAGGTCGCCGGTCGGGTTGCCCGCGTTGTAGTCCACCACGGACTTCTCCTCGACGGCCACGGCGCTGACGTAGCCCAGCGCCGCACCCGCATCGTCGGCATGCTGCAGGTTCTTCAGGAACGTCAATGCGGTGTCGCCGTAGTGCTCCACCGAATTCTCCACTCCGGCAACGAATTCCCGTACCCGCAGATCGTTCACGGCCGCCAGGGTCAGGTCGCTCGAGGTGCCGGTGGCCGCGACGAACGCACCAATGGTGGCCGACAGGCCCGAGGTCGACACCATCGGGTTGGTCTTGCCCAGCGCGAACGCGCCCCATTCGGGGTGCCCGCGGGAGGTCCAGCCGCGTGGATCCTCGGCCAGGTGGAGCAGGTCCGACCAGCCGATCGGGGCCTGTGGCCAACCCAGTGCGCGGGCCTTCGGTTCGGGCATCGCCAGGACGATCGGGGTGGTGACCACCGAGGGGTTGTCGTCGGTCAGGATGTCGGGCCGATCCCGGTCTGCGCGGTCATGCCGAAGGAGTTCCAGCCACGTCGAGGCCGCCGGCGACCACGCGTCGGGCGCGGACCCCCACGCCGTGTTCCAATCGGCTTCGACCAGGCGTGATTCGGCGATGCCCGAGGCTATCGGGGTCACCGAGATCCCGTAGCAGGTGCCGTTCACCGTCCGGTCCGAGGAGTTGTACCGGTCGGCGGCGGCAGCCATCAGACCGGACTTCTCGACCGATGCCGCCACCACGACGGTGGCACAACCGGCGCGGGGTTCGTGGACCGTAGCCGGGCGCCCGGTCCACCAGTGCACCGCCGCGATCACCGCCACTCCGGCAATCGCGGCGGCTGCCAACGCTTTTGCATTTCCGGCCATGATGTTCCCCCTTGCCCCGGTGCTGTTCGTTGGCACAGCATGGGCGCCGGCCGTGGGGGCGGGAAGGTGTGGTGGTCGTCGAGCCCGAATTCCTCGCGCATTCCACAGATTCGGGCGCCGGGGTCAGCCCTCTGCTTCGAGGATCTTGATCGCGAACACGAGGCTGTCACCCGGCTGGATGCCGGCCGCGGGCTGACCGTCGGGGTAGCCGTCGGCGGACGTCATCGCCACCGCGACCGTGGAGCCGACCTTCTGCCCGGCGATGGCCTTCTGGAATCCCGGCACGACGCCGCCGAGCGGGAAGTCGACCGGGGCGCCCTGGGTGTAGCTGCTGTCGAACACCGATCCGTCCCGACCGTTGACGCCCATGTAGCAGACCGAGACGGTCGCAGTTGGGGCAACCACGGGGCCATCACCGGCCTTCAGGGTGTGCACCTGGGTCTCGGCGACGCTGAACGGGGCCTGGACCTTGACGCTGGGGGCCGCGGTGTCGGTGGATCCGGTGACGGCCACGCTGCCCTCGGCGCCCGAGAATGTCCACTCCGGGGTGCCGCCGTCAGCGGGGGCCGCGGTCGGACAGCCCTCGGCGGCGGCCGGCACGATCGTCGAGGTGAAGACGTCACCGACGGACGGTGCGGAGGTCTTCGTGGCCTCGGGGTGCGAGTCGCTGCCGCAGGCGGCGAGCGTCAGGGCGACGGAGGCGGCGCCGGCTGTCAGAACGAGGGCGGCGGACACGCGGGAGAGGTTCACGATGTCCTACGCTACCGGCATCCTGGCCAGGGTCGGGGCGGCGACTCGGCCGCGCCGGCGGGTTATCGGCGGCGCCAGGTTCGGTCCGTAGCCGGCCGGGGCGGTCGACCTCGAGCGCGGCCGTCGTTCTTCATCGAATCTTCACAGAACGATCAGGGCAGCACTATCGAGCAGGGGAACTCTGGAAAGAGATCGAAACGGTCGACCGGACGAAAGGAATGTGCAGTGAACAAGGCAAGGAGTGTGGTGACGGGGGCAGCTGCGCTCGCCGCGGTGGTTGCCGTCGGTGCGTGCAGCAATTCGGCAACCACACAGGCAACATCCTCGACGCCGTTGGCGACCCAAATGTCATCGGTGGCGCCGGTGAGCGCGCACAACCAGTCCGACGTGATGTTCGCCCGGATGATGATTCCGCATCATCAGCAGGCGATTCAGATGAGCGACATGATGTTGTCCAAGAAGGACATCGACCCGCGAGTGGTGGACCTGGTCACGCAGATCAAGGCCGCACAGGGCCCGGAGATCGAGCAGATGCAGGGCTGGCTCGATGAGTGGGGCATGCCCGGCATGCCGGGCATGAGCGGCGCACCGGGAACCTCGTCCACCGACCACGGCGGCATGCACGGCTCCGATAGCGCCACTGCGTCGCCGACGTCGACGATGCCCGGCTCGATGATGCCGGGAATGCCAGGGATGGGCGATATGCCCGGCATGGGCGATATGCCTGGCATGGACGGAATGATGTCGCCGGACGACATGCACGCCCTGAAGAATGCCGAAGGTGTCGAGGCCAGCAAGCTCTTCCTGACCCAGATGATCACCCATCATCAGGGTGCGATAGCCATGGCGCAGAACGAGATCAAGAACGGTCAATTCGCCGACGCGATTGCGCTGGCCAAGTCGATCGCCACCAGCCAGCAGAAGGAGATCGACACCATGAATCAGATCCTGAGTTCCCTGTAGGAGGGCGGCACCTTGCCGGCATGCGCCCCGGCCGGTGCGAGGATCGGCAGCGCCACAGTGAAGGTAGTGCCATGACCCGTGCCGCGGCTGGCCACGCTGATGTGGCCGCCGTGGGCTTCGGTGAGCGCCTTGGCGATGGCCAGACCAATACCGGAGCCCCCGCGCTGGCGGTCGCGCGCGAAATCGGCACGATAGAAGCGTTCGAACACGTGCGGCAGATGCTCGGCTGCGATGCCGTCTCCGTCGTCGGCCACGGTGAGCACCACCTCGTCGGCGACCTGGGCGACGGTGAAGATGACGTGCCCCCCGGCAGGCGTGTGGCGTAGCGCGTTGTCGAGTAGATTTCCCGACACTTGCGCCAACCGCTGGCGATCTGCCCACAGGCGGGTCGCCCCGTCCGGGTGGGTGGTCAATGTGACGTTCTTGGCGGCATAACGGTCGGCCATCGCAGCACTGACCGAAATTGCGACCTCACTGGCCTCGACCCACCCCGGGGCGATGGTGGCGTGCGCCTCTTCGGCTCGCGCCAGGGCGGCAGCGTCGGCCGAGAAGCGCACCAGGCGACCGGTCTGCTCGCGCAACACTGCCAACGTCGGTGGGTCGAGTTTTTTCACCCCGTCCTCGACTGCCTCCAGGTAGGCCTCCAACACTGCCACCGGTGTCCGGATCTCATGGGCCAGATCGCCGAACAGCTGACGGCGGCTCGACTCCACCGCTTGCAGCCGCTCCGCCATCTGGTTGAACGCTGTTGCCATCTCGTCGAACTCATGGCCGAGCCGCAGCGGTGCGACGCGGATGTCGTAGCTTCCCAACGCAATTGCCGATGCGGCTGCCGACACCTCGGCGATCGATTGTTGCAGGCGCCGGCTCAGGTAGATGGTGACGATCAGCGCGGTGAGAGCGGCCACGGTGATCGCGACGGCGATGGACAGCGCGGTGGCATGCCAGTAGGCCTGTTCAGCGTGATACTGCTCGTTGGAGTTGTGCGCGACCCCGGCTTGGTGCAGGTGTTCCCGGAACAGCGGCGGGCCGACCACCGAGGCGACGACCCAAGTGGTCACGCCGCCGGCGACGAGGACCAGGCTTTGAGCGAGCAGCAGGCGCTGGCGCATGCCGAATGTGCTCAGCGCGGTCATCGCCCGGCTCCCATCCGGTAGCCGACCCCGCGCACGGTCAGCACGAAGCGTGGTTCGGTGGGGTTGTCACCGAGTTTGCGCCGAAGGTGTCCGACGTGGACGTCGACCAGGTGGTCGTTGCCCACCCAGCGTTCTCCCCAGACGGTGTCGATCAGTTGGCGGCGGCTCCACACCACACCGGGCCGCGACGACAGTGCGGCCAGGATATCGAACTCGGTGCGCGTCAAGGGGATTGGCTCCATGTCGAGGAAAACCTGGCGGCTGGCCACGTCGATGGACAGCGGGCCGAAGACACGTGGCGGCGTCTCGCCGCTGCCAGGCCCGCCGCCAGGGGTGAGCGCACTCACGGTACGCGGTCGGCGCAGCATCGCCCGGATCCGGGCCACCAACTCACGTGGGCTGAACGGCTTGGTCACATAGTCGTCGGCCCCCACCGAGAGTCCGACGATGGTGTCCACTTCGGTGTCGCGGGCAGTCAGCATCACCACGTACGCATCGGAAAACATTCGTAGCTGGCGGCACACCTCAATGCCATCGATACCGGGCAAGCCAAGGTCGAGCACGACCACATCCGGGTCGACCTGCCTGGCCATGGCCAATGCGTCGCCGCCGGAATGACACACCGTCACTTCGAAGTGCTCGCGTTGCAAGTAGCTGGCGACCACCTCGGCCAGCGGTTCTTCGTCATCGACCACCAACGCGCGATAACCGAGGTCAGGCTTGTTCGGCGCTGCCAGCGAGGTGACATCCATGCGTTCATCGTGCCCCGCCTCTGCGCCGCAGCCGGGTCTTGAAGGAATCTTCACAGAACCAACACCAAACCCGCCCCCCGGCCGGCGCAATCTGGGGCATGAGACCTCCAGAAGGCCTGGAAAGGTGATGAGTCGATGTTCTGGTACGACCACGACATAAGCGGATGGGGATACGCAGGCATGGCAATCGGAATGGTTCTGTTCTGGGTTCTGGTGATCGTCGCGATCATCGCGCTGATTCGCTCCGGCATCGGGAATGCATCGCCGCGAGGCGTCAATCAGTCCCCGTTGTACACCGAATCACCGGAGCAGCTTCTGGCTGCTCGATTCGCTCGCGGCGACATCGAAGAATCTGAATACAAACAGCGCCTGGCAGTCCTGCGCGGCAGCATGCCGCGCTGAGGTCCACCTGAAAGCACTCGTACGGTGAACGCCGTTGGGCCGCCTTGCGGCATCGCGGCGGCAATCTCCGTATTCCCGGCATTGCCCACGCAGACGAACAACACAGACGTGTCAGCCATGATCGGTGTCGATGGGCACGTCCAGCTGGGCGAGCAGTTGGCGGACGCGTTGATCGATCTGGTCTCGGATCGGGCGCACGGCGTCGAGGCCTTGGCCGGCCGGGTCGGGCAGTTCCCAGTTCTCGTAACGCTTTCCGGGGAAGATCGGGCAAGTATCCCCGCAGCCCATGGTGACGACGACGTCGGCCGCTTGCACGATCTCATCGGTCCAGGGCTTGGGGTATTCGCCGGTGATGTCGATACCGGCCTCGGCCATGGCCTCGATGGCAGCGGCGTTGATGCCGTTGCCGGGTTCGGACCCGCCCGACCAGGCGACCGCGTTGCCGCGGGCATAGTGGGTGAAATACCCGAGAGCCATCTGGGAGCGGCCCGCGTTGTGGGTGCAGAGGAACAGCACGGTGGGCGTGTTGTCACCGGTCTTGCCTTCGATCTTCGCGAGGGCGTACAGGTGTTGGCGGGTGAACCGTTCAGCGAGCAGTGGAAGGAATTTGGAAATCGTCGCACGACTGGAGAATTGATCGTAGGACGAGCGGAGGAACCGTTCGATGGTTTCGACGCCCAAGGTCTGTCCGAATTCGGAATCCAGTCGGGCCGCGGCGGTCTTCAGGGCCAGTTCTTGGTCGAGGGCGATGTCGGGGTGCATCTGGTGGGGCACCGGGCTGTCAGTCATCGTGGATCATTTCGTTCTCGCCGGACCGGTCGGCGGCTGGTGCTGGGAGGTGTGATGGTGGAACCGCTTGCGCAGTGCCAGGGAGACATGGACCAGAGCCAGCAACACCGGGACTTCGATCAGTGGGCCGACCACGCCGGCCAGGGCTTGTCCGGAGGTGGCGCCGTAGGTGGCGATCGCCACCGCGATCGCCAGTTCGAAGTTGTTGCCGGCCGCGGTGAACGCCAGGGTGGTGGTGCGCTCGTAACCCAGATCGAGCACAGTGCCGAGCAGGTAGCCGCCGCCCCACATGATCGCGAAATACGCCAACAGGGGGAGGGCGATGCGGGCGACGTCCCAGGGCTGGTGGGTGATCCGATCGCCTTGCAGGGCAAAGAGAATCACGATGGTGAACAGCAATCCGTAGAGCGCCCAGGGCCCGATACGCGGCAGGAACTTGGTTTCATACCAGTCTCGGCCCTTGGTTTTCTCCCCGATGCGGCGGGACAGGTAGCCGGCGGCCAGAGGGATGCCCAGGAAGATGAGCACAGATTTGGCGGTCTGCCAGGGCGAGGTGGTGATGGTGGTTTGTTCTAGGCCCAGCCAGCCGGGCAGCACCGAGAGATAGAACCAGCCCAGCACGGCGAACATGATGACCTGGAAGATCGAGTTGAGTGCGACCAGGACGGCGGCGGCTTCACGGTCGCCGCAGGCCAGGTCGTTCCAGATGATGACCATGGCGATGCAGCGGGCTAGCCCGACGATGATCAGGCCGGTGCGGTATTCGGGCAGGTCGGGTAGCAACAGCCAGGCCAGGGTGAACATCAACGTAGGGCCGAGTACCCAGTTCAGCAGCAGCGAGGAGAGCAGCAGTTCATGGTCGCTGGTGACGGTGTCGAGGCGGTCATAGCGGACCTTGGCCAGGACGGGGTACATCATGATCAACAGGCCCAGTGCGATGGGCAGCGAAATGCCGTCGCTCTGAACCCTTTCCAGCGCGGAGTTCAAGCCGGGGATCCAGCGGCCGAGCAGGAGCCCGATGATCATTGCCGCACCGATCCAGAGTGGCAGGAACCGATCCAGTGTGGAGAGTCTGCCGACGACGGGCTGGGTGGAGGTCGCGGTATCGGTCATGCCGACACCGCTGTCGAAGGAGCGCCGAACACGATCGCGAGGCTGGCCAGCGCTTCGGGCACCACGGCGTAGTACACCCATGACGCCCGCCGCTCGGAGGTCAATAGCCCGGCGTCGCGCAGCACCTTGAGGTGATGGCTGATCGTGGGTTGGGAGACCTCGAGCCCGACCGAGATGTCGCAGACGCAGGCTTCGCCGCCGGTGTGGCTGGCGATCGTCGAAAACAACTGCAGCCGAACCGGATCGGCCAAGGCCTTGAGCTTGACAGCCGCGTCTGCGGCCTCGTCCGCCGTGAGCGGTTCACCCCGCAGCGTCCCCGGCGGGCAGCAGGCAGCGTCGATCCGATCGGACGACTTCGACATTCATCGATATTGATACACATCGAATCCGTCGTCAAGCCGGTTGATCGGGTTCAGCAGCAGGACGTTGCCGTCGCCGATTCGGGTTCACCGCCGGCGGGGAGTCTCGGGTTGGCGCCGAATGTGTCGGAGTCGGCCAGTACGGTGTAGACCTCCCACTTCTCGCCGACTGGTCCGGTCACCCAGACCTTGTCCTGGGTGGCAAAGCAGCACGTGGTGCCGATTTCCTCATCGGTGAACAGGCCTTCGCCGTTCAACCGGGCAATCTCGGCGTGCACCGTCGCGGTTGATTCGACTTCGATGCCGAAATGATTGATGGTGCCGGTGGCTGCCGGTCCCATCAGCGATGCCGACGCCCTGCAGGTCGCGATGCGTCTGAAGGCGTTGGCTGATCCGATGCGGGTGAAGATCATGTCGCTGCTGTTCAGTTCGCGTCCCGGCGAGGAGACCAGCGGGGACCTGGCAGCGGTACTCGACCTGAGTGAGTCCACCGTGAGTCACCACCTCGGCCACCTCCGCAGGGCGGGACTGCTGACCTCTGACCGGCGTGGCATGAATGTCTTTCATCGCGTGAAACCGGAAGCGCTGCAAGCGTTGTGCGCGGTGCTTGATCCCAACTGCTGTGGTTGGTGAATCTGCTGGGGCGAATCGATCCGTTGTCGTACGGGGCGCGCCCTTGCCGTTACAGTGCCAGATGTAGTCGGAGTGCATCATCGAGGGTGGAAAGTTCGGTGGGGGACACCTGGCCCAGACGGCGCAGCAGGCGTTGCGTCGCAACGGATCTCACTTGCTCGGCCTGGGCTTTCGAATCGACATCCAGGCCACTGGTTGCCGCTGACAGCAAGACCTGGAACGGATAGATCGTATCGACGTTGCTGGTCACTGGGACAACGGTCACCACGCCACGGCCGAGACGTGTCGCGGCGGCGTTGGCCCTGTCGTTGCTGACAATGACAGCCGGCCGCCGCTTGTTCGCCTCGCTGCCGCGGGCTGGATCCAGATCGACCTGCCAGATCTCACCGCGCAGCATCGGACACGCCATCCCCGACGGCGCTTTCCCACGTAGCAGAATCCTCGTCTGCGGACCACTGTGCCCATGCTTGGGCGTAGTCATTCTCGAGGTCAGGATGGCGCAACATGTGGACCGCGCGCTGCAATCCTGCCGATCGCGACGGCAATCCAGTTCGCTCGATGTACGCGTCCAATGTTGCGACGTCCTCATCGGACAAGCTCACGCTCAGCTTCACGCCGTTATGCTACCAAGGTGGTAGTCAAGTAGCAACGATCGGCATTCGGCCAGCGTCTACCGGGGACTGGTCCTCATTTCTGGGCGCGTTGTGGCCAACTGCGGATCGTATCCGCCGAGCGCCGCCTATCTCGCCAGGGACTGATTGATCCAGTACGGATAAATGAAAATGATTGTGGTGCAGCATAATAGGCCCGAAACTGCGGGCCCTCGAGTTACCCCAGGATCGCCCGCGCAGCGCGTTCTGCGATCAGCATGACGGGCGCGTTGGTGTTGCCGGAAGTGATGGTGGGCATCGCCGAAGCGTCGACCACTCGAAGACCGGCGACGCGGTACACCCGGCAGTCGGTGTCGAGCACCGTGGCGGCCGACTGCGGCCGACCGTGGGTGTCGAAGGCGCCCATCGCGCAGGTGCCCACCGGGTGGAAGATCGTTGTTCCCAATTCGCTTGCCGCCCTTTGTAATTCGCCATCGCGTACCAGTTGCGGGCCGGGCAGCAACTCTTCCGGACGGTAGGGGACCAGGGCCGGTGCAGCCATGATCTGCCGAGTCATTCGCAGGCCGCGCACGGCGATCTCACGATCGGATTCGGTCGACAGGTAATTGCAGGAGATCTTCGGGTTGATCAGCGGATCTGCATGGGCCAGCCGCACATTGCCGCGCGAGCTGGGGCGCAGATTGCAGACCGAGGGAGTGATCGCGGCGAACGGGTGCAGCGGTTCGCCGAACTTGGGCAACGACAAGGGCTGGACATGCCATTCCAGATCGGGACTGGCCAGCGCGGGGTCGCTCTTGGCAAACGCCCCCAATGTCGAGGGCGGCATGGTCATGGGTCCTGATCGCATCAACAGGTACTGAAGGCCCATGCCCCCACGGGTGATCCAATTGCGGTACAGCGTGTTGACGGTCCGGGCACCCCGCACCCGGTAGATCGTTCGAATCTGCAAGTGGTCCTGGAGGTTCTCGCCCACGCCGGGCAGATCGACATCCACCGGCACCTGATGCTGGGTGAGTAGCCCGGCCGGGCCCAAACCCGAGACCTGCATGAGGTGGGGCGAGCCAATGGCTCCGGCGCTCAGGATCACCTCCCGGCGGGCTAGGGCATCCACGATCTGGCCGTCCTTCAGTAGCCGCACGCCGGTAGCGCGGCGCTGGGCCGTGATCCAGGCACCGCGACGCTGATGGTCGTCGACCTGGTCGTCCATCAGCAGCCGCAACGCCTGGGTTTGCGTGTACACGGTCAGATTGGGTCGGTGAGCGACGGGATGTAGGAACGCGTCCGCCATGGACCAGCGACGGCCACGCCGTTGGTTGACATGGAAGTACGCACTGCCGGCGTTGTCGCCCCGGTTGAACTCGTCGATCGGGGCAATGCCCACCTCCGACGCGGCGGCCTGCCAGGCGTCCAGGATCTTCCAGCGCACCCGCGGCCGCTCGACCCGGATCTCACCACCGGCGCCGTGCCAGTCGTCGGCTCCGCCGAAATAGTCCTCCAGCTCCTGGTAGATCGCGAGCGTCTCACCGGGGGAGTCCGGGCCACCCCAGCGCCAACGGTCGTCACCGGTGGCCTGCGCCCAGAGTTCGTAATCGGAGGCCTGTCCGCGCATGTGGATCATGGCGTTGATCGATGAGCAGCCGCCGATCACGCGGCCCCGCGCGTAGTGAATGCTGCGGCCGGCCAGACCCGGATCGGGCTCGGTGGTGAAGCACCAGTCGGTACGGGGGTTGGCAATCGTGTACAGATAGCCCACCGGCACCTTGATCCAGAACCAGTCGTCGGTGCCGCCGGCCTCGATCAGGAGAACCCGGTGGTCGGGATTGGCACTGAGCCGATTGGCGAGCAGGCAGCCCGCACTGCCCGCGCCCACGATGACGAAGTCGAATTCGGCGACGGGACGGATGTCCGGAATCGTTCCTCCCCTCGCGTCGGATGCGTGTCCCAGTGTGCGCGACGATCGGCTACGTAGTGGGTATTACGTCGCTACCGGAGCCCTTGACCGAAGCCTTGGCGCGCTTCTGTGGCGGCACTGCCTTCTTGCCGCGGATGAACCCGGTGGCGGAGACCGTCGCCGACAGTAGTGTGCTCTCCCCATTGACGAACGGGTGGAAGCCGACGCCCGCACCGCCGCGACCCTTGACCGGGATATCGGCGACTTCGGTTACCTTCCAACCTTTTTCGGAGACCGACAGGATGGCTTCGCCGTTCTCACACGTGAGAGGTAGGGCGGCGATCACCGCATCGTCGCCGTCCGCGAGCTTCACCCCGGCCACGCCATTGCCGGCAGCGCCCTGCGGATTCACCGCGGCGGGGTCGATGCGCAGCACCTTTCCGCGCCGCGTCACCAATGCCAGATGCGATCCGGCAGTCAGCACGCCGGAGATCAGCAGCCCGGTGATGTCGGGCGCCACCGGGATGTCGCGGATCTTGTAGGGCAGGCCGTTCCCGGTGGTGAACTTGATCCGTCCGTCGGCCCACACCGCCCAGCCCAGTCCGGAGGTCAGCAGTTCCCCGTGGCTGTCGGAGAACACGCCGCGGTCGTCGAGTCGCCACGCGGCGTTCGTCCGACGCTCCCTTGGACCGTCCTCGTCGGAGCTGGCCGCCGTCGGTGTGGCGTCGAAGTCCAGCACGGTGCGACGGTCGAACTCCGCGCCCTTGAACAGCTTCGCCGTCTCCACCAGTTCCTGGTCGATCACTTTGCGGCGCGCATCGGGACTCGACACCAACTCGGTGAGCTCGGCGAACTCGGCGTCCAGCTTCTCGGCCTCGGCCCGTAGCTCGATGACGTCGAGCTTGGTGAGGCGCCGAAGCTGGAGTCCCAGAACGTAATCCGCCTGCTCGGCATCGATCGCGAAGCGATCCTGCAAGCCCTGGCGGGCCTCGTCGACGGTGTCGGATCCTCGGATGACCGCGACGGCAGCATCGATATCCAAATGGATGGTCATCAGGCCGGCCACCAGATGGCGCCGCGCGGTCACCTTCTCCAGTCGGTACTCGCTGCGATGCAGCACCACCGAGTCGCGCAGATGCAGGAACGCCGAGATCAGCTCACGTACCGACCACCAGCGCGGTACCCGGTCCTCGTCGAGGGCGACCACGCTGGCGGCGAACGTCGACTCCAGCGGTGTCAGGGCGAGCAGATGCTCGCGGATCTGCTCGGGGTCGTGGCCGCGTTTGGCGGTGACGACGATGCGCAGCCCGTTGCGCCGGTCGGTCAGATCGGACATGTCCGCGACACCGGAGAGCTCGCCGGACTCGACCAGGGCCCGGATGCGTTCCTGAACCGTGTTACTCGCGACGCCGGGCGGCAGTTCGGTAATGACGCAGTTCTTTCCGTCGACGGAGACGGTGCCGCGGACCGTGAATGCGCCCCGGCCGGTGGTGATGTACTCTCGGAGGCCCGCGGTGCCGACCACGGTGGCGCCGCTGCCCCAATCGGGGCCGGGGATGAGCTTGATCAACCTGTCGTCGGTCATGTTCGGGGTTTTCAGCAGTGCCCGGCAGGCGGCCATGATCTCGCGAGGGTTGTGTGCGGGCACCTTGGTGGCCCAGCCTTCGGCGATGCCCACAGCGCCATTGCACAGCAGCACCGGCCATTGGGCCGGCAATACGGTCGGCTCGATCCACTCACCGTCGAACGTCGACACCATGGGCACCGCGTGATCGGCGAGCTCAGCGGTCAGCGCCGCGCCGGGTGCGGACAACCGCATTTCGGTGTAGCGGTCGGCGGCGGGGATGTCACCCTGGATGCGAGGGAAAGCGCCTTGTCCGTCAATGACTTTCACCCGCTGGAACTCAGCGGCCATCAGCGCCGCTGCGCCGTACATCGACGCGCCGCCGTGCGGGTGCAGGTTGCCGGTGACCGCCGAGCAGACCTTCGAGGACTTCTGCGGCTTGTTCCCGGGCAGCAGCCTGGAGTCATACATTTGATAGAGCAGCCGTCGTTGGCCGGGCTTGAGCCCGTCGAACGCGGATGGGATGGCGCGGTCGCTGACGCTGTAGAGCGCGAAGGTCAGCTGATAGTGGTTCCAGTAGTCATCAGCGCTCTGGTCGAGGACCAGGTCGGGGTTCTGCTCGGCAGCGTCCAGGGTGGCGGTCACAGGTGATTCTTCCCAGTCTTTCTAGTCCAGATCGAGGGCAGAGATGTCGACGCGGGACGCGACGTCGGCCATCCAGGTGCGCCGGCCCTCGGGCGGCCCACCGAATAGGGTGTGGTGCAGCTTCGGGTCGCCATCATCGAGATGAACTCGAATCACTGTGCGCCGCTGCGGATCCAGTACGGTGTTCCAGAAGTCTTCGGCATCCATCTCGCCGAGACCCTTGTTCCGCTGGACCTCCACCTTGCGTTTGGAGGTGGCCTTCATCTGCGTCACCGCGGCATCGCGTTCGGATTCGTCCTGGCAGTAGACCCGCTGCTGACCGTCCTTGACCACGAACAGTGGCGGCAGTGTCACGTACACCATCCCGGCCTTGACCAGCGGCCGGTAGAAATCGAGGAACATCGAGATGAGGCTGGAGTTGATATTGCCGCCGTCGGGGTCGGCGTCGGACGCGAACAAGATCCGGTCGTACCGGCAGGACTCCGGGTCGCAGTTGTCTCGCACTCCGCAGCCCAGGATTCGTTCGATCGAATCGAACTCATCCTTGGAGCGGGCCTTGCTCACGGTGAACCCGTAGACGTTGGGCGGCTTGCCCTTCAGCGGGAAGGCAGCCTGGAAGGTGGCGTCGCGGGCCGCCTTGATAGTGCCCAGAGCGGAATCGCCCTCGCACAGGAACAACTCGGCGCCCGACCCTCGACCGCTTTCCCGGCTGGGCAGCAGCTTGGGCGGCAGCGACAGATTCGTGCCCAGCCCTTTGGCTTTCGACGCCGCCCGGGAGCGGGCTTTGGCACCCTCGGCACTGCGCCGCGCCCTGGCCGCCTCCAATGCCAGCGTGGTCCACAGCGACACCGCTTCGGCATTGCCGGGGTTGGCGGCCCAGATGGTGACACTGCGCGCGACCTCGGGAGCCATCGCCACGTTCAAGGACCGCGAGGAAACGGCGGTCTTGGCCTGGGAGTCCCATGCCACGTCGGGGGCGCGGGTGTCGACGGCCAGCGCGGTGACCGCGGCGAAATCCTGTGGCTCCGGACCGTCCTCACCTTTGGCCAGGCCCAGGTCACGGATGCGGGAAGCGCGGTCGGCCAGGGCTTCGGACAGCCCCTTCACCGCGGCGGTCAGGTGCGATCCGCCGCCGGGGGTGCGCACGGTATTGCAGAACGCGGCCACTGTGGCTGGCTCGGCGGGGCCGGCCGTCAACGACCACCGGAATGGGGTCGGGCCGCGGCCGGTGGTGTACTCGCCGCGGCCCTCCACGACGGCGCGGACGCCGGGAGCAGGGGTGCCTGCGGCGCTGCACATCAGGTCGAGCAGGGTGTCGGTGCCCCACGGGCCGTGGAACGCTTCGAGCAGCTCCGGCCGGATCTCCTCGCCCGGCCAGCCGTCATCGATCACCACCAGGTGCACGCCGGGGGACATGCGGGCCGCCGCATGCGCGCGCAGCAGCACCTCGTTGATGTCTACGCTGGAGTCCGGCACGACGGCCGTGTCGAACAGGATCCGCACCGTGGTGCCGTGGGCGTCGGGCTTCCGGTTGCTCGCGCCGCGCAATTTCTGCGCGTCGTCACGGGTGAAGGGGGCGGCTGGGTCGAAATCCTTGCCGTCGAACTCGCCCGGGTAGCCGCCGCCGAAACTCTGCAGGTAGGTCTTGCCCGCCCGGCGCACCGTGACATCGGTCCGTGCAGAGATGAAAACTGCTGCGGCAGCGCCGATTCCGTTCAGGCCGGCGCCGGTGCTGGCGGCATCGGTGTGTGCCGAGAACTTGCCGCCGGCCCGCGCGGTACCCAACGTCTTCACGATCCCGTTCTTACCGGTCACCGGGTCGGAGTCGACCGGCAGGCCACGGCCGTCGTCGGCGACGCTGACCGATCCGTCGGCGTGCAACGTGATCGTCACGGTGGACCCGCCGTGGCCGGGTTCGGCGACTTCCTCGATCGCGTTGTCGACGATCTCGCGCAGCGCGGTGTTGAGTACGTCCAGTCCGAGGTTCACCGCCGGCCGCAGGCGGGTGTGCTGGACATCGTCGAGTTCGGTGATGTCGGCCGCGGTGTAACTCACAGCTCATCCTTTCCATCGAGACAGGGGAGGGGCGGACCCAGCACACGGCCTCGTTGGCGGCGGTCTGTTCGGCCAGGTGTGGGTGCGCCGCCGAAATAGTAGTCGGCACGTCAGACATCTTTGCGGACCCTCGGCCGAGTCTTGCGGCGCTAGCGGCTGAACGCACAGCAGACGCTCAACGCGAGGCGCTGACATCGCTGCGCAGCCAGTTCGACCGCTACCGCGACGAGGCGCGGATGCGCTTCGCGCTGACCACGCCCAAAGGTCGGTCAGTCGAGGTGCCGATCGACATCCATCAGTTTGTGCAGGATGCGGACCACATCGACGAGCAGGTGGTCGCCGGCGCCGCCAAGTCGGTAGTAGAGCGTGTGTGATCCAACGGCGTGGCGGCGATATTCGGTGCGAACCTCTTCGCAAGACCGTCCGATCCGCGGGTTGTCGGCCACACGCTCGATGGCCCGCTGGATCTCGCGCACGTACGCCTCGGCCTGGTCGGCGCTCCACCGCTGGCAGGTGTAGTCCCAGATCTGGTCCAGGTCGGCCTGGGCGGCAGGGGCCAGGACATACCGGCTCATCCTCCGTGCGGCCCTGTCGCGCGCTTCCGCGACACGAACTCATCGAAATCGAACGGTGTCGATGCGCCGGAATTTTCGCCGGCGATCAGTGCCTGCCGCAGGGCGTCCAAGCGCGTCTCGCGGTCTTCGAGCAAACGCAGCGCGGCGCGTACGACGTCGCTCGCGGAGCGATACCGGCCCGAGGCGACCTCGTCTTCGATGAATGCGCTGAAATGCTCGTCCAGGCTGAACGAGGTGTTCTTCCCCACAGAATCCATGATACCAACTATTGGTATCCGTGCGCGCGGTCCTGTTCGAATGGTTCAGCAGTCTTGCTGTCCGGCCTCAAATCTGACTGGGCGGCCATCGTCGATGAATCCTCAACCCGCACCGCCATCGCCGAAGTAACGGCGCACTGAACACCACGCTCACCCTGCGTTCCACGCCCGAGTTGGTCGGCTGACAGCGGAGCAAGTCGTGGAGGTCGAGCGAGCGATGATGGCATTTCTTGGCCTCGCGCGATAGGTGAGAACCGTTGGACCCCAGCCAAATACGGGGAAGAAAACGATACTGGTAACCCTGCATATTCGATTCCTGCATATTCGAGGCGCGGGTTGGGCAGCTACGCAACTCGCACCACCGTCTCACCGGTGATACACTTGCTCCCATGGACACGGTGACGGTGCGCGACCTTCGGAACAACGGGGGAGAAGTCCTGCGCCGCGTTGAGCACGGCGAACGCATCGTCGTCACTCGCGACGGTGCGCCGGTGGCTGAGCTCCGCCCCCTGCCCCGATCCAGCGCCGGCCCAGCCGAACTCATTCGTCGCCGCAAGAATTTTCCGCAGGTGAGCCCAGATGCGCTCCGGCGCGACATCGACAATCTGATCGACCCGTCGCTGTGACAGAATCTTCGAGCCAGGGGATGCTGGACACCTCGACGGTGATCCTCCTCGGCCAGATATCCGACCCAGCCGAGCTTCCCGATGAATCGGTTATTAGCGCGATAACGCTCGCCGAGCTTTCCGTGGGTCCGCACGTAGCGCGCGACGATACCGAGCGCAGTGCCCGTCAGCAGCACCTGCAGCAGGCCGAGGCGGACTTTGATGTTCTTCCGTTCGATGGTGATTGTGCGCGGGCATTTGGCGCCGTCGCGGCGGCACTGCGCGCATCGGGGCGTAAGCCCGCGGCGCGCGCGTATGACGCACTCATCGCGGCGAGCGCGATCGCGCATGCGTTGCCGCTCTACACATGTAATCCAGCCGACTTCGCGGGAATCCCGCGACTTGAGCTCCGGCCGGTCACCCATCCTCATCACCAGTAGGGAGGACGCTACTCGGCTGTCCGGAGCCGAAAAGCGTTGCGCAACAATATAATATGCAGTGGTTTACTGGTAACTTTGCATATTCGATTACTCCATATTTGTGGCAACTCGACAAACAGACTTCACCCGGTCGGGACCGGGCGATGAACACGGTCGAGCAGGGCCGTGCCCTCGCCGAGACCAGCGGAATCGTCGTGACGACACCGCTGTTGGAGTGGACTGCGGCCCAGATCGTGGCTTGCGCGGTGACTGGGCATCGGCGGCATCAGCCGTGCGCGCTGGGCGGGACGGCGCCGGTGATTACGAGATGATGGCGATCCGACTGTGCTGGCGCAGGCCAGATCGCCGAAGAAGAGGCGGATTCCGCGAAAGTTCGCCGGCTCGCAGAGCCGCTCGTCCGGATTGCCGGCGGCACGTCGCTGCAGGAGCCGGGGTACTGGCCGTGGCCTGACCTGCTGCGCAACGCGCTCGTCCTGGACGGGCAGGTGGACGCCGTCGGATGCGTTCCTGCAGCCGCATGAACCGCGCGCCCGAGCTCGCGGCCACCGGTCGGCGCAGGCCCGTCTCGGCTACGCCCGTGGCCGCCTGCACGGCGCGCTCGGTGACATTCATGCCGCGCGACATTCCTTCGAAGCATCTCTGGAGTTGCTGAACGGGCTACCGCTGCGTTATGACATCGCGCGGGACAACTTCGCTTTCGGACAGACGCTGCGGCGCGCAGGTAAGCGACGACAGGCCGATGAGGTGATCAGCACAGCCCGTGAGATCTAACTCTCTTTGGGCGCCCACGCCTACGTCGCCCGCTGCGATCGCGAGCTCAAGGCCGGTGGCCTGCACCAGGTCCGCAGATCCCGTGACGATGTGGGCCTGACACCGCGGGAAGAGGCGGTCTCAAAGCTTGTCGCCCAAGGGCTTTCGAATCGTGAGGTGGCCGCCGAGCTCCACGTGTCCACGAAAACGGTGCTATACCATCTCACCCGCGTCGATGCCAAGCTGGGTGTGCGGTCCCGATCAGAGCTGGCCGCGTTGCGCCGTTGACGTCCGTCTGTCACCGGCCGCCGTCGTGCCCAAGACGTCACGGCCCAGGGGGGGTGGGACAGGGCGTCATAACTGCCCACCCGATCGCAGGCCCTTGTCCGACTCCAAATCCGCGAAACGGGTCCGGAAGCGGGCCAAGTCAGGAACTTCGATCCGCGGCCGCTTCGTCGCGGAGGCCCACGATGAGTAGCCGCATCTGCAGCGCGAAGAGATCGTCGACTTCGGCCGGACTGACTCCGTCCGGATCTCCCCCGGGTAACCCGGATCGACGGCGACGGGTGTTGCCCGGCGTAGATTGGTGCCCCATTGCCACGAAACCCACTGTCGCCCACATCAATAGCCGGCAGGCACGGACAGCCATCTCCTTCGACATGCCGTCTCGACGCATGCATTCGATCAGCGGGCGGGAGGCCTCGAAATAAGCGGGCTTCTTGACCTCGAGGAAGAGGCGGCTGTCGAAGGCCTCGGTTAGTCGTGCGCGCAAGTGATGGGTCCACTTGGCCGCATAGTCCGGCCACTGCTCGTCGGGGGCAAGCGGCGGGGCGAGATCCCGGAGTAAGTGGTCCGCCACGGCTGCCAGCAAGGCATCCTTGTTGCCGATTCGCGAATAGACCGGCGGCGGGGTCACCCCCAGGCGAGTTGCGACGCTACGCATGGAGATCGCGTCCAGCCCCTTTTCGCGAAGAATCTCGACTGCAGCTGCGACGATCTCATCCGCACCGAGGGAAAGTTCGCTGGCCACGTGTTCGCCTCATTTCGCCCGGTCCGGTCGCGGGTGATCACAGTGTAATCGCCGGACAGCCTTCGCGCGGCCCGGTCTCGGCGCAGTGTGCAGAGTACTTGCGTTCCCCAGATTACGGTGTAATTATGGCGTGATGCACTGCGGCGGATGATTCTTATGTGGCGCTCAGTCACTGTCGGCGATATCGACGCAAGGAAGGGACTCGGCCCGTGAAAACCAAGGGCGCGTTGGTTCTCGCACTGAACGAAGGGTTCACGGTCGACGAGATCGACGTGGGAGACCCCGTTGCAGGCGAAGTACAGATCCAGTTGCATGCCGCTGGGATGTGTCACTCGGACTACCACATGATGACCGGGTCGAACCCGATCGTGTTGCCCGCGCTCGGCGGGCACGAGGGCGCAGGTGTGATCACCAAGGTTGGTAGCGGCGTGACGGCGCTGGCCGAAGGCGACCACGTGATCGTGACGTTCATCCCGTCCTGCCGGACGTGTCAGTCCTGTATGACCGGCCACGGAGCGTTGTGTGATCGAGGCGCGGTGCTGTTCACAGGAAGGGCACTCGCGGACGGATCTGCCCGTGTCCATTCTCGTGGCCTCGAGGTGTCGCCGTTCAGTCTGCTGGGTACGTTCGCGCCGTACATGACGGTGCACCAGGACTCGGTCATCAAGATCGATCCGAGTGTCCCGTTCGAGTCGGCCGCCATCATGGGTTGCGCGGTACCCACCGGGTTCGGTTCTGCAACCCACATCGCCGAAATACGCGCGGGCGAAACAGCTGTCGTCGTTGGGCTCGGCGGTATCGGGATGAGTGCTCTGCAAGGCGCTGTGGTGTCAGGCGCCCGGGAGATCATCGGCGTGGATCCTGTCCCGTTCAAGCGGGAGCAAGCGCTCAGATTCGGCGCCACCCGAACCTTCGAGTCGATGTCGTCGGCGATCGAACCCCTTCTGGAAATCACCGGCGGAGTGATGGCCCACAAAGTCATTCTCGCCGTCGGCGAGATGCGGGGGGAGTACATAGAAGAAGCGATGATTCTGACCGCCAAGACGGGCACCGTTGTCGTCACGGGAATGGGATCCTTGACCGACGTCGACGTCAAGTTGAACCTGTTCTTGCTGGCCATGCTGCAGAAGACGCTCAAAGGGAACATCTTTGGTGGCAGCGATCCGAGAACCGAGACCCCACGACTCGTGGCGCTGTACAAGTCCGGTCAACTCAAGATCGACGAGATGATCACCAATACTTACTGTCTCGAGGAAATCAACCAGGGCTACCAAGACATGCTCGACGGCAAGAACATCCGGGGGATAATCCGATTCACAGAGGCTGACTGGTAGCAAGGCCGCTGTGCATAAACTCACTTGGCTCACCACGTAGAGGGACACATGACATCCACCTCGCCGCTGAATACACACTGGGATCGACTGTTCATCGGTGGCCGCTGGGTCCAGCCTTCGACGTCGGAGACCATCACGGTTCACTCTCCGGCGACCGGTGCTCCGATCGGCACGGTTCCTCTTGCGGCCCCCGCGGACGTCGAACTGGCTTGCACAGCAGCACGCAAAGCCTTCGACGAGGGACCTTGGCCTTCCACGGCGCCTGCGGAGCGAGCAGCGGTGATCGCCCGAGCGGTCGAGGTGCTCGAGGCGCGCGCCGACGAGCTGAGAAATCTGCTTGCCGCGGAGACCGGTCAGCCGCCCATGATCGTCGAGGCGATGCAGTACGGTTCCGCGATCGCAACCCTGAGGTTCTATGCGGGCGCAGCTGACAAGGTCGCGTGGCGGGAGTTTCGCGACGGTGTCTACGGTCAGACCATGGTCGTGCGTGAACCGATCGGTGTCGTTGGCGCCATCACCGCGTGGAATGTGCCGTTCTTCTTGGCTGCCAACAAGATTGGACCTGCATTGCTTGCCGGGTGCACGGTGGTTCTCAAACCCGCTGCCGAGACGCCTCTCTCGGTGTTCGTCATGGCCGAGGCATTCGCCGAAGCCGGCCTACCCGAGGGTGTGCTGTCGATCGTTCCGGGTGGAGTGGAAACCGGGCGTGCGCTCACAGCGAACCCCGAGGTCGACAAGTTCACCTTCACCGGCAGTTCGGCGGTCGGCAAAGAGATCGCCAAGATCGCCGCCGAGAAGCTCAAGCCCTGCACCCTCGAACTCGGGGGCAAGTCGGCCGCGATCATCCTCGAAGACGCCGACCTCGATTCGACCATGCCGATGCTGGTGTTCTCCGGGTTGATGAACAGCGGTCAGGCCTGCGTGGGCCAGACCCGCATCCTGGCGCCACGGTCGCGCTATGACGAGATCGTCGAGAAACTCGCGGCAGCCGTGCGCAGTACACCGATTGGTCTGCCCGATGACGCCGCCGCGATGATCGGGCCGTTGATCAGTGAGAAGCAGCGTGAACGCGTCGAGCGCTACATCAAGAAGGGTGTCGAGGAAGGCGCCCGGATCGTCACCGGCGGCGGCCGGCCCGAGGGCCTCGACAGCGGCTGGTACGTCGAACCGACGCTGTTCGCCGACGTCGACAACTCGATGACCATCGCGCAGGAGGAGATCTTCGGACCGGTGCTCGCGGTGATTCCCTACGACACCGAGGACGACGCGGTTCGGATCGCCAACGACTCTGCCTACGGGTTGGCCGGATCCGTGTGGACCACCGACAACGACAAGGCCATCGAGGTCGCATCGCAGATCCGCACCGGGACATACGCAGTCAACATGTATGCCGTCGATCCGGGCGCACCCTTCGGCGGCTACAAGAACTCCGGTATCGGTCGCGAGAACGGACCAGAAGGTGTCGAGGCCTACACCCAGGCCAAGAGCGTGCTGCTGCCGTCGGGTTATACCCCGCGCTAGCCGCGCGTCGGTGACGGCGTGAACGCCACGACCACTTTGCCCAGCGCAGTCCGATCGTGCAGAGTCCGGATGGCGTCGACCGCTTCGGCTGGTCCCACCACGGTGCTGATATGAGGCCTGAGCGTGCCGGTGGCGTGCCAATCGAAAAGCTGCTGGAGTAGTGCGCGGTTGGCGGACGGATTGACGATCGCCGAAGCACCGTAAGCGATGCCGATCACCGAGATTGACTTCAGGATGGTCACGTTGAGGGGCAACACCGGTATCTCGCCGCCGGCGAAACCCACAACGAGCAGCCGGCCGTTCCACGAGAGACAGCGAATGAGCTCGCGCACCGCCGTACCGACATTATCGAAGACAGCATCGACACCTCGGCCGTCGGTCAATTCGGCGACGTGCGTGGAAAGCGCACGTTCACCCTCAAGAGTCAGGTGATCGATGACGAAGTCCGCTCCGAGTCTTGCCGCCAGCGTGGCCTTCTGCGTGCCTCCGGCCACCGCGATGACCTGCGCGCCAGCGGCTTTGGCGATCTGTATAGCCGCACTTCCGCAGCCTCCAGCGGCGCCGGTGATGAGTACCGTTTCGCCGGCCTGCAGGCGGGCGCGCTGCAGGAGCGCGTGGCCGGCGGTCCCCGCAGTCAGGGCGAAGGCTGCCGCATCGATGAACGACATCGAATCGGGGATGTTATGAATTTGGTGCATGGGTGGCGTGGCGGGCCTTGCCCCCGCGTAGTGGACACGGGATTTCTGGTTAAGCGGCTTCGGGCAGCGTAGCGGTTGTCAGTGTCCTTTCGTAGGCCGCGGGGCTGGAATGGCGGCAGCGGGAGTGGCGTCGTTTGGTGTTGTAACGGGCCAGCCAGCGGAAGACCTCACGGCGGCAGGTTGTCGCGTCCGTCCAACTGCTGCGGTCTTGCAGGACCTCGCGTTTGAGGGCGGCGTTGAAGGATTCGGCGAGCGCGTTATCGGCACTTGACCCCACACCACCCATAGACTGGGTGACGCCCAGTTCTTGGCAGAGTTTCGCGAAATCCCTTGAGGTGTACTGACTTCCGTGATCCGAGTGGAACACCGCGTCGGCCAATCCGCCCCGCAGCACGTCGGCGGCCTTGAGTGCATCTTCGACCAGTTCGGTGCGCATGTGCTCGGCGATCGCCCACCCCGCGACCCGACGGGAGCAGCAGTCGATCACCGTGGCCAGGTACAGATTGCCGCCGGTTGCCAGCGGCAGGTAGGTGATGTCCCCGACATAACGAGTGTTGATCTGCGCGGCGGTGAAATCCCGGCCCAGCAGGTCAGGGACCTTCTGGTTGGCCGGATCCGGTGTGGTGGTCTTGACGCGGCGCCGGCGTCGGTAGCCGGCGATCCCAGCGGTACGCATCACCCGGGCCACCCGCTTGTGGTTGACCCGCTGCACCTCGGGGACACCGTCGTTGAGCTCGGCGGTGATCCGCGGCGCCCCATAGGTGTTGTCCTCGGTGTGCACGACGCGGATCCGCTCGGCCAGCGCCTCATCAGCAGCCTGACGCTCAGCACGCGCATCAGCGCCAGCCAACCAGGCGTAGAACGACGAACGCGCGATCTCGACAACCTCACACAGCCACTTCACCTCGAAGGCGTCCCGGTGGTCGGCGACGAACTGGAAGCGGCTCACCAGTTCGTCTCCCCGGCGAAATACTTGGCTGCCGACCGGAGAATGTCGCGCTCGGTGGCCAGCTTGGTCTTCTCTGCATGCAGGTCCTTGACCTGGGCGCGCAGCCGGGTCAGCTCCTGCTCGGGGGTCTCCGCGCCAGGGCTGGTCGTTGCCCCCGACGTGGGCTTGCGGTGCCGGATGGGAACCCCGGCGGCCTTGCACCACGCCGACAACGTCGCCTCGCTGACCCCGAGCTCGGCAGCGATCACCGTGATCGTCGCGCCTTCGGTGTCCCGGTAGAGCGCGACCGCGTCACGCTTGAACTCATCGGGATAATTCTTCCTTGCCATCGCGTTGGATCATCTCGCTTCCCCCAAGACATTCCTGGGATTGAGCGTGTCCAACACACGGGGTCAAGCCCCCGGCTACAGCCCGCAGACGTTGGAGGCGAATGCCCGAGCGTCGGCATCAACGTATGCGCGGTACGTCGCCACTCGTCTCGACTGAATCAGCAATTGCCACGTAATCACCTCGGAAAATGCGGAATATACCAGCTACTGTTGCGAGCTCCTTTGTGCTGCAAGCCAATTACGCTGGAGCCATTGCGCGGATTTAGCGGCGTTTCACAGCTTCCTGAGCCCGCGAAGTACCTTGACGAAGGGCACAGTTGTTCCCATGGCGTTACGCAGGCTTGGCTGCATCCCGCTGGCATTGACGGCTACCCAGTGGCGGAGTCCGTGATCGCGCCATTCCGCAACCTGGTCGATGACGTCGGCGGGCGTCCCGCTGAAGACTTGTTCTTTTAACAGTGCGATCGGGACTTTCGCCGTATACGACAACACCGTCTGCTCGTCGATGGTCTGGGGCACAAAGTCATGCATTCCGGAGAAGTCGGCACCCAACGGATGCTGCACACCGTGGCGGGCCCAGGCTTCCCCAGGCGCCACCAGTGCATACGATTTCGCCACGACCGAACTCAGCACCTCATCCACGTCGTCTTGATGGCGCCCGGTGATCACCGGGCGGAGAACTGCAGGAACGATCGACAGCGGATCGCGGGAAGCGTCGGACGCGGCCGCTCGCACCGCCTCAAGGCTGCGCGCGTAGTCGGCGGGCCGCAGCAGCACGAAA
>JAKIXW010000016.1:28856-29182 GCA_022708865.1 Acidobacteriota bacterium
CGTAGCGGCCAGTGGCCTGCAGCATCCGCGGCCCGTGAGCGGCGATCCAGATCTCCGGCCATTTCCCCCGATACGGCGGCAAGTCAAACACCGCGTTATGCAACGGAAAGTAGGGCGAGTCGCGAGATACGAGGTCACCGCCGGAGTTCCACAGCGCGCGGATGGTCGCGATCGCTTCTTCGAATCGAGCTACGGGCTTGGTCCAGTCCACGCCATAGGGTTGGTTGCCTTCACGTTCGCCGGTACCGATACCGAGGATCGCCCTTCCCCTGGTGAGCAAGTGCAGAGTAGCAGCGGCTTGCGCGGTGACCGCGGGGTTGCGTCGG
>JAKIXW010000170.1:0-8047 GCA_022708865.1 Acidobacteriota bacterium
TTGCCAGTGTGGTGGTGGTGGGGGTTGCGCTGAGCGCGTGCAGCCGCACCGCACCCGCGCCGGTGGCCGCCCCCGAGCCGTCCTCGGCCAGTGCGGCGCCCTCTGCAGCGCCCTCGACGACCTTGCCGGGTACCGTAACCACCTCGGATCTCGAAGCGCCGCAAGGCCTTCCGGACTACGGAGTGCTGGAGACCGCCAAGCGGCCGGTGAGTGCGGGGGAGACCACTTGCGCGCCGGACACGCCGCCGGCCCAGCCGGTCGAGGCGCACAGCGCGGCACCGGGCAGTCCGACGGTGCTGCTCGGGCTGCCCGATGGGTTCACCCCGGCCGCCGATCCGCAGGGTGACATCGCGCTGAACCTGACCGGGCCGGACGGCAGGACCGGCACCGTGACCATCACGCCGACCACGCTGGACGCGGCCGCCGCGTTCCGGGCCTACGGCGACGACCGCACGAAGGGCTCCGAGATCAGCAGCCTGTCGGTGTTGCCGGGCGACCTGTGCGGTTACAGCGGTCAGGAGCTGATGGGGATGCTCGCCGACCAGCCCGGTCAGGGGGTCGAATTCGCCGACCGGGTGGTGCACGTGTGGACCAACGACGGCAACTTCCTCATCGCGATCCGGCTGCAGGCCCCCAAGGGCACCTCGCTGGACGCCGCGAAGTCGGTGCTGCTGGCCGACTTCGGCGTCCGCATGCCCGGCTAACCTGGCGGACATGCTCACCGAGTTGATCGCGCTGCCCGGCGGTGACTTCCGGATGGGCTCCACCAGCTTCTACCCTGACGAGGCGCCGGTGCACACTGCGACGGTGGCCGCGTTCGCGATCGAGCGCCACCCGGTGACCAACGCGCAGTACGCCGAATTCGTGGCCGACACCGGGTATGTCACGGTCGCCGAGCGGCCGCTGGACCCGGCCCGGTATCCCGGCGTCGCCGCCGCGGACCTGCTGCCCGGCGCGCTGATCTTCGTGCCCACCGCCGGTCCCGTGGACCTGAACGACTGGCGGCAGTGGTGGGACTGGGCGCCCGGCGCCAGCTGGAAACACCCGTTCGGCCCGGCCAGCGGCATCGAGGACCGCCCCGATCACCCGGTGGTGCAGGTCGCCTATCCCGACGCCCACGCCTACGCGCAGTGGGCCGACCGGCGGCTGCCCACCGAGGCCGAGTGGGAGTACGCCGCCCGCGGCGGCGCCGACACCACCTATTCGTGGGGTGCGGACGCCGCCCCGGGCGGGCAGCTGATGGCCAACACCTGGCAGGGCCGGTTCCCGTACCGCAACGACGGCGCGCTGGGCTGGACCGGCACGTCGCCGGTCGGCGCCTTCCCGGCGAACGGTTTCGGCCTGGTCGACATGATCGGCAACGTCTGGGAGTGGACCACCACGCGGTACGTGCCACAGCACCGGCCCGGGGCCGACAAGGGGTGCTGCGCGCCGTCCCGGGAGCCCGATCCGACCGTCATGCAGGCGCTCAAGGGCGGCTCGCACCTGTGCGCGCCCGAGTACTGTCACCGCTACCGGCCCGCGGCCCGCTCGCCGCAGTCCCAGGACAGCGCCACCACGCACATCGGCTTCCGCTGCGTAACGTCGTGATGCGCGGCGCCCGCCGCGTCGGCCGGGCTCGAGTTTCCCGGTAATTCCATGCGTGCAGGTGCCCAGCCACCTCGTCCAGATCGGGCTCGGCGGCCGTGGCCACCCTGATGACGAAGTCGAAGCGCCCGTCCTCTGGATTTGGAGCATTCCCGCTCGTCACCTAAACTTGCGGGGTTGCCGTGGGCAGACCTCGGTATTTGGGATGGCCATCGGGCCCTACCTGAAGACCCTGCGTGCCCTTCGACAGCTCAAGCAGTTCAAGACCGCGCACGCCAGGTTAATTGGCGTGCACACATATCGACCAGGTCTAGGAGATCTAGTGATTCAGCAGGAATCGCGGCTCAAGGTCGCCGACAACACGGGCGCCAAGGAGATCTTGTGCATCCGCGTGCTCGGTGGCTCGGCGCGGCGCTACGCCGGCATCGGTGATGTCATCGTTGCGACCGTCAAGGACGCCATCCCCGGCGGCAACGTCAAGCGCGGCGACGTCGTCAAGGCCGTCGTCGTCCGCACCGTCAAGGAACGCCGGCGCGCCGACGGCAGCTACATCAAGTTCGACGAGAACGCGGCCGTCATCATCAAGGCCGACAACGATCCGCGCGGCACCCGCATCTTCGGGCCGGTCGGCCGTGAGCTGCGGGAGAAGAAGTTCATGAAGATCGTCTCGTTGGCTCCGGAGGTTTTGTAGATGAAGGTCCACAAGGGCGACACCGTGCTCGTCGTCTCCGGTAAGGACAAGGGCGCCAAGGGCAAGGTCCTGGAGGCCTACCCGACCCGCAACCGGGTGCTCGTCGAGGGCGTCAACCGCATCAAGAAGCACAAGGCCGAGTCGGCGAACGAACGTGGCGCCAAGTCCGGCGGCATCATCACCCAGGAAGCGTCGATCCACGTCAGCAACGTGATGGTCGTCGACTCCGACGGCAAGCCGACCCGCGTCGGCTACCGCACCGACGACGAGTCCGGCAAGCGTGTGCGCATCGCCAAGACCAACGGCAAGGACATCTGATGACCACCTTGGAAAACACCGAGAAGGTTCAGCCCCGGCTGAAGCAGCGCTACCGCGAAGAGATCAAGGGCGCGCTCAACGACGAGTTCAACTACGCCAACGTCATGCAGATCCCCGGCGTGGTGAAGGTCATCGTGAACATGGGCGTCGGCGACGCAGCCCGCGACGCCAAGCTGATCAACGGCGCCGTCAACGACCTGGCGCTGATCACCGGCCAGAAGCCCGAGATCCGTAAGGCCCGCAAGTCGATCGCCCAGTTCAAGCTGCGCGAGGGCATGCCGATCGGTGCCCGCGTCACGCTGCGCGGCGACCGGATGTGGGAGTTCCTGGACCGGCTGATCTCGATCGCGCTGCCGCGTATCCGCGACTTCCGTGGTCTGAGCCCCAAGCAGTTCGACGGCACCGGCAACTACACCTTCGGGCTGAACGAGCAGTCGATGTTCCACGAGATCGACGTGGACTCCATCGACCGCCCGCGCGGCATGGACATCACCGTCGTCACCTCGGCGACCAACGACGACGAAGGTCGCGCGCTGCTGCGGGCCCTCGGCTTCCCGTTCAAGGAGAACTGAGCAGATGGCAAAGAAGGCTCTGGTCAACAAGGCCAACAAGAAGCCGAAGTTCGCGGTTCGCGCGTACACGCGGTGCAACAAGTGCGGACGCCCGCACGCCGTCTACCGCAAGTTCGGCCTGTGCCGGATCTGCCTGCGCGAGATGGCCCACGCCGGCGAACTGCCCGGTGTGCAGAAGTCCAGCTGGTAAGCCCACAAACTCCGATCAAGTAAGGGCGCGGTAGGCCCGGACCGGGAACCGCCGCGAGGAAGGTGACACACCTGTCATGACAATGACGGATCCGATCGCAGACTTCTTGACACGTCTGCGCAACGCCAACTCGGCGTACCACGACGAAGTGACCCTGCCCCACTCCAAGATCAAGGCCAACATCGCCGAGATCCTCAAGGAGCAGGGCTACATCAGCGACTACCGCACGGAAGACGCCCGCGTGGGCAAGTCCCTGGTGGTCTCGCTCAAGTACGGCCCCAGCCGTGAGCGCAGCATCGCCGGCCTGCGCCGGGTGTCCAAGCCCGGCCTGCGGGTCTACGCGAAATCCACCAACCTGCCGAAGGTGCTCGGCGGCCTGGGCGTGGCGATCATCTCCACGTCCTCGGGTCTGCTGACCGACCGGCAGGCGGCACGACAGGGCGTGGGCGGCGAAGTCCTCGCGTTCGTCTGGTAGCGGGATAGGAGCGTAAGAAACAATGTCTCGCATTGGAAAGCAGCCGGTCCCGGTTCCGTCCGGGGTCGACGTGACGATCGACGGGCGCAACGTGTCCGTCAAGGGCCCGAAGGGCACCCTGGTCCTCGACGTCGCCGAGCCCATCGAGGTCGCGCGCGACGACGACGGCGCCATCGTGGTCACCCGCCCGAACGACGAGCGGCGCAACCGCTCACTGCACGGGCTGTCCCGCACGCTGATCGCCAACCTGGTGACCGGCGTGACCGAGGGCTACACCACCAAGATGGAGATCTTCGGCGTCGGCTACCGCGTAGTGGCCAAGGGCAGCGACCTCGAGTTCGCTCTGGGCTACAGCCACCCGGTGCTGATCGCCGCCCCCGAGGGCGTGAGCTTCGCGGTGGAGACGCCGACGAAGTTCTCGATCTCCGGCATCGACAAGCAGAAGGTCGGCCAGATCGCCGCCAACATCCGTCGTCTGCGGAAGAACGACCCCTACAAGGGCAAGGGCATCCGCTACGAGGGTGAGCAGATCCGCCGCAAGGTCGGAAAGACAGGTAAGTAACCATGGCTGATACCAAGAGCGCCGAGCAGAAGAAGCACCAGCCGGTCGGCCAGAACATCTCCGCGACCCGCCGGACCGCGCGGATCCGCCGGCACGCCCGGTTGCGCAAGAAGGTCTCCGGCACCGCCCAGCGGCCCCGCCTGGTGGTCAACCGCTCCGCGCGGCATATCCACGTCCAGCTCGTCGACGACCTGACCGGCACCACGCTGGCCGCGGCCTCGTCCATCGAGTCCGACGTGCGTGGTGTGGAGGGCGACAAAAAGGCGCACAGCGTTCGGGTCGGTCAGCTGATCGCCGAGCGCGCCAAGGCCGCCGGCATCGACACCGTCGTGTTCGACCGCGGTGGGTACACCTACGGCGGCCGGATCGCCGCCCTGGCCGATGCCGCCCGCGAGAACGGATTGAGCTTCTAGATGATGACGAACCTGACAAAGACCGGAAGGACCGCATGATGGCGGAGCAGACTGCCGCAGCTGCGGACACTCCCACCGCTGGCACCCGCAACGATGAGCAGCGCAGCAACGACCGGGGCGGCCGTGGTCGCCGTGACGACCGCGGTGATCGCGGCCGTGGTGGTCGCGACGACCGCGAGAAGAGCCAGTACCTCGAGCGCGTCGTCACCATCAACCGCGTCTCCAAGGTGGTCAAGGGCGGCCGCCGGTTCAGCTTCACCGCGCTGGTGATCGTCGGCGACGGCAAGGGCATGGTCGGTGTCGGCTACGGCAAGGCCAAAGAGGTCCCTGCCGCCATCGCCAAGGGCGTCGAAGAGGCCCGCAAGAACTTCTTCCGCGTCCCGCTGATCGGCGGCACCGTGGTCCATCCCGTCCAGGGCGAAGCCGCCGCCGGTGTGGTCATGCTGCGTCCGGCCAGCCCGGGTACCGGTGTCATCGCCGGTGGCGCGTGCCGCGCGGTGCTGGAATGCGCCGGCGTGCACGACGTGCTGGCCAAGTCGCTGGGCAGCGACAACGCGATCAACGTGGTGCATGCCACCGTCGCCGCGCTCAAGCTGCTGCAGCGTCCCGAAGAGGTGGCGGCCCGTCGCGGTCTGCCGATCGAAGACGTCGCGCCGGCCGGCATGCTGAAGGCCCGTCGCGAGAGTGAGGCGCTGGCCGCTGCGGCCGCGCGTGAAGGAAGTGCTCAGTAATGTCCGATCTCAAGATCACCCAGGTGCGGGGCGTCATCGGCGCACGCTGGAAGCAGCGCGAGAGCCTGCGCACCCTGGGTCTGCACAAGATCCGCCAGTCGGTGGTGCGTGAGGACAGCCCGCAGACGCGGGGCCTCATCAAGGCCGTCCACCACCTCGTCGAAGTTGAAGAGGTGAACGCATGAGCGACATCATCAAGCTGCACGACCTGAAGCCGGCTCCCGGGTCGAAGAAGGCGAAGACGCGCAAGGGCCGTGGTGAGGGCTCCAAGGGCAAGACCGCCGGTCGCGGCACCAAGGGCACCAAGGCCCGCAAGAACGTGCCGGTGACCTTCGAGGGTGGGCAGATGCCGATCCACATGCGGCTGCCCAAGCTCAAGGGCTTCCGCAACCGGTTCCGCACCGAGTACGGCGTGGTCAACGTCGGCGACATCGCCAAGGCGTTCCCGAAGGGCGGCACCATCGGTGTCGACGAGTTGGTCGCCAACGGTCTGGTCCGCAAGAACGTTCTGGTCAAGGTGCTCGGCGACGGAAAGCTGGCCGTCAAGGTCGACGTCACCGCGAACAAGTTCAGCGGCGCCGCCCGCGAGGCGATCCGCGCCGCCGGTGGTACCGCCACCGAGCTGTAGCGCTGTTCACGCTCGAACCCCCGCGCCGATCCGCGGGGGTTCCTGCGTTCGTGGGGGAGTAACGCCCGGCAGCGCGGCCGCGATTACACTGCGACCGCAAAACCCTCAGGAGCCAACGATGATTCGCCCCGCCGCCGCGATCCTGGTCGCCGTCTGCCTCGGGATCGGCGCCGGGTTGACGTCCGGACCGGCCGCCGCCGAGCCCGACGACGGCTCTGCCCCGACCACGACGGTGCCAGCGACCCCCGACCAGCGGTTCACCGCCGCCATGACGGCACTGCAGATCCCGCTCGAGGAGGGGACCGACGTGCCCGCGGTCGGGCACGGCGTGTGCAACATGCTGACAGCGGCGATCAAGAACAACGTGAACCCCATCCCGTCGGTCCGCGGCGTGGTCACCGAGTTGCAGAACCGCGGCCTCGAGCGCGCCCAGGCGATCGGGCTGATGCGGATCTCGTCGGGCGTCTACTGCCCGGAGTACGGCCGGTACGTGCGGTAACCACCCGGCCCGGGATCGGTAGGCTCGGTGCATGTTCTCGCTGCTACCGAAGTTGCCCGGCCTACCGGGCCCCGACGACGTCCGCGGCCTGGCCCGCCGCGTCGACACCGCCCGCCACAACGGGATTCCCGACGGATGCATCCTCGAGCTGGACCTTCAGCACGCTCCGCCGGAGACCGCCGGGTTCGACCCGATGGCCCTGATCGCCGGGCAGGGCAGACCACTGGCACTGCGCGAGATGGTTGCCGCCATCCACCGGGCCGCCGAGGACGACCGGGTGGCCGGTCTGATCGTCCGCGTGCAGATCGCGGCCGCGCCCGCCGGACCCATCCAGGAGCTGCGGGCCGCCATCGCTGAGTTCACCGCCGCCAAACCGTCATTGGCGTGGGCCGAGACCTATCCCGGCACCATGTCGTACTACCTGGCGTCGGCGTTCGGCGAGGTGTGGATGCAGCCGTCGGGCACCGTGGGATTGGTGGGCTTCGCCACCAACGCGATGTTCCTGCGCGACGCGCTGGCCAAGGCCGGCATCGAGGCGCAGTTCGTCGCGCGGGGCGAATACAAGTCGGCGGCAAACCTTTTCACGCAGGACAGCTACACCGATGCGCACCGCGAGGCCGACACCGCCCTGGTCGAGAGCCTGCACGCCCAGGTGCGGGCGGCGGTCGCCGAATCCCGTGACATCGAACCCGCCGCGGTCGACGCGCTGGCCGACCGGGCACCGCTGCTGCGCGACGACGCGGTGGCGGGCCGGTTGGTGGACCGGATCGGCTTCCGTGACGAGGCCTATCTGCGGATCATGGAACTCACTGGTGCGCAGGATCTTTCGGATCCCGACGGGAATGCCGCACCCGACCGGCTGTTCCTGTCGCGGTATGCCCGCAGTCACCGTCCGGAGCTTCCGTCGGTCAAGGTGCCGGGCCGGAAGGGTCGCCCCACCATCGCGGTGGTGACGCTCGACGGCCAGATCGTGAGCGGTCGCGGCGGGCCGGGAGTGCTGCCGATCGGCGGGTCCAGTGCGGGGGGCGACACCATCGCCGCGGCGCTGCGCGCGGCCGCCACCGACGACGACGTGGCCGCGATCGTGCTGCGTGTCGACAGCCCGGGCGGCGCGGTGACCGGGTCGGAGACCATCTGGCGTGAAGTGGTGCGGGCCCGGGCGGCGGGCAAACCGGTGGTGGCCTCCATGGGTGCGGTGGCGGCCTCCGGCGGCTACTACGTGTCGATGGCCGCGGACACCATCGTGGCGAATCCCGGCACGATCACCGGGTCGATCGGCGTGGTCACCGGCAAACTGGTGGCGCGAGATCTCAAGGCGCGCCTGGGTGTCGGGTCCGACACGGTGCGCACCAACGCCAACGCCGACGCCTGGTCGATCAAT
>JAKIXW010000170.1:8057-8316 GCA_022708865.1 Acidobacteriota bacterium
CCCGGGTCGAGGCGGAGGCGGACCTGTTCTACACGGACTTCGTGCAGCGCGTCGCCGAGGGGCGCGGGATGACGGTCGAGGCCGTCGACGCCATCGCGCGCGGACGGGTGTGGACCGGTGCGGACGCCGCCGAGCGTGGCCTGGTCGACGAACTCGGTGGGTTGCGCACCGCGGTCCGGCGCGCGAAGGTGCACGCCGGACTGGACGCCGAGGACAACGTCAGGATCATCGGCTATCCGGGTTCGTCGCTACGAGACAG
>JAKIXW010000171.1 GCA_022708865.1 Acidobacteriota bacterium
AGGCCGAGGAGCTGGCCGATCGGATCGTGATCATCGACCACGGCGCCCAGGTCGCCGCCGGGACGCCCGCCGAACTGATGCGCAGTGGCGCCGAGGATCAGCTGCGCTTCAGCGCCCCGCGCAGACTCGACCTGGGCCTGCTGGAATCGGCCCTGCCCGAGGGCTACCGTGCCGTCGAACTGTCCCCCGGCGAATACCGTGTCGAGGGGCACATCGATCCGCAGGTGCTGGCGACGGTGACGGCCTGGTGCGCCCGGATGGACGTGCTGGCCACCGACATGCGCGTGGAGCAGCGCAGCCTCGAGGACGTCTTCCTCGACCTGACCGGCCGGGAGTTGCGGCAGTGAGCGAAAATCTTTTCCCCGCAGGCACCTTCGCACCGGATCCGCGTCCGGCCCCGGTGCAGCGGATGCTGGCCGCGCAGTATGCCCTCGATCTGAAGCTGCTGCTGCGCAACGGCGAGCAACTGCTGCTCACCATGTTCATCCCCATCACACTGCTCATCGGCCTCACCCTGCTCCCGTTGGGCGACTTCGGCGCGCACCGCGTCGCCACCTTCGTCCCGGCGATCATGGCCCTGGCGGTGATCTCCACGGCCTTCACCGGCCAGGCCATCGCGGTGGCCTTCGACCGCCGCTATGGCGCCCTCAAGCGACTCGGCGCCACCGCGCTGCCGGTCTGGGGCATCATCGCGGGCAAGGCGATGGCCGTGGTCACCGTCGTCTTCCTCCAGGCAATCCTGTTGGGCAGCATCGGTTTCGCGCTGGGCTGGCGACCGCACCCGGTCGGCCTGCTGCTGGGTGCGGTGGTGATCGCACTGGGCACCGCGACGTTCGTCGCCCTGGGCCTACTGCTGGGCGGCACCCTGAAGGCCGAGGTCGTGCTCGCGCTCGCCAACCTGCTGTGGTTCGCGCTCGCCGGCCTGGGCGCCCTGACGCTGGAGACCCAGGCCATCCCGTCCGCGGTGAAATGGGTGGCGCGACTGACCCCATCGGGCGCGTTGACCGAGGCGCTGTCGCAGGCGATGACGCTGTCGGTGGATTGGTTCGGCGTCGCCGTGCTGGCCGGCTGGGGCGCGCTGGGCGCGCTGGCGGCGTTGCATTGGTTCCGGTTCAGCTGACCCTACTTCGGATCTGTTCAGCCGCCAGTACGGCGAATCCGAGTGAATGTCGCAGAGGGCGCTGGACAGATCGGAAACAGGCCCTACTACGTCACGTAGTTACGCGTCCCCTACGCTGAGGTCGTGTTCCAGCGGCTCGTCGACCCTCCTCCCCGAGCCCAGCCTGCGCACTCAGCGGCTGATCGCGGCACTGGTGATCCTGACCCAGGGTGGCATCGCGGTCACCGGGGCCATCGTGCGCGTGACGGCGTCCGGGCTGGGCTGCCCCACCTGGCCGCAGTGCTTCCCCGGCAGTTTCGTGCCCGTCACGCACCCCGAGGTGCCCCGCATCCATCAGGCCGTCGAGTTCGGCAACCGGATGATCACCTTCGCGGTGGTCCTGACCGCCTTGGCAGTGGTTGTCGCCGTCACCCGCGCCCACCGTCGGCGCGAAGTCCTGGTCTACGCCTGGCTGATGCCGGCCTCGACAGTGGTGCAGGCCGTCATCGGCGGCATCACCGTGCGGACCGGGCTCCTGTGGTGGACGGTCGCCATCCATCTGGTCGCGTCGATGACGATGGTCTGGCTGGCGGTCCTGCTGTACGTGAAGATCGGCGAACCCGACCCCGAGGACGGCGGCGGGCCTCCGCACCTGGTCGTACCGAAAGCGTTGCGCGCGTTGACATTCGTCAGTGCAGTGGTGTTGGCAGCCGTGCTGGTGACGGGAACCCTGGTGACCGCCGCCGGACCACACGCCGGTGACAAGAGTTTCGCGCGGCCGGTGGCACGCCTGCAGGTCGAGATCACCACTCTGGTGCACGCACATTCGTCGCTGCTGTGGATCTACCTGTCGCTGCTCGTCGGCCTGTGCTTCGGCCTGGCGGCGGTCGCCGCCCCCCGGTCGGTGCGCACCCGGCTCTACGTACTGCTGGCGCTGGTGTGCGCACAGGCGGGCGTGGGCATCGTGCAGTTTTTCACCGGGGTGCCGGCGGCACTGGTAGCCGCGCATGTCGCCGGGGCCGCGCTGTGCACCGCGGGAACGGCTGCGCTATGGGCATCGATGCGACAGCGGACCCAGGCCCAGCCGGTCGAGGGCTGACTCGACCGCACGCGCGAACTGCCGCTGCTGCAGCGCGCGGGTGGCATCGTCGAGCTGACCCCAGCCCAGGCTCGGTTCCACCAATTCGAGCTCCAGCAGCTGCGGGTCCTCGGGGCCCCCGATCACGTCCACCCGGGCGTAGAGAAAATCCGTCGGCGCGATGCCGAGGTGTTCGGCCGCCGCCTCCAGCGCCGCCTGGCCGATGTCCCACAACTCCGGTTCGGGATCGGCCGCCGACAGTTCCTCGGTGGCGTAGGTGCCCGACGCGTCGAACACCTGCACGCCGCCGGGCTCGGGCAGCATCGGGCCCTTGGTGAATGCGTGCGACGGCGCGCCGCCCAGGAACACCATCGCGGTCTCCCCATCCTCGACCTTCGGGTGGTACGGCTGCACCAGGACCGCTGAGCCCGATTCCTGCAGCACCGCCGCATGCTCACGCGCCTTCGCATTATCGGTAAAGCGTTGCGCCCCAATTGAACCCATGCCGATCGCCGGTTTCACCACCACTTCCCCGGCGGGCAGATACACATCCTGGCCCGGTTCGAAGAATTCGCTCTCGACCACCGGCACCCCGGCCACCGCCAGGTCGTGCAGGTAGTGCTTGTCGGTGTTCCACGCGACCACCGCCGGCGCGTTCAACAGATTCCGAACCTTCGTCGACCAGGCCAGGAACTCGTCGAGGCGCTCGATGTAGTCCCAGGTGGCGCGCAGGATGACCAGGTCGGCGGTCAACGTCGCCGGATCGTCCCAGGACAACCAACGGGCATGCAGGCCGCGGGCGGCCAGGGCGCGCACCAGGCCCGCATCGTCGCCGTCCCCCTCGATCAGCTTCGGGCACCCGGCCAACACGATCTTCGGATGGAACAGATCGGGGCGGGCCAGCTTGATCGGCATCACATCAAGGATGATAGTCAGCATGCATGTGATCGAAGTTCCCGTCACCGGTGGCCCCGAGGTCCTGACCTACGTCGAGAAGCCCGAACCCGCACCGGGCCCGAGTCAGGTGCTGATCAAGGCCGACGCCGTCGGCGTCAACTTCATCGACACCTACTTCCGGTCGGGGCTCTACCCGCGCGAGGTGCCGTTCGTCGTCGGCACCGAGGTGTGCGGAACCATCGCCGCGGTCGGTCCCGACGTTCCGGTGCTCAATGTCGGCGACCGCGTGGTGACCGCCAACGCCGATGGCGCATACGCCGAATACTGTTTGGCCCCATCCGATTTCGTCGCCTATGTGCCTGACTCCGTGCCGTCGGATGCGATCGCGTCAGCACTGTTGAAGGGGATGACCGCGCATTATCTGATCAAGTCGGTTTACCAGATCACCCCGCAGGACACCGTGTTGGTGCACGCGGGCGCGGGCGGCGTCGGGCTGATCCTCACGCAATGGGCAACCAGCCTTGGCACCAAGGTGATCACCACGGTTTCCTCACCGGAGAAGGCCGAGTTGTCCCGGCAGGCCGGCGCGGTCGAGGTGCTGGACTATCCGGACGATCCGGCGGTCTTCGCAGCCCGGATCCGTGAGCTGACCGCCGGCAAGGGTGTGCAGGCCGTCTACGACGGCGTGGGGAAGACGACGTTCGACGCCAGCCTGGCCAGCCTGGCCGTGCGCGGCACCCTGGCATTGTTCGGTGCGGCCAGCGGTCCGGTGCCGGCGGTGGATCCGCAGCGCCTCAATCAGGCCGGATCGGTGTACCTGACGCGGCCGAACCTGGCCCACTTCACCCGCAGTGCCGACGAATTCGCATGGCGGGCCGGCGAGGTGGTCGAGGCCATCGCCGACGGGTCGATCACCATCACCGTCGGCGGGCACTACCCGTTGGCGGAGGCCGAACGCGCGCATCGGGATCTGCAGGGCCGCAAGACGGTGGGCTCGATCGTCCTGGTGCCCTAGACGGTCAGCGGGTCCAGAGCTGGGCGAGGGTCGGCAGGTCCAGCGCCGAGTCGACGGCCAGCGCGCAGAATACGGCGGCCAGGTAATTGTTGGACTGCAGGAAAAGGCGCAGCGGCTTGACCGGTTGGCCGCGTCGAACGCCGGCATGCAACTGATGGGCCATCGCCAGGAACCAGGCGCCCGCCAGGATCGCCACCACCCCGTAGAGCCAACCCGTCGCGGGTATCAGCGCCAGCGTCGCCAGTACCGTCAACCAGGTGTAGACCAGGATCTGTGTGGTGACCTGCTTCTCGGTGGCCACCACGGGCAGCATCGGGACACCGGCCGCCTTGTAGTCGTCCTTGTAGCGCATGGCCAGCGCCCAGGTGTGCGGGGGCGTCCAGAAGAAGATGATCAGGAACATCACCAGGGCGGGCCACTGGATGGTGCCGGTGACCGCCGACCAGCCGATCATGACGGGCATGCAGCCGGCCGCCCCGCCCCACACGACGTTCTGCGGCGTTCGGCGCTTGAGCAGCAGTGTGTAGATGAAGACGTAGAACCCGATGGTCAGGCCGGCCAGGTGCGCCGACAGCATGTTCGTCGTCCACCACAACCAGAAGAACGAGCCGACCGACAGCGCCAGCCCGAAGATCAGGGCGTGCGTGCGCGGCACCGTCGCGGTGGCCAGCGGCCGCCGCGCGGTGCGCTTCATCACCTTGTCGATGTCGGCGTCGGCCACGCAGTTCAGGGTGTTGGCGCCGGCGGCCGCCAGGATTCCGCCGAACAGCGTGTTGGCGATCAGCAGCGGGTCGACGGTGCCGCGGTGCGCCAGGAGCATCGCGGGAATGGTGGTGACCAACAGCAGTTCGATGACGCGCGGTTTGGTCAGTGCGACATAGGCGAGCACTGACGAGCGAATTCGGCCGGGCGCGTGGCCCTCGCGAATACTCACCCGGCTAACTCCTTGCTGGTGCTCGAGCTACGTCTACTACAGAGGATGGTAGACCGAAGCTCGGGCGGACCGTTAACGCGGCGGCCAATCCCGGTGCCGCCTGCACACGGGCCTGCTGGAGCACTAGGGTTGGGTGCAGCGCCGCACACCCCCGACATCTCCGGAGGAACCTGCCTGTGACCACCGTGGAAGAGATCGCCGCCCTCACCGAACCGCATCATCCGGACGATTGGACCGACGTAGATTCCCGAGCGGTCGACACGGCCCGGGTGCTGGCCGCCGACGCGGTGCAGAAGGTCGGCAACGGCCATCCCGGCACCGCGATGAGCCTGGCCCCGCTGGCCTACACCCTGTTCCAGCGGCAGATGCGCCACGATCCCTCGGACACCCACTGGCTGGGCCGCGACCGGTTCGTGCTGTCCTGCGGGCATTCGAGCCTGACGTTGTACCTGCAGCTGTACCTGGGCGGCTTCGGCCTCGAGCTCTCCGACATCGAGGCGCTGCGGACGTGGGGTTCCAAGACGCCGGGTCATCCGGAGTTCCGGCACACCAAGGGCGTGGAGATCACCACGGGCCCGCTGGGTCAGGGCCTGGCCTCGGCGGTGGGCATGGCGATGGCGGCCCGCTACGAGCGCGGCCTGTTCGATCCCGACGCCGCTGCCGGCGAGAGCCCGTTCGACCACTACATCTACGTCGTCGCCTCCGACGGCGACATGGAGGAAGGCGTCACCAGCGAGGCCTCCTCGCTCGCCGGCACCCAGCAGCTGGGCAACCTGATCGTGATCTGGGACGACAACAAGATCTCGATCGAGCACAACACCGACATCGCGCTGTCCGAGGATGTGCCGGCCCGCTACCGCGCGTACGGCTGGCATGTGCAGGAGGTCGAGGGCGGCGAGAACGTCGTCGGGATCGAGGACGCGATCGCGGCCGCGAAGAAGGTGACGGATAAGCCGTCGTTCATCGCGCTGCGCACCATCATCGGCTATCCGGCGCCGACGAAGATGAATACCGGCGGCGTGCACGGTTCAGCGCTGGGTGCCGACGAGGTCGCGGCCACCAAGAAGGTCCTGGGCTTCGACCCCGACAAGAGCTTCGACGTCAGCGAGGACGTCATCACCCACACCCGTGCGCTGGTGGGCCGCGGCAAGGAAGCGCGCGACGCCTGGCAGCAGGACTTCGACAGGTGGGCCGAGCGCGAGCCCGAACGCAAGCAGCTGCTGGACCGGCTGCTGGCCCAACAGCTACCCGACGGCTGGGACGCCGACCTGCCGCACTGGGAGCCCGGCTCCAAGGCGCTGGCCACCCGAGCGGCCTCCGGCGAGGTGCTCTCGGCGCCCAAGCTGCCCGAGCTGTGGGGTGGGTCCGCCGACCTGGCCGGCAGCAACAACACCACCATCAAGGGCGCCAATTCGTTTGGCCCACCGTCGATCTCGACCGAGGACTGGAACGCCACCTGGTACGGCCGGACGCTGCACTTCGGCATCCGCGAGCACGCCATGGGTTCGATCCTGTCCGGCATCGTGCTGCACGGCCCGACCCGCGCCTACGGCGGGACCTTCCTGCAGTTCTCCGACTACATGCGTCCGGCGGTGCGACTGGCCGCGCTGATGGACATCGACACCATCTACGTGTGGACCCATGACTCGATCGGCCTCGGCGAGGACGGCCCCACGCACCAGCCGATCGAGCACCTGGCCGCGCTGCGGGCCATCCCGCGGCTGTCGGTGGTGCGCCCGGGAGACGCCAACGAGACCGCATACGCATGGCGGACGATCCTGGAGCGCGGCGCCTCGTCGGGCCCGGTCGGCCTCATCCTGACCCGCCAAGGAATCCCGGTGCTCGAGGGCACCGACGCTGAAGGCGTCGCCCGGGGCGGTTACGTGCTGGGCGGCGGCAACCCGACCGACGACGCCGACGTGATCCTCATCGCGACCGGATCGGAGCTGCAGTTGGCCGTCGAGGCACAGAAGCTGTTGGCGGACAAGGACATCAACGCCACCGTGGTGTCGATGCCCTGTGTGGAATGGTTCGAGGCGCAGCCGCAGGACTACCAGGATGCGGTGCTGCCGCCGAGTGTGTCGGCACGCGTGGCCGTCGAGGCGGGCGTCGCGATGCCGTGGCACAAGTTCGTCGGCGACACCGGCGAGATCGTCTCCATCGAGCGCTTCGGCGAATCCGCCGACGACAAGACCCTGTTCCGTGAGTTCGGCTTCACCCCCGGTGCCGTGGTGGCCGCGGCGGAACGCGCATTGGACAACTGAGCACAGAGGAGTTGGCATGACCCAGAATCCGAACCTGGCCGCCCTGAGTGCCGCCGGCGTTTCCGTGTGGCTCGACGACCTGTCCCGCGACCGGCTGCAATCAGGGAACCTGAGCGAACTCATCAATACCCGCAGCGTCGTGGGCGTCACCACCAACCCGTCGATCTTCCAGGCCGCCCTGGCCAAGGGGCACGCCTACGACGCGCAGGTGGCCGAACTCGCCGAGCGCGGCGCCGACGTCGACGCCACCATCCGCACCGTCACCACCGACGACGTCCGCAACGCCTGCGACGTGCTGGCCAAGCAGTACGAAGCCTCCGACGGCGTCGACGGCCGGGTGTCCATCGAGGTCGACCCCCGACTGGCCCACGACACCGACAAGACCATCCTGCAGGCCATCGAACTGTGGAAGATCGTCGACCGCCCGAACCTGCTGATCAAGATCCCGGCGACGCTGGCGGGGCTGCCGGCGATCACCGCGGTCATCGCGGAGGGCATTTCGGTCAACGTCACGCTGATCTTCTCCGTCGAGCGCCACCGCGGCGTGATGGACGCCTATCTCGCGGGCCTGGAAGCGGCCGCCGAGGCCGGCCACGATCTGGCCAAGATCCATTCCGTCGCTTCGTTCTTCGTCTCCCGGGTGGATACCGAGATCGACGCGCGGCTGGACAAGATCGGCACCCCGGAAGCGCTGGCCCTGCGCGGGAAGGCGGGCCTGGCCAACGCCCGGCTGGCATACGCGGCGTATCAGGAGGTGTTCGAGGGCGGCGAGCGCTTCGAGGCCCTGACGGCCAAGGGGGCGCGAGTGCAACGGCCGCTGTGGGCGTCCACCGGGGTGAAGAACCCGGACTACCCCGACACCCTGTACGTCACCGAGCTCGTCGCGGCCAACACGGTCAACACCATGCCGGAGAAGACCCTCGAGGCCGTCGCCGACCACGGCCAGAT
>JAKIXW010000172.1:0-4811 GCA_022708865.1 Acidobacteriota bacterium
GCCGAGCCCAGCGAACTGCCCGCCGCCGCGGGCACCGAACGCCGACAGGCCACCAGCACGGCGACCCGCCCCGCGGCCACCGCGACGACGATCGCGGGCAGCGGAGCGCTGGCATATGCGAAGGCCTGCAACGTGATCGCCAGGACCACCGCCGCCACCCCGAACGGTCCAGCGGTGCCGCCGCGCATCACCGCCAGGGCGCGCTCCGGAGGCCCGTAGCAGCCCAGGCCGTCGACGGTGTCCGACAGTCCGTCGATGTGCAGGCCGCGGGTGGCCAGCAGCAGCATCCCGACCGCCAGCAACCCGCCGATGGCAGCGGGGGCGAAGACCGTGCCCGCCCCGGCGACCACCCCGGCAGCCAGCCCGCCGAGCACCAGCCCGACCACCGGCAGGGCGGCCGGCATGTCGCGGCCCAGCGGTCGGCCGCTACCGACCGGCAACACCGTCGCGAACGCGAAAGCCGATGCCAGGGAACGGATCATGGCTCGCTGCGGCCCGAAACACCGGCGCCGTCGAAGGTGGCCATCTCGGCCAGGGTGGCGATCGCCGCGCGCAGCACGGGCAGGGCGACCGCCGCACCGGAACCCTCGCCGAGGCGCATGCCCAGATCGATGACCGGGTCGAGTTCCAACTGGGCCAGCGCCAGCGAGTGCGCGGGCTCGGTGGACCGATGCCCGGCCTGCCACCAGGCCCGCGCACCCGGGGCCATCCGCTCGGCGGCCAGCGCGGCTGCCGTCACCACCACGCCATCGAGCAGCACGGGCGTGCGTCGCACCGCTGCCTGGGCCAGGAACCCGGCCATGGCGGCCAGATCGGCACCGCCGGCCACCCGCAGCAGGTCGACGGGTTCGTATCGGACCGCATGCGCCCGGTAGAGCGCGTCGCGCACCGCCGCGGTCTTGCGGATCCAGCCCGCGTCGTCGATCCCGGTGCCGCGGCCCACCACCGCCACCGGTTCGTTGTTGGTCAGTGCCGACACCAGAACCGTTGCGGGCGTAGTGTTTCCGATGCCCATATCGCCGGCTATCAGCAGATCGGCACCGGCGTCCACTTCCTCGTCGGCGATCGCGCGCCCGGCCGCGACGGCTGCGGCGGCCTCCTCCGGGGTCAGGGCGTCCTCGACGGAGATGTCGCCGCTGCCACGGCGCACCTTGTGCGCGGCGACGGTGCCGTCGGCAGGGGCATCGGCATCGACGGCGACGTCGACCACCCGGACCGAGGCGCCGGCGATCCCGGCCAGGACGTTGATCGCTGCGCCGCCGGCCTGGAAGTTCGCCACCATCTGCGCGGTGACCTCCGGTGGGAACGCCGACACCCCGGAGCGGGCAACCCCGTGATCGCCGGCGAACACCACGATCCGGGCGCGTTCGAATTGGGTTGGTGGGCAGGCATTCTGACACGAGGCGACCCAGACCGACAATTCCTCGAGACGGCCCAGCGCGCCCGGCGGCTTGGTGAGCGTGCCCTGCCGCTCGCGCGCCGCCGCGGCCGACGCCGCCGACGGCGGTGTCACTGCAGGGAAATCGGGCTGGTTCACGCTAGGACGCCCCCTCGGGTTTGATCGGCACGGCCACCCCGGCAACGACGAGCACCACGCGCTCGCTGACCGCCGCCAGCCGCTGGTTGAGTGATCCCAGTTCGTCGGCGAACCGCCGGCCGGCCTCGGTGGCGGGCACCACCGTCAACCCGACTTCGGGGCTCACCAGGACCAGCGGGCCGCGGAATTCGCCGACGGCGTCGATCAATTCGGCCATGCAGGGCTCGATCGCACCGCCGGTCCACGCGTCGAAGCGGTCCATGGCCGCCGTGAGCCAGCCGCCGATATCGTCGATCAGGGTGGCCGTCAAGGGATCCTCGCGCAGCACCGTGGCCACGTCGGCGCTCTCGACGGTCACCCAGTGCGCGGGCCGCCGGGCCCGGTGTGCGGCCACCCGGCGAGCCCAGGACGGATCACCCTCGGTGGCCGGTCCCGTCGCCAGATAGCGCACGGCACCGGGGGATTCGTTGATCCGCTGTTCGGCCCAATTGGACTTGCCCGAGCGGATCCCGCCGAGCACCAGGGTGCGCATCAGTGCTCCGGTGCGGTTCAGTCGATCGTGGCGCCCCGGTCGACCCGGGGCCGCGGGGCACGCATCCGGCGCAGCTGGGAGGCCCGGCCGGCCGCGTATGTTCCCAGTTTCCAGGAACTCTCGGTGTTGCTCGGGAACTTGACGTCCACCTTGTTGCGGACCTTGCGGGCCAGCAGCAGGGCGTCGATCGCCATCACGAGCATCAGCACCAGCATGGCCGGTGAGACGTAGTACTGCAGCTGCGGGACACCCAGCATGACGAAGATCATGAACAGCGCTGAGGGCATGAACAGGCCCAGCAGGTTCCGGCGGGCATCCACGATGTCGCGGACGTACGCCCGCACCGGCCCCTGGTCCCGGGGCAACAGGTAGGCCTCTTCGCCGGCCATCATCTTGGCCCGCCGATCGTCCATCCGGGCCCGGCGCTCGGTGCGTTCGGCCTTGCGTTCCTCGCGGGACAGCTTGGGGCCGGCCAGTTCCTTGCGCCGGGCGCGGGCCTCCGAGGTGGTCATCGGGGCGGGCGCCACCGGACCGCGGCGCGCGTTGCCGTCCCGTTTGGGGGTCGGCCGACCCTTGGGTGCCGTCTGTTTGGCGGCAGCCGATGTGGCGGGGTCCGCTGCGGCGACCTCGGTCGCCCCGCTCTCGGGTTCCAGTTCGTCGCCGTCACCCTTGTTCCGGCCCAGCAGTTTCACGCCCGCCAGGTTACTTCGCGACACCCGTCGCCCGGAATGCACCCGGACCCGGCCGCCCTTAACCTGCTGGTATGCGAGTGCTCATCGCGCCCGACTGCTTCGGCGACACGCTGACCGCGGTGCAGGCCGCCCGGGCGATCGCCGATGGCTGGGGCCAGGCCCGCCCGTCGGACGCGTTGACCCGGGCGCCGCAGTCCGACGGCGGCCCCGGTTTCGTCGACGTGCTTGCCAGCCGGCTCGGTGAACGCCGACGGGCCCGTGTCTCGGGTCCGTTGGACGCGACCACCGACGCCCAGTGGGTGTTCGACCCCGCGTCGGCCACCGCCTACATCGAGTGTGCGCAGGCCTGCGGCCTGGCGTTGCTCCCGGACGGACCGACCGTCGGCACCGCCGTGGCCGCCCACAGCCGCGGGGTGGGCCAACTGGTGGATGCGGCGCTGGCCGCCGGTGCGCGCCGGATCGCCGTCGGATTGGGTGGCAGCGCCGGCACCGACGGCGGCCGCGGGCTGGTGGACGCCCTCGGCGGGCCGGCCGTGGCGCGCCACCGGCTGGCCGGGGTGGATCTCATCGCGGCGACGGACGTCGAGCACGCGCTGCTGGGGCCGATGGGTGCGGCGCGGGTGTTCGGGCCGCAGAAGGGCGCCGATCCGCCGACCGTCGAGCTGCTGGAGGAACGCCTCAGTGCTTGGGCCGTCGAACTGGACGCCATCGCGGGACGCCAGGTCAGCGCCGAACCCGGCGCCGGTGCGGCCGGCGGCCTCGGCGCGGCCCTGCTGGCCCTGGGCGGCCGGCGGGAGTCCGGCACCGCGATCATCGCCGAGTTCACCGGGCTGGCCGACGAGATCGCCGCCGCGCAGCTGATCATCACCGGCGAAGGCCGGTTCGATGACCAGTCGCTGAACGGCAAGGTGGTCAGCGCGCTGGCCGCCGGCGCCCGCGCCCACCGGGTTCCGGTGCTGGTACTGGCCGGTCAGGTGACCCTCGACGAGGCCGCCCTGGCAGCGGCCGGCATCCGGGCGGCATACGCCATTGCGGACTTCGCCGGGTCGGTGCGACTGGCCATCGACGACGCCGCCAACCAGCTCACCGGACTGGCCCGGCAGACCGCGGCCGAGCTGGGCGAGGAATACGGGAATAGCAGCTGAGCAAGGTACCGTTGTGGGAGCTGCGACCCAAGCCGATCCAAGGAGACGCAACAGTGACCGTTCAGGACGAATCCACGACCCTTCAGGACGAATCCACGACCCTTCCGGACGAATCGACTACCGCCCATGGCGCGGTCCTGACCGATGCCGCCGCGAGCAAGGCGAAGTCGCTGCTGGACCAGGAGGGCCGTGACGACCTGGCCCTGCGCATCGCCGTTCAGCCGGGCGGCTGCGCCGGTCTGCGCTACAACCTCTTCTTCGACGACCGCACTCTCGACGGTGACCTGAACGTCGACTTCGGCGGCGTCACCCTGACCGTCGACCGGATGAGCGCCCCCTACATCCAGGGCGCCACCATCGACTTCGTCGACACCATCGAGAAGCAGGGCTTCACCATCGACAACCCCAACGCCACCGGCTCCTGCGCCTGCGGCGACTCGTTCAACTAGAACGTCCCCGCGGCGCGCTGCACGTACGAACACACCAGGATCTGGTTGTCGTACGCCAGGACCTGCGCCACGGCCTGCCGTTCGATCCCGCCGCCGTCCCGGCTGCCGGTCGCCGGCGCCACCTTCATGGTGAACAGCACCTGAGCGCTGTTCGGTGAGCTGAACACCATCGTGTCCACCGAGGTCACATCGGCCTTGGCGAACTGTTTCTGGAAGGCGTCACTGGACATCCGCGCCAGCGCATCGTCGGTCCGTCGGTCCTTCACCCCGTCGTAGAGCCCGCACAGCGTGTTGCGCGAGATGTTCTGGATGTCGCCGTCCGATAGCGCGTCGAGGTATTTCTGGATCGCGACCTTGACGGCGTCTGCGGTCAGCCCGGTGTTCGACGACGGTGCGGGACCGCGACCGGCGAGCACGGCGGCCACGACGATCCCGGCCACCACCGCCAGGCAGGCC
>JAKIXW010000172.1:4821-8103 GCA_022708865.1 Acidobacteriota bacterium
GAAGAAGCTCATCGCATCTGCCCTGCTCGCCGCCACGATCACGGGGGGCGGGATCGCGGTCGCCGCGGCCGGCCCGGTGGTGGCCCCGGATGGGGCGGCGGAACGCGGAACGGTTCGGGGTAGGGATGCGGTTGCCCGCTGTACGGATACGGCGGGCCGGCCATAGGTTGTCTCCCGGGTTGGCGCTGGTACACGTTGTCACCGATCCTAAGCATGTCGGCGCAGACGGTGAATTGTCGGCGGCGACGCCGTGTTCGGTAGGGTGCGCAGGACCGGCCGAAAAATGTAAGGGGTACAGCCACGTGACCATCGCGGTAACCGGGTCGATTGCCACCGACCACCTGATGCGATTTCCGGGCCGATTCTCCGAGCAGCTGCTCGCCGAGCACCTGCAGAAGGTGTCGCTGAGCTTCCTGGTGGACGACCTGGTGGTGCACCGCGGCGGCGTCGCCGGGAACATGGCCTACGCCATCGGTGTACTCGGCGGCAACGCCGCTCTGGTGGGTGCGGCCGGCATCGACTTCGGCGAGTACCGGGCCTGGCTGGAGGCCGCCGGCGTCGACTGCAGCCCGGTGCTGGTGTCGCAGACCTCGCACACGGCCCGATTCGTCTGCACCACCGACGAGGACATGGCGCAGATCGCGTCGTTCTACCCCGGGGCCATGTCGGAAGCCCGCAACATCTCGCTCGTGGAGGTTGTGAAGACTTGTGGGACAACGGAATTGGTGATCGTGGGGGCCAACGACCCGACGGCGATGCTGCGGCACACCGAGGAGTGCCGCGAGCTCGGCCTGGCGTTCGCCGCCGACCCGTCGCAGCAGCTGGCCCGCCTGTCGGGTGAGGAGATCCGGTCGCTGATCGGCGGCGCGCAGATCCTGTTCACCAACGACTACGAGTGGGACCTGCTGCTGTCCAAGAGCGGATTGAGCGAGGCCGAGGTGATGGGCCAGATCGGGCTGCGCGTGACCACGCTGGGCGCCAAGGGCGTCGACGTGGTCGAGCCGGACGGCACCGTCACGCACGTCGACGTCGTGCCCGAGACCAGCCAGACCGATCCCACCGGTGTCGGCGACGCGTTCCGGGCCGGCTTCCTGACCGCCCGCAGCGCCGGGCTGAGCCTGGAGCGCGCGGCGCAGCTGGGCTCGCTGGTGGCCGTGCTGGTGCTCGAATCCACCGGTACGCAGAACTGGACCTGGAACCGCGACGCCGGCCTGGCCCGCATCAAGGACGCCTACGGCGCCGAGGCGGCCAGCGAGATCGCCGCCGCCCTGCTCTGATTTCCCGAGCGCTCAGCTGCGTACGGGAAAACACGCATCGGTGCAGGTGGGCGCTTACGTAGTTGAGCGCTCAGGGGAATCGAGCTACAGCTCGACGGGGTAGGTCGGCTCCTTGATATCGGGCACGATGCTGCCGTCGACGAAGATCGCGTGCCAGAGCATGAAGATCAGCACCGTCCACAACCGCCGGCTGTGGTCGATGACTCCCTCGCGGTGCTCGTCGAGCATGCGGCGCACCCCGGCCAGGTCGACCAGGTCGCCGGCCTGCGACGTGTCCACCATGTGATGGGCCCACTCCAGTAGCTCACCCGCCCGCAGCCAGTGCCGGATCGGTACCGGGAAGCCGAGCTTGGCGCGATGCAGCACGTGCGCGGGCACGATCGGCTCCAGCGCGCGACGCAGGGCGTACTTGGTGGTGGTCCGGGTGATCTTCTGGTCGAACGGCAGCCGGGACGCGACGGCGAACACCTCGGGATCCAGGAACGGCACCCGCAGTTCCAGCGAGTTGGCCATCGTCATCTTGTCCGCCTTGACCAGGATGTCGCCGCGCAGCCAGGTGAACAGGTCCAGGTGCTGCATGCGGGCCACCGGATCCCAGTCGCGCGACTGCGCGTAGATGAGCGCCGTGACGTCGGTGTGGGTCCAGTCGGCGCGGAAGTTCGGCAGCACGGTGCGCAGCTGGTCGTCGGAGAAGCTGCGGGCGTTGCCGTAGTAGCGCTCCTCGAGTGTCAGCGAGCCGCGGTGCAACAGGCTCTTGCCGCGCATTCCTTCCGGCAGCGGCCGCGACGCCTTGCCCAGCGACCGTCGCAACGGGCGGGGGATACGTTCGAAAGCCTTGAGCGACAACGGTTCCCGATAGATGGTGTAGCCGCCGAACAACTCGTCGGCGCCCTCGCCGGACAGCACCACCTTGACGTGCTTGCGCGCCTCGCGGGCGATGAAGAACAGCGGCACCAGCGCCGGGTCGGCTACCGGTTCGTCGAGATACCAGACGATCTCGGGCAGCGCGTCGACGAATTCGGCCTGTCCGACCACCTTCGTCACGTGCCGGGCGCCGATCGCCTCGGCCGACGCCACGGCCACGTCCACCTCGGAGAACCCTTCACGTTCGAATCCGGTGGTGAAGGTGATCAGCTTGGGGTTGTGCCGGATCGCCAGCGCCGCGATGGCCGTCGAGTCGATACCGCCGGACAGGAACGCACCCACGGTGACGTCGGCGCGCATGTGCTTGGCGACGGAATCCTCGAGGACCGCGGTGATCTCGTCGTAGCGGGCCTGCTCGGCACCGGGCCCGAACGGCACGGGGGAGAACCGGGGCGTGAAGTATCGGCCGACCTCGGGGGCCGCGCCCGGCCGGATCCGGGCGAACGAACCCGACTCGAGTCGCCGCACCCCGGTGTGCAGGGTCTCGGGCTCGGGGACGTATTGCAGCACGGTGTAGTGCTGCACGGCACGCCGGTCGATGCTCAGGTCCATGCCCAGCGGCCCGGCGAGATCCAGCAGGCACTTCTTCTCACTGCCGACCACCGTGCCGCCCGGGCCGGTCGCCATGAACAGCGGCTTGATGCCGAACGGGTCGCGGGCGCAGAACATCTCGCCGGCGACGGTGTCCCACAGTGCGAACGCGAACATGCCGCGCAGCCGGGTCAGCACCTCCGGGCCCCAGTGGTGGAAGCCCGCGACGATCGCCTCACCGTCGCCCTCGGTCGCGAACACTGCGCCGAATTCGGACCGCAGCGCTTCCCGTAACTCGAGGTAGTTGTAGATCTCGCCGTTGAATACCAGCACGTAGCGGTCCGGGGTCTCCGGTGGCCCCCAGCGCAGCGGCTGGTGCGAATGCGCGATGTCGATGATCGACAGACGGTTGAATCCCAGCACCGTCCGGTCGTCGGCCCACGTGCCGGGCTCGTCGGGGCCGCGGTGGCGCATCAGGTGCGACGCGCCGGCCACCGCGTCGACGAGTTCGGGGGTGACGGACCGGGCCGGGTCACACACCAGGGCAAGC
>JAKIXW010000173.1:0-4815 GCA_022708865.1 Acidobacteriota bacterium
GTAGACGTGCAACAGCGCCGCCACCGGCATCGCGACCAGCAGGCCCACGCCGAACAGCAGCGCACCGACGAACACGACGAGCGCGGTGAGCAGCCACACCAGGATCACCGGGCCGATGTTGTTCTTGGCGATGTCGAAGCTGGCCTTGACCGCGTCCACCGGCGAGTGGTTGCGATCGACCACCGCGATGATCGCGAACATCAGGAAGATGCTGGCGATCAGACCGGGCACGACGCACAGCGCGTAGCCGATCTCGGTGACGTGATGACCACCGCCCCGACGCTGCGCGGCCGGAAGAACGAACCGACCGTGACCGGCCGGCCGTCGGCGATGTCGAGGAGCCCACCCAGGTACGCCGACGCGATGGCGCCGGCGACCGCCAGCACCACCAGCCCACCGAGGAACGCCACGACGAGGCCGCCGAACCCGAGTTGGGTCGACCACTCCGCCGAGTAGCCAAAACTGTCCCCGTCGGAGTAGCTCACATCGGGGTTCGTCGATGACATCGAGAAGACCACCAACTGCAGGCCGAACGACAGCACGCCCACGATCAGTCCGAAGATGAGCGACGCGACGATCAGCGGGACGGCGTTCTTGCTGAACTTGTTCCACGCCCACGACAGTCCGTCGCCGACACTGAACGGCGCGGCGCCGAACTGGGCGGGAGCACCGGGATATCCGCCGGGTGCGGGCGCCCAACCGCCGTAACCGGGCGCCGGCGGTGGCACGGCCCCGGGTGGGGGCGGCGGGGGAAATCCGGCACCGGGGGGCGGTGGCGGAAACCCACCGGGAGGCGGTGGCGGGAATCCGCCCGGGGGCGGAAATCCGCCGGGCGGCGGCGGGTAACTGCCACCGGGTGGCGGCGGATAGCCCTCAGGCGGTGGTTGATCGGTCATATCGCCCTCCCCGGGGATCAGCAGACGCGAAGCGAACCCACAATAACCGAGAAAATGACCGGGACCCGGTTATGACTCATTTCCGCCGCGGGCCGTCCGACAGGAAGCCGAGCAGATCGGAGCGGGTGATGACGCCGACCGGCTTGCCGCCCTCGACCACCATGGCGGCGTCCGATTCGCGGAACGTGGCCGCGGCCGCGCTGACCAGCTCACCGGAGCCGATCAGCGGCAGCGGGGCGCTCATGTGCTGCGACACCGCGTCGGCCAGCTTCGCGCGGCCCTCGAAAACGGCCGAGAGCAATTCTCGTTCGGACACACTGCCGGCCACCTCGCCGGCCATCACCGGGGGCTCTGCGCCGACGACGGGCATCTGCGAGACGCCGTACTCGCGCAGGATGCCGACCGCGTCGCGCACGGTCTCCGACGGATGGGTATGCACCAGCGCGGGGATCTCACCGGACTTGCGCCGCAACACATCTCCGACGGTGGCCTCGTCGACCGACCCGTCGAGGCGGCTGCGCAGGAAGCCGTAGGACGACATCCACCCGTCGTTGAAGATCTTGGACAGGTAGCCCCGGCCGCCGTCCGGCAGCAGGACCACCACCAGCGAATCGGGCCCGGCCGCCACCGCTACTTCGATGGCTGCCACCACGGCCATCCCGCACGAACCCCCGACCAGCAGGGCCTCCTCACGGGCCAGGCGGCGGGTCATGTCGAAGGAATCGGCGTCGCTGACCGCGATGATCTGGTCGGGCACCGTCGGGTCGTAGGCACTCGGCCAGAAGTCCTCACCCACGCCCTCGACCAGGTAGGGCCGCCCGGTGCCACCGGAATACACCGAGCCCTCCGGATCGGCGCCGACCACCTGCACGGCCCCGCCCGAGACCTCCTTGAGGTACCGCCCGGCGCCGGTGATGGTGCCGCCGGTGCCGACGCCGGCGACGAAATGGGTCACCTGGCCGTCGGTGTCGGCCCAGACCTCCGGGCCGGTGGTCTCGTAATGGCTGTCGGGGCCGTTCGGGTTCGAGTACTGGTCGGGCTTCCAGGCGCCGTCGATCTCCTCGACCAGGCGGTTGGACACGCTGTAGTACGAATCGGGATCGTCGGGGGCCACGGCCGTGGGGCACACCACCACCTCGGCCCCGTACGCGCGCAACACATTCTGTTTGTCCTCGCTGACCTTGTCGGGGCAGACGAAGACACAGCGGTAGCCGCGCTGCTGGGCCACCAACGCCAATCCGACGCCGGTATTGCCGGAGGTGGGCTCGACAATGGTGCCGCCCGGTTTCAGCAGCCCGGCCGCCTCGGCCGCGTCGATCATCTTGACCGCGATGCGGTCCTTGCTGCTGCCACCGGGGTTGAGGTACTCGATCTTGGCCACCACCCGGCCGGCGCCCGGCGGCACCACCGAGTTCAGCTGAACCAGGGGGGTGTTGCCGATGAGCTCGCTGACATGCTGGGCGATCCGCATGTCTACATACCCTATGTGTGCGGGCGCGGCCCCAACTAGCCGGTGGCGTCGCGGATGTACTCACCGATCTGCCGCAACGACCGGTTGGCCTCGGGCACGATGGGGGCGGCGAGCTGGAAGTCGTGGATCTGGCCGCGCCACACCCGGACCTCGGCGGGCACCCCGGCAGCGGCGAGCCGTCGGGCCGCCAGCCGGGCGTCGTGCAATAGCACCTCCGAGCCCGACACGTGAATGAGCGTGCGCGGAAGGCCGGGTTCGATGTGGTCCAGTGGTTCGTAGATCTGCTCGGGTTCGCCGTCGGCCGTGACGTTGCGGGCGGCCGCTCGCGCCACCAGTCCCAGCAGCGCGTCGAACGCCCTCGGCCCGAACATCGCGTCGGTGTGGATGTTCGGATGCGCCTGCTTGGGCTCCTTGGCCAGCTGCAGCAGCGGCGAGATCGCCACCAGTGCGGCGGGTTTCTCCCCCTCGTCCTGGAGGCGCTGCGCCAGGGTCAGCGCCAGGTAACCGCCGGCCGAGTCGCCGGCCAGCACGATCCGATCGGGTTCGTATCCGCGCAGCCTCAGCCACCGGTAGGCGTCGTAGCAGTCGTCGACCGCCATGCCCACCGAATGTTTCGGGATCAGCCGGTAGTTGACCACCAGCACCGGTGAATCGGCGAACTTCGACAGCGCCGCGGAGACCCGGCTGTGCGAGTTGACCCCGCAGGTGAGGAATGCGCCGCCGTGCATGTAGAGCACCACGCGTCGCTTGCCGTCGGCTGGCAGCACGCCCGGCGCACGCACCAGCTGGGCATCGGCGTTGGGTAGCGCGATGGTGGCGCGCACGGTGTCCGCGGTGGGCACGAAGGCCCGCGACACGAAGTCGAGCAAACCGAACGGCCACGGCAGGTGCGGGACGTAGCTACAGACCCCGAGGGCGGGCCGGATGGTCATCCGGCACCCCAGCGACGCCAGCCGCGCCATCAGACTGACCTCGGTCTCGACGGTCTCGACGGGCGCGCCGTCACTGACCGGGAACTTACGGGGACGACCGGCGGACCGGAACGGTCCCGACGGATGGACTTTGCTCGGTGCGGTCATGTCAACTCCCCTACATCGTTGTAGTGGTCTGTCCCAGTCGACGTTTCCGTCGGCCTTCCGGTTCGCAGCCAATGCCGGAAACTTAGCTTGTCACTTCTCAGAGTTTCATCAACATCGGATTTGGATTTACGGCCAATCTGATACCCGACCGTGATCGAGCGCCCGTGTGCTCGCCGCGTCGGTGGCCGACGGACAGCCTAAACTGGCCCCCGTGCGGATCTTCGCGCCTCGCCGGTCGGCCCTCGCGGTGTTGGCTGCCGGTGCCATCGCCTCCTCGGCCGTCGGTACCCGCAACCTGCTGAGCGGCCAAGCCCTCAAGGCCCGCGAGGTCATCCCGAAGTCCTGGGACGTCCCGCCGCGGGCCGACGGCGTCTACCTGCCCGGCGGCGGCCAGGTGCAACGCTGGCAGCGGGACGTGCCCGTGGACATCCACCTGATGGTCTTCGGCGACTCCACCGCCACCGGCTACGGCAGCACCGACGCCGCGGAGGTACCCGGCGCGCGGTTGAGCCGCGAGCTGGCCGAGATCTCGGGACGACGAATCCGCTTGAGTACCAAGGCAATTGTGGGCGCCACGTCCAAGGGACTGTCGGGCCAGGTGGACGCGATGTTCGTGGCGGGACCACCACCGGATGCGGCGATCATCATGATCGGCGCCAACGACGTCACCCTGCTCAACGGCATTCCGCAGTCGGCCCGCCGCCTCGGCGACGCCGTCAAGCGGCTCCGGGCCAGCGGTGCCGCCGTCGTCGTGGGCACCTGCCCCGACTTCGGGATCATCACCGCCATCCCCCAGCCGCTGCGCTGGGTCGCCCGCAACCGCGGGCTGCGACTGGCCCGCGCGCAGGCCCGGGCGGTCCGGGCGGCCGGCGGCGTGCCGGTGCCGCTGGCCGACCTGCTGACCCCGGAGTTCCGCAAGGCCCCCACCGAACTGTTCTCCGCCGACGGCTACCACCCGTCGGGCGCCGGTTACGCGCTCGCCGCCCAGCAATTGCTCCCGGCGCTGTCCCACGCCCTGGGCGAGGCCAGTGACACGCTGCCCTGGCTGTCGAAGGCCGCGGAGAGCCGGTCCCTGGTCACCCGTTTGCAGATGCTGGCCCGGATCTGGCCCCGCCGGACTACCGGGGTGCCCGCTCCGCTGGTCATCCCGGCGGGCTAGCGTTTACCCATCTGCGATCTGCACAGCGTTTTCGAATAGGAGCTCCCCATGCCCGAAGCAGTCATCGTCGCCACCGCCCGCTCGCCCATCGGCCGGGCCGTCAAAGGTTCGCTCGCGTCGATGCGCCCCGACGACCTGGTCGCGCAGATGGTGCGCGCTGCCCTCGACAAGGTGCCGGCCCTGGACCCCCGGGACATCGACGACCTGATG
>JAKIXW010000173.1:4840-8036 GCA_022708865.1 Acidobacteriota bacterium
AGCCCGCCGGCGAGTCCGGCTACAACCTGGCCCGCATCGTCGCCATCCAGGCCGGCATGCCCACCGTCCCCGGCGTCACCGTCAACCGGTACTGCTCGTCGTCGCTGCAGACCACCCGGATGGCGTTCCACGCAATCAAGGCCGGCGAGGGCAACGCGTTCATCTCGGCGGGTGTGGAGACGGTGTCCCGGTTCGGCGTTGGCGCCGCCGACGGCGCCCCGAACTCGAAGAACACGCTGTTCGACGAGGCGCAAGCCCGCACTGCCCGGCAGGGCGAGGGCGCCGACGAGTGGCACGACCCGCGCGAGGACGGCCACATCCCGGACGTCTACATCGCGATGGGTCAGACCGCCGAGAACGTCGTGCTGCACACCGGCATCAGCCGGGAGGACCAGGACCACTGGGGTGTGCGCAGCCAGAACCGCGCCGAGGAGGCCATCAAGAGCGGCTTCTTCGAGCGGGAGATCGCTCCGGTGACATTGCCCGACGGCACCGTCGTCAGCACCGATGACGGCCCGCGCGCCGGCACCACCTATGAAGCCGTCTCCCAGCTGAAGCCCGTCTTCCGGCCCAACGGCACCATCACCGCCGGCAACGCCTGTCCGCTCAACGACGGCGGCGCCGCGGTGGTCATCATGAGCGACGTGAAGGCCAAGGAGCTGGGCCTGACCCCGCTGGCGCGCATCGTGTCGACCGGGGTGTCCGGGCTCTCCCCGGAGATCATGGGCCTGGGTCCCATCGAGGCCATCAAGAAGGCGCTGGCGAACGCGAAGATGTCGATCGGCGACATCGACCTGTTCGAGATCAACGAGGCGTTCGCGGTGCAGGTGCTGGGTTCGGCGCGGGCGCTGGGCATGGACGAGGACAAGCTGAACGTCTCCGGCGGCGCCATCGCGCTGGGGCACCCGTTCGGCATGACCGGCGCGCGGATCACCGCGACGCTGCTGAACAACCTTGCGACGCATGACAAGACGTTCGGCATCGAGTCGATGTGCGTCGGCGGCGGCCAGGGCATGGCGATGGTGGTCGAGCGGCTCTCCTGATTGCGCTGATCCGGTAGTGAGAGCGAGAGATTCGGCAATCTCTCGCTCTCACTACCGGGCCAACGGCCAGACGCGCCGGACGCGGTGAACGATGCCGGGCCGTTGGTCGCCGGCGATCACCCGAATCCGGGTCCAGCCGCATTGGGCGATGTATTCCGAGCGGCTCAGATCATTGCGGTAGATGTCGCGGTCGACGCGGTGCTGCTCGCCGTCGTATTCGACGGCCACCATCAGTTCCGGCCAACCCATGTCGAGGAAGTACCGCGGGTAACCGTCGGGCCCGGGGACAGGAATCTGCGTCTGCGGCGGCGGGAAACCCGCGTCGATGAGCAGCAGTCGTAGCCAGGTCTCTTTCGGCGACTGCGCGCCCGCGTCGACCATTCCGAGAATCCGGGGCACTCGCCGCAGACCCCGGACATGCGGATGTCGTCGGCCCACCGCCAGCACGTCGTCGGCCTTGAAGTCCCGCGCCGCCGCGAGCGCGTCCAACCGCTCGACGGCTCGACCGACGGGGCCGCGCCGCGCCAGGTCGAACGCGGTTCGGTCGACGGTGGTGACCGCGAGCCCACACCGCATCTCGATCTCATCCGGATGCAGGGTTTCGATGCGCGTCGATACGCCTGCCGGCGGCTTACGGTCGTAACCGTTCAGCTCGATAACACTGTCCACGTCGACCCACTTCGCACCGTGCAGCGCCGAGGCAGCGAGACCGGTGATCACGCCCTGCCTGTCCGACCACAGCCAGGTGGCGACGGTGCGCTCGAAGAGCGTCGGCGGGCTGCCGAGCGGCCCATAGACGTCAGGCAGGATGCGCCGGTAGCGCGCCCGCAGGTCGTACTTGGTGACGCGGCCAGCAGTGACAGCCTCGCTGCCGATGAACACATCTGCCATTCGCTGCACCCTGCCGATGGCGGGCGCGCAGTGCAGTCAGCCATCCACAAGCACGTTGAGCCGGTACTGAGGGCGAGAAATCTGCGGATTTCTGACCCTCAGTACCGGCTCAACGCCAGCAGGCAGCTAGTCGTTCTGGAAGTAACTGAGCAGCCGCAGGATCTCCAGGTACAGCCACACCAGGGTGACGGTCAGGCCGAGGGCGATGCCCCAGGCGGCCTTCTCCGGCGCCCCGGCGCGGATCATCTGATCGGCGGCGTCGAAGTCGATCAGGAAGCTGAACGCCGCCAGGCCGATGCACACCAGCGAGAAGATGATGGCGATCGGGCCGCCGTCGCGCAGCATGCCGACACTGCCGGTGAACATGCCGATCACCAGGTTGCCGATCATCAGGACCAGCACACCGACCATGCCCGCGACGAGCATGCGGGTGAACTTCGGGGTGACCCGGATGGCACCGGTCTTGTAGACGACCAGCATGCCGGCGAACACACCGATGGTGCCGAGGATGGCCTGCGCGATCAGGCTGCCGGCATTGGCACCCTGCTGCCCGCCAACGGTGAAGTTGGCCAGCAGGAACGAGATCGCGCCCAGGAACAGACCCTCGAGCGCGGCGTAGCTGAGCACGATGGCCGGGTTGTCCTGCTTGCGGCCGAAGGTAGCGATCAGCACCAGCACCATGCCACCCAGGCCGCCGACGAGCGCCAGCGGCATCGCCAGGGCGAGGTTCGAGGACACCATGAAGTAGGAGATGACGGCGACCACCGACAGCACACCCAGGGTGATGCCGGTCTTGGTGACGACGTCGTCGATGGTCAGCGGCCGAGAGACACCCCGCTGCTGCTGGTCGATGTAGGGCTCGTAGCCCTGGTGTACCTGCGCCGTTGCCGCACCCGCGACACCCGACCCGAACGTGGCGTACCCGCCCTGCTGTTTGGGCAGCGAGCGGAATACGGGGTTGGAGGATTCCCGCACCGTCTAAGTCCTTTCCCTGTGAGGTCCCTGAAAGTCTTGCACGGAACACTTGTCCAACGAACAGTTGAGTCCGCCAGTTCCCGTTCTGTGATTTTTCCCGGACCCGTCCGCGCGTGCGCGATCGCCATGGCGATAATTACTTGCATATCCAACTTTCGCGTTCGGAACCCTTGCAAGAGGACGGCAACCCTGTGACGGATGAACCCGAGGTCCTGACCCACATCGACAACGGCGTGGGGCGGCTGACGCTCAACCGGCCGAAGGCCATCAACTCCCTGACCCAGACG
>JAKIXW010000174.1 GCA_022708865.1 Acidobacteriota bacterium
TGGCTCGACACTGCGCGCTCCGGGTGTTGCCGGCCAGTGCCTTGGGTCATCGGAACGCCGGACCTCGGACTCCGTCGTCAGCTGAGATAAACCTTGCGCAGGGTGTCGGTGACGGTCCAGATGGTCTCGGTGCCGGCGGCCAATCGCACCACATCGCCCGGGCGCAGCGTCAACGGTGTTCGCCCGTCGGCGAATTCGACGGTGGCGGCGCCGGAGAGGACGACGAATAGTTCGTCGGCCTCGGTGTCGGTCATGGTTCCCGGCGTCATTTCCCAGACTCCGACCTCGCATCCGCGGAATTCCCCGAGGGCGGCCGATCCGGTGCTGGGTGAGCCCGCCGCACGCTGCGTGTCCGGTACCGGTTCGTGGTCGATGGTGCAGTCGGCGGCGGACGTCGCGGAGTCGGGTTGCATGCGTCCAGGTTCGCATTCGCCGGGCGCCGGTCTGCCCTATTACACTTCTTGAACAACCATCCATCAGATGTAACACTGGACGGCATGCCGGATACCCATATCGTCACCAATCAGGCCCCCCCATTCCTCGGTTACAACCCGGCCGACTCGCCGGTCCTGGTCGAGGCGCTCGTCCGCGAGGGCGGCGAGTGGGGCCTGCCCGAGGTCACCGAACTCGGTGCGCTCTCGGGCACCGCACAGGCCCAGCGCTGGGGCGAACTGGCCGATCGCAACGTGCCGATCCTGCACACGCACGACCGGTACGGCCACCGGGTCGACGAGATCGAGTACGACCCGGCCTACCACCAACTCATGACGGTCGCGGTGGGCCACGGTCTGCATGCTGCGCCGTGGGCCGACGACCGGCCCGGCGCACACGTGGTGCGGGCCGCCAAGAACTCGGTATGGACGGTCGAACCGGGCCACCTGTGCCCGATCTCGATGACGTACGCCGTCGTGCCGGCGCTGCGGTTCAATCCCGAGCTCGACAAGATCTACGAGCCGCTGCTGATCAGCCGGATCTACGACCCCGAACTGGCAGTGCCGGCCACCAAGGCGGGCATCACGGCGGGAATGTCGATGACCGAGAAGCAGGGCGGCTCCGATGTCCGAGCCGGCACCACGCAGGCGGTACCCAACGGTGACGGTAGCTATTCGCTGACCGGGCACAAGTGGTTCACCTCGGCAGCGATGAGCGACATCTTCCTGGTGCTCGCGCAGGCTCCGGGGGGTTTGAGCTGCTTCCTGCTGCCGCGGGTGCTGCCCGATGGCACCCGCAATCGGATGTTCATCCAGCGGCTCAAGGACAAGCTCGGCAACCACGGCAACGCCTCCAGTGAAGTCGAGTACGACGGTGCGGTGGCCTGGTTGGTGGGGGAGGAGGGCCGCGGCGTGCCGACCATCATCGAGATGGTCAACCTCACGCGACTGGACTGCCTGCTGGGAAGTGCCACCAGCATGCGCAACGGTCTGTCCCGCGCCGTGCATCACACTCAGTATCGAAAAGCGTTCGGCGCCAAGCTGATCGACCAGCAGCTGATGCGCAACGTCCTGGCCGACATGGCCGTCGAGGCCGAGGCGGCCACCATGCTCGCCATGCGGATGGCCGGTGCCACCGACCGGGCGGTGCGCGGTGATGACCGCGAGGCGCTGCTGCGCCGGATCGGCCTGGCCGCCGGCAAGTACTGGGTGTGCAAGCGGGCCACCGCGCACGCGGCCGAGGCCATGGAGTGCTTCGGCGGCAACGGATACGCCGAGGAGTCGGGGATGCCGCGGCTGTTCCGGGAGGCCCCGTTGATGGGCATCTGGGAGGGTTCCGGCAACGTCAGCGCACTGGATACGTTGCGCGCCATCGCAACCCGGCCCGAATGTGTGGACGTGTTGTTCGACGAACTGGCCGCCGCGGCCGGGCAGGATCCGCGTCTGGCGCTGCGGCTGGATGCGCTGAAGGTGGCCCTCGGTGACATCGAGACGCTGGAATACCGGGCGCGTAAGGTTGCCGAGGACATCAGCCTCGCGTTGCAGGGCGGCCTGCTGATCCAGCATGGTGATCCGGCCGTGGCCGAAGCCTTCCTGGCTACCCGCTTCGACGGCCGCTGGGGCGGCGCCTACGGCACGCTGCCGACCGGATTGGACGTCGCGCCCATTCTCGACCGGGCCCTGGTCTCGCCCCGATGACGCACGCGATCAGGCCGGTCGACCTCGACAACCTGAGGACCATGACGTACGAGGTCACCGGGCGGATAGCGCGAATCACGTTCAATCGGCGGACAAGGGCAACGCGATCATCGCCGACACTCCGCTGGAACTGTCGGCGCTGGTGGAACGGGCCGACCTCGATCCCGCCGTGCACGTCATCCTGGTATCCGGACGTGGTGCGGGGTTCTGCGCCGGATTCGACCTGTCGGCCTATGCCGATGGGACGTCGTCCCCGGGTGATACGGGTGGCTATCGGGGAACGGTGCTCGACGGAAAGACCCAGGCCCGCAACCATCTTCCCGATCAGCCGTGGGACCCCATGATCGACTACCAGATGATGAGCAGGTTCGTGCACGGGTTCGCCAGCCTGATGCGCGCCGACAAACCGACGGTCGTCAAGATCCACGGCTACTGCGTGGCCGGCGGCACCGACATCGCGCTGCACGCCGATCAGATCGTCGTCGCCGCCGACGCCAAGATCGGCTATCCGCAGCACGGCTTCCGGGACGCGGTGCGCCACCGCGACGAGCCGTTCGGCGACGCCGGGCGCCGCACCTCGGGGGTCTGAGGCGTGAGCGTCCCGGTCCGGATGACGGCCCGATCAGTGGTGCTTTCCGTTCTGCTCGGCGCTCATCCGGCCTGGGCCACCGCGGCCGAATTGATCAGGCTGACTGCCGATTTCGAGATCAAAGAGTCGACCCTGAGGGTCGCGCTCACCCGCATGGTGGCCGCCGGTGACCTGATCCGCTCCGACGACGGCTACCGGCTCTCGCAGCGGTTGCTCGAGCGTCAGCGGCGGCAGGACGACGCGTTGCGGCCGGCACTGCGGGACTGGGATGGCTCCTGGCTGACGGCGGTGGTCACCAGTGTGGGCGAGGATGCCAGGACGCGCTCCGAACTGCGGAAGCTGCTGCAGGACAGCAGGTTCGGCGAGCTTCGCGAAGGGGTCTGGCTGCGGCCGGACAACCTGCGGGCCGAACCGGATCCCCGGATCGGTCGGCACATTCGGCTGCTGCGGAGCGTCGACGAGGCGCCGGTGGATCTGGCCGCCCAGCTCTGGGATCTGACCGGCTGGTCGGCCGCCGCCACCGATCTGATCGCCGCCATGTCGCGGGCGCAGGATCCAGCGACCGAATTCGGGATCGCGGCCGCGATGGTCCGGCACCTGCGGACGGATCCCGTGCTGCCCGCGGAGCTGACACCGCGCGACTGGCCCGGCTGGCGACTGCGCGCCGAGTACCTGCGGTTCGCCGACATCCTCGTCCAACGTCGCGATCAGCCGCTGGAGACCAACAGTGCCGCGCGGTAGCTCGTCGGGGTGGTGCCGAACCATCGCTGGCAGGCGCGGGTGAGCACGCTCTGCTCGGCGTAGCCCAGTTGCCGGGTCAGGTGTGCCAGGGTGATGTCGGGATTGCCCAGGCTGTGCTCTGCGGTTTCGCGGCGTACCCGGTCGACGATCTCCGCGAAGGTCGTCTGCTCTCCGGAAAGTCTGCGCTGCAACGCCTTTGGATGCATTCCCAGCTGTGTGGCGATGCTCTCGATGGTGGCGGTGCCGGTGGGTAGCAGGTGTCGGGCGATGTCGGAGACCGTGCGGGCGGTGGTCTGCGGGCGCTGTTCGACGATGCTGTCCAGATACTCCATCGCGGTCTGATGCATCAGGTGATCCCGGCGCAGCGGGCGGTCCAGGTCGGCCGCCCTGATGCTGAGGCCCGCCGACGGCTCGCCGAAGCGGACCGGGCAGCCGAAGTAGGGCCGGTATCCCGCTTCCGATCCCACCGGTGGATGCGGAATGTGTGCGGACATCGGCCGGTAGTCCGGGCCCAGCAGGAATTGCAGAACACGCAGGATGATCCCCAGCGACAGTTCCACGGTCTGCGCCTGCGCCGGTGCCGGCTCCAGTTCGACGCGGTGTTCGAAGAACACCAGCGCAGGGTCCGTGTGTGGGTGCAGGCGTACCGACAGGCCGGGGCTGTAGGCGCCCATGAACAGGTCGAAGATCTGCAGCGCGGCGCCCAGGTTCTCGGCGGTCCGGGCCGCCACGCCCAGCGGTCCGAGGATCTCGATGCCCTGTCTCATCGCCAACCGGCGGCCGAAATCCGGTGTGCCGGTGACCGTCGCGGCGGCTTCGATGGCTCCGATCCCGCCGCGCAGGCCCACGAACACGTCCGTGCGACCGACGTCCTCGGCCCGGATGCCGTGTGCCTGGAGCAGGTCTTCGGGGTTGGCGCCGAGTTCGCGGACCAATTCGGGGAAATGCGACAAGGCGGTGGCCCGGATCAGCGGCATGTCCTCCAAAATCAAGGCTTTGTCCTACGGTGTCAAGACGTGGCCGCATCGGGCGCGCGACGATGTCTGGCCGGTTGCGTTTCGACACGAGGAGCACGATGACACCGAGAGCCCGAACCGTCCTGGCCGTGCTGGTGCTGTTACTGAGTAGCGCCCTGGCCGCTTGCGGCTCCGACAAGCCCGGCCCGTCCGCGTCGTCCGCGCCGGGCACCTCCGCCTCCGCCGGGGCCAACATGGCCACCGCCGCCGTCGACGCCTACGTGTACGGCTATCCGCTGGTGACCATGGAATACACCCGCCGGGCCCTCACCAACACGGTCGAGCCGCAGGGCACCCAGGCCCCCATGGGCCAGTTCGTGCGGATGCGCGAATACCCCAATGCGCAGTTCCGGGCCGTGACCGCACCGAACGCCGACACGCTGTACACCCAGGCCTGGTTCGACGTGTCCAAGGAGCCCTACGTCGTCAGCGTGCCCGACATGGGCGACCGGTACTTCCTGTTGCCCATGCTCGACGGCTGGACCAATGTGTTCGCCTCCCCGGGCAAGCGCACCACGGGCACCAAGGCACAGACGTTCGCGATCACCGGACCCGGTTGGACGGGCACGCTGCCCGAAGGCGTGACGGAGTACAAGTCGCCGACGGCGCTGGTCTGGCTGCTCGGCCGGATCTACTGCACCGGCACCCCCGAGGACTACGCCGCCGTGCACGCGCTGCAGGACAAGATCACCGCGGTGCCGCTGTCGAGTTACGGCAAGCCGTACACACCGCCGCCGGGCACCGTCGATCCGGCATTCGACACGAAAACGGCGGTGCGCGAACAGGTCAACGCGCTCGATGGCGCCACGTTCTTCACCGAGTTGGCCAAGCTGCTGAAGACCAACCCGCCGGCCGCCGAGGACGCACCCGTCGTCGCGGACCTGGCGAAACTGGGCGTCGTGCCGGGCCAGGACTTCGATCCCGGCAACCCCGACCTGCAGACGGCCAAAGCGATCGCCGACGCGCCCAAGGCGGCGCAGGCCAAGATCCCGGCCTGGGCGGCCGACGGCATCGCCGCCGGGGACAACCAGTTCATCAACGGTTGGCTGTTCACCACCAAGACCGGCAAGTACGGCACCAACTTCGTTCAGCGGGCCTACGTCACCTGGATCGGGCTGGGCGCCAACCTGCCCGAGGACGCGGTATACCCCACCTCGGAAGGGCCTGCGCAGGGTCAGAAGTACAGCGGGGCGAACAAGTACGTCGTGCACTTCAACAAGGGTGAGCTGCCGCCGGTTCAGGGCTTCTGGTCGCTGACCATGTACGACGCGGACTACTTCTTCGTGGACAACCCGCTCAACCGGAACACGCTGAGCCAGCGCAATCAGTTGAAGGAGAACCCGGACGGCTCGGTCGACCTGTACCTGCAGGCCGAGAACCCCGGGCCCGACAAGGAATCCAACTGGCTGCCCGCACCCAAGGACGACTTCGTGCTGATGCTACGGCTGTACTGGCCGAATACCACGCCGCCGTCGATCATCGATGGCACCTGGAAGCCGCCCGCGGTCACCCAACAGTGATGGCACACTCGACACCGTGAACGGCGGAGTGCGGGTCGAGCGCAGCGGTGCGGTGGTCACCGTGGTGATGAACCGGCCGCAGGCCCGCAACGCCGTCAACGGTCCGGCCGCCGCCGAGCTGTTCGACGCGTTCACCGAGTTCGACGCCGACGACACCGCGGCGGTCGCGGTGCTGTGGGGTGACGGCGGGACGTTCTGCGCCGGAGCCGATCTCAAGGCGTTCGGAACGCCCGAGATGAACCAGACCCGGCCCGATGGCCCCGGCCCGATGGGGCCGACGCGGATGACGCTGTCGAAACCGGTGATCGCCGCCGTCAGTGGCCACGCGGTGGCCGGTGGCCTGGAGTTGGCCCTGTGGTGCGATCTGCGCGTGGCCGAGGAGGGCGCCGTGTTCGGGGTGTTCTGCCGGCGTTGGGGAGTGCCGTTGATCGACGGCGGCACGGTGCGGCTGCCTCGCCTCATCGGGCAGAGCCGCGCGATGGACCTGATCCTCACCGGTCGGGCCGTCGGTGCCGCCGAGGCCCTCGACATCGGACTGGCCAACCGGGTGGTGCCGACCGGCACGGTCCGTGAGCGGGCCGAAGAACTGGCGGCCGAACTGGCCGAGCTGCCGCAGCAATGCTTGCGCGCCGACCGGCTCTCGGCGCTGCACCAGTGGGGTATGTCCGAGGAGTCGGCGATGGCGGCCGAGTTCACCAGCATCGAGCGGGTGGCGGCCGAGTCGGTGGCGGGCGCCCAGCGATTCGCCGACGGTGCCGGCCGGCACGGGGCCAAGGCCTGACGGGCTTCAGCCCTTCTTGATGTCGTTGCCGTTGCCCAGATTGCTGACCGTGGGGTCGCCGGCCTTGTAGATGACGGTGTTGTTGAGCCCGACCACGGACAGGTCCTGCTCGACGGCGTCCAGGGTGATCTTGTTGTCGGCGCCGCCGACGTTGACCGACGTGCATCGGCCGTGCACGGTCAGTGTGTTGTTGGAACCGCCCACATTGAGCGCCTTACCGCCGGCGCAATCGATCTGGGCGGTGGTCCCGTACGAGCCGTAGTTGATGGTGTTGGCGACCTCGACCGCCGAACCGGGCGCCGGTCGGCCGGAGCCGCAACCGATCGTGGTGACCACCATGCCGACCGCCACGATCAGGCCGGCGCGGCGCATCACGCCGGGATGCGGTTGATGACGTTGGTCATGCCGAGCTCGCGGCCACGGTCGACGATCAGCGGCTCGCCGTTCTTGTAGAGCGCGGTCTGACCGAAGCCGTACACGGTGATGTCGTTGATCACGTTGTCGGCGATGACCGTGTTCCCCGAACCCTGGATGGTGACCGCCCAGCAGTTGCCCACCGCGGTGATGACATTGGCGGACCCGTTGACGACCAGCGTCGCGTCGTTGCAGTCGACCGTCTGGGTCAGCCCGACCGAGGTGATGTGGGTATCGCCGTTCTTGGCCGCCGCCACCGGGGTGCCGGGCAGCACCGCCACGGCGGTGATCACCAGGGCCGCAACCGCAGTCCGAAGCACATGACCTCCAGGTCCTCGTCGGGTTCGACGCTAGCCTAACTTTTCCTGCCCGCGCGGGGTGCGCAGTTGCCCGGGTCACTTCGCTGATCTAATGGTCGGGGAGTTGAACCTCGGGCATACGGTCGGGGGTCAGAAAGGGTCCGAAAGGGGCTTGTGATGCCTGAGCCGGAGGCGGAGGCGCGGCCGCGCGGCCGTTCGCCGCGGACGGCCAAGCTCAGCCGCGACATCATCGTCAACGCCGCGCTGAACTTCCTGGACCGAGAGGGCTGGGACGCACTGACCATCAATGCGCTGGCCGCGCATCTGGGCACCAAGGGCCCGTCACTGTACAACCACGTGCAGAGCCTCGACGACCTGCGCCGGACGGTTCGGATGCGGGTGATCGGCGACATCATCGGCATGCTCAACACCGTCTGCGAGGGCCGGACCCGTGACGATGCGGTCCTGGTGATGGCCAGCGCCTACCGCAGTTACGCCC
>JAKIXW010000175.1:0-2115 GCA_022708865.1 Acidobacteriota bacterium
GGGGCCACCGGGCCGCATCATGCCGGGCATCATGCCGGGACCGCGGTCGTCGCGGTCGCCCGGGCCACCGGGTCCGCCGCGCATCGGGCCGGGCCCCCAGGGCCGGTCCATCATCATGCCGGGGCCGCCATGGCCCCCGAAGTGACCGCCGCACGAATGCCGGCCGAGGAAGAACCCGGAGAAGAAGATGACGGCGACGACGAAGAGGGTTCCTGCGACGATCCCGACCCAGGCAGCTACCTGGTAGAGCCGGTTCGGCTGCCGTTCCACGGAAACGGGGGTGTCGGCGGTGTGCTCAGATGTTTCGGTCATACCTTCAATGATCCTCGCCGACATCGAAGTGTCAGCTGGTATGCGGCTATGAGCTCGCTATGAAAGGCCACTACAGCTGGGCTGCCAGCAACTCCGCGATCTGGATCGTGTTCAGCGCCGCACCCTTGCGCAGGTTGTCGCCCGAGATGAACAGGGCCAGGCCCCGGCCGTCGGGCACGCCCGGATCCTGCCGGATCCGGCCCACCAGGGAGTCGTCCACCCCCGCGGCCGCCAGCGGGGTCGGCACATCGACCAACTTCACGCCGGGGGCCGCCGCCAGGATTTCCTGGGCGCGGGCCACCGAGATCGGCCGGGCGAACTCGGCGTTGATGGACAACGAGTGCCCGGTGAACACCGGCACCCGCACGCAGGTTCCCGACACGGCCAGATCCGGGATGCCCAGGATCTTGCGGCTCTCGTTGCGCAGTTTCTGGTCCTCGTCGGTCTCGCCGGACCCGTCGTCGACCAGTGCACCCGCCAGCGGGATGACGTTGAAGGCAATGGGCGCAACGTATTTCAGCGGCGCCGGGTAGTCCAGGGCACCGCCGTCGTGCACCAACTGCTCGACACCGTCGATGACGGCGCGGGCCTGACTCGCGAGTTCCTCGACCCCGGCCAGCCCGCTGCCCGAGACGGCCTGGTAGCTCGACACGATCATCCGGGTCAGTCCGGCCTCGTCGTGCAGCGGTCGCAGCACCGGCATGGCGGCCATGGTGGTGCAGTTCGGATTCGCGATGATGCCCTTCGGACGGCGGCCCGCATCACGCTCGAAGTTGACCTCGCTGACCACCAGCGGGACGTCGGGGTCCTTGCGCCACGCCGACGAGTTGTCCACAACCACCGCGCCGGCGGCGGCGAACCGCGGCGCCTGCACCCTCGACATCGTGGCGCCCGCCGAGAACAACGCGATGTCCAGGCCCGAAGGATCGGCGGTCTCGGAATCCTCGACCTCGATCTCCTGACCACGGAAGCTCAGCTTCTTGCCCGCCGACCGGGCCGACGCGAAGAACCGGACCTCGGTGGCCGGAAAGTCGCGCTGCTCCAACAAGGTTCGCATGACCTGGCCGACCTGGCCGGTTGCACCGACCACACCTATGGAAACCATCAGCGTCCCGTTCCGCCATAGACGACGGCCTGTTCGTCTCCGCCGAGCGCGAATGCCTCGTGCAACGCGGCGACGGCCTTGTCCAATTCCGTGTCCTTGATCAGCACCGAGATCCGGATCTCCGACGTGGAGATGAGGTCGATGTTGATGCCGGCGTCGGCCAGCGCTTCACAGAACGTCGCGGTGACGCCGGGGTGCGAACGCATGCCGGCACCGATCAGCGACACCTTGCCGATGTGATCGTCGTAGAGCACCCGGGTGAACCCGATCTCGTCCTGCAGCGACGTCAGCTTCTCGACCGCCGACGGGCCGTTGTCACGCGCGCAGGTGAAAGTGATGTCGGTCTTGCCGTCCTCGACCTTCGAGATGTTCTGCAGCACCATGTCGATGTTCACATCGGCGTCGGCGAGTGCACGAAAAACCTTGGCGGCGTAGCCGGGTACGTCGGGCACACCGGTGACGGTGACCTTGGCCTCGCTGCGGTCGTGAGCGACTCCGGTCAGAATGGCGTCTTCCATGGGGATGTCCTCGATCGATCCTTTGACGATGGTGCCGGGCTTGTCGGAGTACGACGAACGTACGTGGATGGGCAGGTCGTAGCGGCGCGCGTACTCGACGCAGCGCAACATCAGGACCTTCGCACCGGCGGCCGCCATCTCGAGCATCTCCTCGAACGAGACGGTGTCCAGCCGGCGGGC
>JAKIXW010000175.1:2215-7932 GCA_022708865.1 Acidobacteriota bacterium
GGCCGTGGTGTCCGAGCCGCCGCGGCCCAGCGTGGTGACGTCCCTGGTGTCCTGGCTGACGCCCTGGAACCCGGCCACCAGAACCACCTGGCCCTCATCGAGCGCCGAGCGCAGCCGCCCGGGCGTCACGTCGATGATCTTGGCGTTGCCGTGGGTGCCGGTGGTGATCACGCCGGCCTGCGAACCGGTAAAGGACCGGGCCTGCGCGCCGAGCGATTCGATGGCCATGGCGACCAGGGCGTTCGAGATGCGCTCGCCCGCGGTCAGCAGCATGTCGAGTTCGCGCGCCGGCGGGGCCGAGACGACGACGACGACGTCGTTACCGGCCTTCTTGGTCTCCACGATGCGCTCGGCGACGCGCCGGATGCGCTCGGCGTCCGACACCGAGGATCCGCCGTATTTCTGCACGACGAGCGCCACTGTTCGCCCTTTCCAGCGTGGGATTGTTCGCACATAAGGATAAGGGAGTTCGGCACTTCGTTTTTCTCAGCCGAGGTTCGGTTAGCTGGGGTACGCCCCGGATCAGCGTTGGCAGGCTTTCTTCAACTGTGCGATGTCGTCGTTGATCTGGTCGTTGATGATCGTCAGCTCGTAGTACTCCGGTGGCGGCGGGGCGCCGGGAGCGTGCGGGGTGGAGCTGATCACCTTCAGCTTGCCGACGAACTTGTTTGCCAGGGTGGCCAACTCGACCGCCGGCTGGGCCAGATTGGGCGCCGTCACCTTCCCGGCCCGGTCGGCCAGCCCGTCGGCCCAGGCGGTGTACGCGGCCAGTTCCTCGGGAGAAGGGAGCGACGCGTTGTCGCCCTTGGTCTTCTCGTCGATCACCTTCGACTGTGCCAAGTTGAAGCTCAGCAACTCCTGCACCGGCTTGCATTCCGCGGGAACACGCTTGTACCAGAACTGATACACCAGGGTGGCGACCACCGCGATGACGACGGCCGCGATCGTGAATCGCCAGCGTTTGATCACAGGGACCACCAACTCCTACCGTCCGAGAGCAGTTCGATCGATTCTGCCGGTCCCAGCGAGATCGACTGCTGCCGGTTCACACTCTGCCCGCTCTGGGCGCTCAACCGGCAATTCGACGCCTCGAGGTTCTTGAAGGTTTACCGGCAACTGTTGGCGCCGGCATCCGAGAGTGTGCGGTCCGCTCGCGACCGACAGGTTTCGGCCCGGTGGAGCCGCGCGCAGGTGGAGGCGGGTTTTGGCGGGGCACCGAGCCAGGAGTAGAGTGACCCACGTGCAGCGTGTGCTCCTCCTCGGGCGCCGCGGCGGGGTCTGATCCGGACTGGCTTCCCGTCGCGGGTCTTTCGCGATGCCGGTCTGAAATTCATTCGAGACCCCCGGAGCCACCGATGACCAGCTTCACCCGATCTTCCGTAGATTCCCCCGACGCCTTCAGCTCGGTTCGCACCATCTCCACGCCCGCCGGCGCACCCAACCCCGGCCAGCCCGCCTGGAACACCCAGCGCGGCTCCGCGATGCCGGTGAACCGCTACCGCCCCTTCGCCGACGAGGTCGAGGCCGTCACGGTGGCCGACCGCACCTGGCCCGACACGGTCATCGACCGCGCCCCGGGTTGGTGCGCGGTGGACCTGCGCGACGGTAACCAGGCACTGATCGACCCGATGAGCCCGGCCCGCAAGCGCCGGATGTTCGACCTGCTGGTCCGGATGGGCTACAAGGAGATCGAGGTCGGTTTCCCGTCGGCGTCGCAGACCGACTTCGACTTCGTCCGCGAGATCGTCGAGCAGGGCGCGATCCCGGCCGACGTCACCATCCAGGTGCTGACGCAGTGCCGACCTGAGCTGATCACCCGCACCTTCGAAGCCTGCCAGGGCGCGCCGAACGTCATAGTGCACTTCTACAACTCGACGTCGATCCTGCAGCGCCGCGTCGTGTTCCGAGCCGACCGCGACGCCGTGAAGAAGATCGCCACCGACGGCGCCACCCTGTGCATCGAGACGGCCAAGAACTACCCGGGCACCAACTGGCGCTACGAATACTCCCCGGAGTCCTACACCGGCACCGAACTGGAGTACGCGGTCGAGGTGTGCGACGCCGTCGCCGACGTGATCCAGCCGACCCCCGAGTGGCCGCTGATCGTCAACCTGCCCGCCACCGTCGAGATGGCCACCCCCAACGTCTACGCCGACTCGATCGAATGGATGAGCCGCAACCTGGCCCGCCGAGACTCCATCATCTTGAGCCTGCACCCGCACAACGACCGCGGAACTGCCGTTGCCGCAGCCGAATTGGGCTATCAGGCCGGTGCCGACCGGATCGAGGGCTGCCTGTTCGGCAATGGTGAGCGCACCGGCAACGTGTGCCTGGTGACGCTGGGCATGAACATGTTCTCCCGCGGGGTCGATCCGCAGATCGACTTCTCCAACATCGACGAGATCCGCCGCACCGTCGAGTACTGCAACCAGCTGCCGGTGCACGAACGGCACCCGTACGGCGGCGACCTGGTCTACACCGCGTTCTCCGGCAGCCACCAGGACGCCATCAACAAGGGCCTGGACCAGATGAAGATCGATGCCGACGACGCCGACGCGGACGTCGACGACATCCTGTGGCAGGTGCCCTATCTGCCGATCGACCCGCGCGACGTGGGCCGGACCTACGAGGCCGTCATCCGGGTGAACTCGCAGTCCGGCAAGGGCGGCGTGGCCTACATCATGAAGGCCGATCACGGCCTGGCCCTGCCGCGGCGGCTGCAGATCGAGTTCTCCCAGGCCATTCAGGCGATCACCGAGGGAGAGGGCGGCGAGGTATCGCCCAAGGAGATGTGGGACGCCTTCTACGACGAGTACCTGGCCCCGATCACCCCGCTGGAGCGGATCCGCCAGAAGGTGGACGCCGCCGAGACCGACGGCGGCACCGACACCATCACCGCGGTGGTCAAGGTCGACGGGACCGAGCGCGAGATCGTCGGCGCCGGCAACGGTCCGCTGGCCGCGTTCTGTGATGCGTTGGGCGCCATCGGTTTCGACGTCAACGTCCTGGACTACTCCGAGCACGCGATGTCCGCCGGCGAGGAGGCACAGGCCGCGGCCTACGTCGAGGCGTCGATCGGCGGCCGGACGGTGTGGGGCGTCGGCATTGCCACCTCGATCACCACGGCCTCGCTGCGGGCGGTCGTCTCCGCGGTGAATCGGGCTGCCCGGCTGGCCCATTCCCCGGGATCGTCGACCCGGACCCGGTGACCATTCGCCCCCGCTACGGGGTCGCTCGCGCACGGTAGTCTGCACTGGGGGTGGACCCGATGGGTCAAGCCGTGGCCCGACCATCCCTGACAAGGAGTTCGAGGTGAACTGGGGCTCAACGTGGGATTTTCTCTGGCACTTCCTGATCATCTTCGCGTGGATCGCGTATCTGCTGGTGCTGTTCCAGATCCTCGTCGACCTGCTGTGGCGTGACCACGAGACGCGGGGCTTCACCAAGGCGCTCTGGGTGATCGGTCTGATCTTCATTCCGTGGCTGACCGCCCTGATCTACGTCATCGCACGTGGCCGGGGCATGACGCTGCGGGCCCAGCGTGCGGTGGCCGAGGCGAAGGTGGACCAGGACAACTACATCAAGCAGGTCGCCGGGCATTCGCCGGCCCAGCAGATCGCCGATGCCAAGGCCCTGCTCGACAACGGCACCATCAATCAGCCGGAGTTCGACGCACTGAAAGCCAAGGCGCTCAGCTGATTTCGGACCCATCCGGCCTGGCCAACGCCGGGCCGGATGGCCGCCGTAACACGCTCAGAACAAGGCGAACTGATCGCCGTCGGCGGTGGTGTCGGCGAACTTCTCGACGCCGGTGCCACCGATCACGTGGGTGACGTTGGCCATGAACTCGCCGTCCGAGACCACCGGAACGCCGTATTCGACCGCGGTGAAACCCTTGCCCTGCAACGGATTCGATTCATTGCAGATGACCATCGAGGTCTCCGGGTCGACGCCCTCGCTGTAGGCGAGCCCGGCGTGCAGGATGCGCTCGACGAGTTCCTCGTGTGTGCGCCGCACCTCGCTGGACAGCGCCACCCGCATGCCCTGCACCATCGGCCGGCCACCGACGTAGCGCCCCGGATTCTGGTAGGGGCACGGCATCCGCGCCGCCAGCGCCTTCAGGGGCTTGAGTTCGTCGTGCGTGATGCGGCCGTTGGGCCAGCGGCGGCGGGTGACCGGCCGGACCGGCAGCCACACCTGCCGATCCCGGGCCCGGTCCAGCGCCGGAGCCAGCACCCGCGAGAGCACCAGCGCATCGTCGAAGGCGTCGTGCGCACGGGTCTGGGTGACACCCCAGTGCCGCGCCAGGGTTTCGAGGCGCAAATTGTCCAGGCCCAGATCCAGACGGCGGGCCAGTTCGACGGTGCACATGACGGTGTCGATGGGCAGCTCGACGCGCGCCTGATCGGCCTCGGCGGCCAGGAAGCCGTAGTCGAAGCCGGCGTTGTGCGCGACCAATGTGCGGCCGCGCACCAACTCGGCCAGATCGTGGGCGATGTCGCCGAAGGTCGGCTGATCCTCCAGCATCTCGACGGTGAGACCGTGGATGTGCGTGGGGCCCGGGTCGACCCCGGGGTTGAGCAGGCTGACCACCGAGTGCTCGACCCGGCCGTCGACATCGAGCGCCAGGGCCGCGACGCTGATCACCCGCGCCTGATTGGGGTGGAATCCCGATGTCTCGACATCGATGACGGCCCAACCATTGCCGGGATCGGTAGCCGGTCGGCCCCAAGGGTGGTTCACGAATCTCAGAATGGCATGCGACTCCGACAAACCCGGCCTTCACCGCGCCGCGCCCGATCGTGTCGAAGGCCCGTCCCGGCAACACCCTGGACAGGAGCTGAAGAATAACTGGTGATTCCCTGTCACCAACCCCGCCGCTGTGGTATGGCTGAACCCGGGTCGGCACCGGTTTCAAGGGAGGCATCGGTGATGGGTAAATACACACTGCATTCGCAACTGCTTGCGTCCACCGTGACTGCCGGTGCACTGGTCCTCTCCGGGGCCGCGTGGGTATCCGCTCCGCCCGGATCACCAGTGCTGAGAACTCTGTCCGCCGACGTCGTTCTGGTCGATCATTCGGTGCCGATGCCGGGCCGTTCCGACTCGTGCACGGCAATCGACGTCATGTGCGCCCTGCAGGCCAACGCGCAGGTGTCCGGCGACGCGCTCGCCAGGATCGACGATCCGGTGCGGATCGAGAGCCCCTTCGATCCGCTGCTGGCCCGGTTGCTGGGCGCACCCGCCCAGATCCTGGCCGATCCGTTCAACATCATCGGACGGGGCGGCTGGCTCATCGGCGATGCGGTCCGGCCGGGCGCCGACGGCGGGATCCTCATCGGCAACGGCGCACCGGGCAAGGTCCCCGGCCAGAAGGGCGGGTCCGGCGGCATCCTGATCGGCAACGGCGCCGCCGGCGCCGACGGTGGGATCGGCCAGGACGGCGCCGCCGGTGGGGCGGCCGGCTTCTTCGGCCGCGGCGGAAACGGTGGAAACGGTGGGGCCGCCGACCGCACGACCGGTGTCGCCGGCAACGGCGGTAAGGGCGGCAACGCCATTTACGGCACCGGTGGCGACGGCGGTAAAGGCGGCAGCGCCGGCACCATCACCTTCGAGACCGGCACCGTGATCGTCAATCCGCTCGGGGTGCCCACGATCGGCGGCAATGGCGGCAAGGGCGGCACCGGCTTCAACGGCAGCGGGGGTGCGGGCGGCGT
>JAKIXW010000176.1:0-7458 GCA_022708865.1 Acidobacteriota bacterium
AGGTCCCGGCGACGCTGAGCTATCACGACGCCGCCACCCGGCCGATCCACCGCCAGCGCCCCCCCGAAGCCGTCAGACAACCCTTGGGCCGCAACATCATTACCTCCCTGTGGGGAAACTGCACCATCAAGGCGATGGTCGGTTTCCTGTTCCTGTACCCGGCGTTCGTGGCCAAGACCCATGACGCCGGTGGATGGCAACAGCTTCAGATGCTGGGCCTCATCGGCGCCGCCGCGGCGATCGGCAACTTCGCCGGAAACTTCACTGCGGCACGTCTGAAACTGGGTCGGCCGTCGGTGCTGGTGGTCCGCTGCACCATTGCGGTGACGGTGGCGGCGCTGGCTCCGCCGGTGCGAGCGCCATCGCGAAGGCGTCGTTGGATGCGTCGCTGCAGGACGACCTGCCCGAGGAGTCCCGCGCGTCGGCGTTCGGGCGCTCGGAGTCCGCACTGCAGCTGGCGTGGGTGCTCGGTGGCGCACTGGGGGTGCTGGTCTATCCGGTGTTGTACATCGGCTTCACCGCGGTGACCGCCCTGCTGATCCCGGGTCTGGCCCAGACCGTCCTCAGTTTCCGCGGCGCGTCGTTGATCCCGGGTCTCGGCGGCAACCGGCCGGTCATGGTGGGCCAGGAGGTCGACCCGCGACACAACGCCACGACGGTGGTACCGCGACCGTGACGAAGCGCACCTTTACGGCGCTGGCCGCCGTGCTGGTCCTGTTGGCCGCCGTGGCCGCCGGCGTCGGCGCCTGGGCGTGGGCCCGGCACGGTGGCTCGGATCTCCCCGAAATCAGCGCGTTCTCGCACGGCACGACCACCAGGGTCGGGCCGTACTTCTACTGCAACGTGCTCAACCTCGCGGACTGCCAGAACCCGGGCACCCAGGGCGACCTCGTGGTCGACGAGCGTCACCCGATACAGCTGTCGGTACCGTCGGCCATCGGCTCCGCGCCGTGGCGACTGATGCTGGTCTACGAAGATCCGGCCGACACCACCACCGCGGTGTTCCGGCCCCATTCCCGGCTGGCGGTCACCATCCCGACGGTCGACGCGCAACGCGGCCGGCTGCGCGGGTTCGTCGTCCAGCTGATGACCCTCGGCGTCGACGAGAAGGGCGAACTGCACGACCTGCCGCACGCCGAATGGTCAGTCCGGACCGCCTGGAACTGACGAATTCAGTTCTTGCGCAGTCGCTTCCGCAGGAATGCCAGATCGGTCAGGTGGCCGTCCGACGGGGTCTCGATGATCACGTCACACCCCGCATCGCGGCACACCGCCGCAATCAGTTCGGAGTCGAAGGTGCCCGCGTCGAAGTTCGCGTGCCGGTCGGCACCGGAGTCGAACGCATCACGAGAGTTGTTGGCATGCACCAGATCGATGCGTCCGGTGATCGCCATGACCCGGTCGACGACGTCGTGCAGTTCTTCACCGCCGGCCCACGCATGGCAGGTGTCGAGGACGAACCCCGGACCGTATTCGCCGACGGCGTCCCACAGCATCGCCAACCGGTCGAACTTGCGCGCCATCGCGTTCTCGCCGCCGGCGGTGTTCTCGATGAGGATCGGCAGCGGAAATCCGCCGGCGTCCTCCGCACGCTCGAATACCTTGCGCCAGTTCTGCACTCCGACCGCAGGATCCTCCTTGGCCGTGACGTGACCGCCGTGCACCACCAGGCCGCGGGCGCCGATGGCCGCCGCGGCCTCGGCGTGCTGCTGCATGATCTTGCGACTCGGGATGCGGATCTTGTTGTTGGAGGAGGCGACGTTGATCAAGTATGGGGCGTGGATGTAGATCGCCAGGTCCGTCCCGCGCAGATCGTCGGCGAACTGGTGCTCGACGGGCTTCTTCCAGCTCTGCGGGTCACCGAGGAAGAACTGGATCACCTCGGCGCCGGCCGCGGCGGCGGCATCCAGCGGATCTTCGGAGTCGACGTGCGCGCCTATCAGAGCCATGCCGTGCAGCCTAGGCGCCGTGCCCGACCGGCACCCGCTCCCCCGCACGCGGCGGCCCGAGCGGGGTGCCGTCACCGAACAGACTGCTGCCCAACGCTTCCCGGCAGTGTGGTGTGAGCCAGTTGGTCAGATCGGGCCCGGCGGGCACGATCCGGGTGGGGTTGATGTCGGCGTGCACGACGTAGTAGTGCCGTTTGATCTGCGCGAAGTCCACGGTGTCGCCGAAGCCGGGGGTCTGCACGAGGTCGCGCGCGTAGTAGGTGGGGGCCATGACCCCAGCGTGCCCCGCTGGCCTAGGCGTCGAGTTCGTGGGCGACGGCTTTGACCACCTCGGAGACGCGGCGCGCCACCTTGCGGTCGGGGTAGCGCCCCTTGCGCAGTTCCGGCTGCACGGTGCCCTCAAGCAAGGTGATCATGTCCTCGACCATGCCGTGCAGTTCGTCGGGCGTGTGTTTGTGCTCCGCCGGGCCGGCGGCCTCGCGGCGGGTCCGGGTCAGACTCGGCGGCGGGTCGATCAGCTTGAGGCTCAACGCCTGCGGGCCGCGCCGGCCCGAGGCCAGGCCGAACTCGACCTTCTGGCCAGCCTTGAGTTCGGTGACACCGTCGGGCAACGACGACGAACGGACGTAGACGTCCTCTCCCTCTTCCTGGGACAGGAAGCCGAAGCCCTTCTCGGCGTCGTACCACTTCACTCGGCCGGTAGGCACTGGTCTCACCTGCTTGTCTCACGGGTTGCCCCGGTCGGGCAACAAAGTTGAGCGCCCCGCCACCGCAGGACGCATCGAGCACAGATCCTACTCGGACGGCCCGGCCGCCAGCACGCCAGTTTGCTCGGTACGCTTGCCGTACCGCTGGAGGAGAGATGCGCCTGATCCTGAATATCATCTGGTTGGTCTTCGGCGGCCTGTGGTTGGCGCTGGGCCATCTGGTCAGCGCGGTGGCGATGGCCGTGACCATCGTCGGGATCCCGTTGGCGCTGGCCGACCTGAAGCTGATCCCGGTGTCGCTCATGCCCCTGGGCAAGGAGATCGTCCCCGTCCGCCAGGCTCGCGACGACCGGATCGGCGTGCCGGGATGACGGTCACCGCACTGGGCCTGCCGTCGCCCGCCCGACCCGCCGTCCCCGCGCCGCGGACGGGGCCCCTGGTGGACACCTTCGGCCGGATCGCCACCGACCTGCGGGTGTCCCTGACCGACCGGTGCAACCTGCGCTGCACGTATTGCATGCCCGCCGACGGTCTGGACTGGCTGCCCGGCGATCAGCTGCTGGCGGCGGACGAACTTGCCCGGTTGCTGCGCATCGCCGTGACCCGACTGGGGATCACCGCGGTGCGCTTCACCGGCGGCGAACCGTTGTTGGTGCGGGACCTCGAGGACATCGTGTCGGCCACTGCGGCACTGCGGCCCCGGCCCGAGATCTCGTTGACCACCAACGGAATCGGTCTGCGGCATCGTGCGGCGGGGCTGGCCGCCGCCGGCCTGGACCGCGTCAACGTTTCGCTCGACAGCGTCGATCCCGTGCACTTCGCGGCCATCACCCGCCGTGACCGGCTCGACGACGTGCTGGCCGGTCTCCGCGCCGCCACCGCGGCCGGGCTGAACCCGGTGAAACTCAACGCCGTGCTGGACCCGGTCACCGGGTGCGACGACGTGGTGCCGCTGGTCCGGTTCAGCCGCGACGGCGGATATCACCTCCGGGTGATCGAACAGATGCCGCTGGACGCCGAGCGTCGCTGGGACCGCGGCACGGCGCTGATGGCTGACGAGATCCTGGCCGTACTCGGACGCCACTTCACGCTGACCCCCGATCCACGCCCGCGTGGGTCGGCGCCGGCCCAGCTGTGGCTGATCGACGGCGGACCAGCGACGGTCGGCATCATCGCCTCGGTGTCGCAGCCGTTCTGCGGGGCGTGTGACCGCACCCGGCTGACGGCCGACGGTCAGGTGCGCAACTGCCTGTTCGCCTCGACGGAGACCGACCTGCGCGGGTTACTGCGCGGGGGCGGCCACGACGACGAGCTCGAAGCGGCCTGGCGGGCTGCGATGTGGACCAAGGCGGCCGGGCACGGCATCAACGATCCCGCCTTCGTCCAGCCCACCCGGCCGATGAGTGCGATCGGCGGCTGAGGTGACGGTGACCGTGCGGTACTTCGCCGCGGCGCGCGATGCGGCGGGCCTCGACGAGGAGGACATGGCGCTCCCGGCGGGCGCCACCCTGGCCGACCTGACCGACGTTCTGATGAGACGCAATGGACAGTTGGGGCGGGTGTTGCAGAAGTGTTCCTACCTCCAGAACGGCTTCGCAGTCCGCGATCTGCACGTTGAGCTGGAGTCCGGGCAGACCATCGACATCCTTCCGCCATTCGCCGGCGGATAATGTGATTTACCTCACATAACATTTGGATAACGGGCTGGCTTCGCCGCAGTATCGGGCCTCCGTGAGCAGGCGAAACGCAGCGCCCAAATGGCGTTTTAGAAGCCCTTTAAGTTTTGCCGTAGCGAGAATCGCCCGGTTTGTCAAAAGATGACGGACCCCCGGGGAGCCGATACCGTCGGTGACAAGCCGGCTGCGAGTCAGTCAGCGGCAGGCCTCCCCTCCTTACGCGCCGAACTCCATCCGTAACGGCAGGGGCACCACCGAACCATCGCGGATGGAGGCGGGGGACCCAACCCGGTCCGCCGAGATCGACCCGAAGGAACGAAGCCGTTCCTTCTTGGGGTGAAGCCGAGCAGTTCCCTCGGGAGCTACCGGCCGGGCAACCTCTCCAGCCCGAACCCGACAGCTGACCTCGTAGGCGTGTGCAGAGAGGATTCGCTGACCTATGAGTGGACGGCATCGCAAACCCACGACATCAGCCCCGGCCAAGCAGGCCGCCAAGATCGCCGTCACCGGCGCGGTCCTAGGTGGCGGCGGCATGGCCCTGGCAGGCCACGCGGCCGCGGCAACCGACACAGAGTGGGACACCGTCGCCCGCTGCGAGTCCGGCGGCAACTGGGCGATCAACACCGGCAACGGCTACCAGGGCGGTCTGCAGTTCTCGCCGGGCACCTGGTCAGCCCATGGCGGCAGCCAGTACGCCTCCGCGGCCAACCTGGCCTCCAAGGATGAGCAGATCGCCGTCGCCGAGCGCGTGCTGGCCTCCCAGGGCCGCGGTGCCTGGCCGGTGTGTGGCACCGGGCTCTCCGGTGCCACTCCCCGCAACGTGACCACCGCACCCGCCACCAACGTGACCCCGGCGCAGGACGCCCCCGTGGTCACCCCGGTCGCCATGGACATCCCGGCTCCCGAAGCCCCGGCCCCGGCTCCGGCCGACCTGTCGGTCCCGGAAGCCCCGGCTCCCGCCCCCGAGGTGGCACCGGTCGACGCCGTGCTGCCGGAGGCTCCCGCGCCGGTCGAAATCGCTCCCGCCCCGGAAGCGCCCGCACCGCTGGACGCCGCCCCGGTCCCCGACGCGCCTGCACCGGTTCTGCCGGACGCACCAGTGCTGCCGGAAGCGCCCGCACCGCTGGACGCGGCCCCGGCTCCCGAAGCCCCCGCGCCCGCCCCGGCCGACCTGCCGGCTCCGGTGGCCGACGCCCCCGCGCCCGTACCCGCCGACGCTCCGCCGCCGGCGGACGCGCCGCTGCCGGTCGACGCTCCCCTGCCCGGTGAGGAACCCGTCATCGTCAGCACCGCGCTGTGGGCCCCGCTGGCGCCCGCACCGGTCGATCCGGGCACCCCGGTTCCTGCTCCGCTGCCCGGTCCGGATTCGGCCGCACCCGCACCCGCGCCGGTGGCCGCTCCCGACCCGCTCGCGCCGCTGGCCGCACCGGCGTCCGACGCCGCCAACCCGGCGGTCCCCGGCGTGCTGCCGCTGGCCGAACCGACCGACGGCGTCCCGCATCTGGCGAGCCCGGAGAACCTCCCGCCGGGCACCACCGGCGAGCAGACCGGTCCGCAGGACAGCCCGTACCGCAGCTACGCGCAGGAACTGTGGCAGGCCGTTCAGACCCAGGAGATCAGCGGCAAGGACGCCCTGCTGCTGGCCATCGCCCAGCGGCCGCTGACCGCGCAGGCGCCCGCGCCGGTCGGACCGCCCGCGCCGAACACTCCGCTGGTTCCGGTTGCACCCGCCCCCGGCGACGCGCCGCTGGTGCCGCTGCCGCCCGCCTGACGCCTCATCCCTGATCCAGTCAGCGCCTACCGCGACGCGAACTCGATGTTCGTCGCAGTGGGCGCTGATTGAATTTCAGGCCGAGTTGACCCATTCGTCGGTGCCGTCGATGAAGAACTGGTGCTTCCACACCGGTAGCCGCTCCTTGACCGCATCCACCAGTCGGGCGCAGGTCTCGAACGCCGCACCGCGGTGGTCCGCGGAAACCGCGGCAACCAGCGCGGCGTCGCCGATCAGCAAGGTGCCCACCCGGTGGCTGGCGGCGATGGCCCGCACCCCGACCGCTTGGCCGCCGACCACGGCGAGCACCTCGGCCAGGGTCTGCTCGGCACTGGGATGCGCGGAATACTCCAGGCGGACGACCTGACGGCCCCCGTCGTGATCGCGCACCACACCGGCGAACCCGACCACCGCACCGGCGGTCCGATGAGCGACCAGCTGCTCGTGCTCGATCAGCGAGATCGGTTCCTCACTCAGCGCGCTGCGCAGGACCACGGTCATCGCGGGTGATCCCCGCCGCCCAACTGATCCAGTGCGTGGTGCACGACACCGGAGAGCACGTCCAGGCCGTCACGCACACCGCCCGGCGAGCCGGGCAGGTTCACGATCAACGTCTGACCCGACACCCCGGCCAGCCCGCGGGACAGAATCGCCGTCGGCACCTTGGGCAGGCCGCTGCGGCGGATCGCCTCGGCCAGTCCGGGCAGCTCGATGTCCAGCAGCGGCCCGGTCTGGGCCGGCGTCTCGTCGGTGGGCGAGATCCCCGTTCCGCCTGAGGTGATCACCACGTCGACGCCGTCGGCAACCGCGATGCGCAGCGCCCGGCCCACCGGATCACCGTCGGGGACCACAACCACCTCGGGATCCGAAAACCCTTGATCCACAAACCATTCGGCGATCATCGGACCACTTCGGTCGTCATAGATGCCGGCGGCAGCGCGAGTGGAGGCGATGATGATTCGGCCAGTGCGGGTCATCTGGTCCATTCTCCGGTACGTCCGCCCACCTTGCTCACGACGCGGATGTCGTCAATGCGTGCCGCGCGGTCGACTGCCTTGATCATGTCGTAGAGCGTCAGTGCCGCCACGCTGACGGCCGTCAGTGCCTCCATCTCGACGCCCGTTCGGTCGGTGGTCCGCACCGTCGCGGTGATTGCGATGTCGGCGGTACCGATCTCGAACTGGATGTCGACGCCGGTGAGCGCGAGATGGTGGCACAACGGAATCAGGTCGCTGGTGCGTTTGGCGGCCAGGATCGCGGCCACCCGCGCGGTTGCCAGGGCATCCCCCTTGGGCAGGCCGCCGGCGGATATCAGCGTGATCACCTCGGCGGTGGTGTGCAGTGTGCCCGCGGCG
>JAKIXW010000176.1:7468-7871 GCA_022708865.1 Acidobacteriota bacterium
CCGCCGTTCGTTTGGTGACCGCCTTCTCCGACACGTCCACCATGTGCGCGGCGCCCTGCTCGTCGAGATGCGACAGCGGCTGGGAGCCTGGCACCCTGACCACGGGGTTACTTGTTGACGACGGTGACCGGGTGCAGATAGGGCAGTTCGTCGGCCGGCAGGGGGAAGGAGGTCTCCCCGAACGGTGACAACGCTCCCACGCGATCGGCGACGAGCTCGCTCACCGCGTGGTCGTCGGGGTCGGTGGTGGGCCAGCCTGGATCGACGTAGCGCCCCGTCTTGGTCTCAACAATGTCAGCCACAGCAGTCATTGTGACAGTTATGAAGAACTGGCGCGTAACAGAGGCTGTTTTACGCTGGTCGGCAATGACCAAACACACCACGGGTGTGCCCCTCGGCGCCT
>JAKIXW010000177.1:0-314 GCA_022708865.1 Acidobacteriota bacterium
TCCTGCAGCGCGTACTCCTTGAAGGTCACCGCCGCCAGCTCCTGGGAGAGCCGTTGACGGGTGTTCTTCGGCGGCACGAAGTACAGGTTCGCCTCGAAGATATGCGAGTCCACGCCGGTGGGCCAGTAGTTGTAGGTCAGGTACCAGCCCGGGACCCACAGCAGCAGGGTCCAGTTCGGGAAGAACTCGAAAGAGTCCTGGCCCCAGGTCTTCTGGCGGGCCGGGTTGACGGCCGGTGGCAGCTCGTCGGGCAGGATGCCCTCGATGTCGGGTCGGTCCCACGGACCGAACAGGCCGCTGTGCAGGATCCGCTC
>JAKIXW010000177.1:324-7771 GCA_022708865.1 Acidobacteriota bacterium
CCATGTTCAGGTCCTTGGGCGGGCTCATGCCGCCCCAGGACGAGATCATCGAGTGCTGGTCCTTGATGTCGTAGTGCAGCGCCTCGAAGCCGACCTTGGCGAGCTTCTCGGCCTCCTCCTTGGTCGCCTGCTTCATGTGCAGGATCGGGGCGTGGTAGAACTCGACGAACGCGTCGATGAACAGCTTCCAGTTCGAGTTGACCGTGGCGCGGTAGCTGTAGACCTCGGTCATCTCATGGAACGGGTAGCCCTTCAGCCCCTTGCCGAATTCGCCCATGGAATCCTCGAGCGACTCGGCGTCGTCGTCGAAATTGACGAAGATGAAGCCCTCCCAGACCTCGCAGCGCACCGGCTTGAGCGGGTAGTCGGCCTTGTCGACGTCGAAGAACTCGTCCTCCTGCTGGATGAACGTCAGATCGCCATTCTGTGCGTACCGCCAGGCGTGGTACTTGCACGTGAACTGACGGCAGCTGCCGGAGACCTCTTCGCCCGGGTAGTCGTTCCACACCAGCTTGTTGCCGCGGTGCCGGCACAGGTTGTAGAAGGCGCGCACGACGCCCTCTTTGTCCTTGTTGACGATGATCGACGTGCCCGGGCCCACGGACGGCATCTCGCGGGTGAAGTAGCTGCCGGCCTTGGGCAGCCGTTCGACGCGTCCGACGTGCAGCCAGGTCTTGCGGAAGATGGCCTGCTGCTCGAGTTTCCACTGTTCGGGATCGATCGAGTCGGTGTAGTCCACGGGTGCGGTGCCGAGTTCGGGCCAGTTCTCGGTCCAACTGCCCGCTTGGGGCTTCGGGAAGTGCGCCATGTGTCGTTCCGTTCTCTAGTGGTGTTCGAGCTGTACTGCCAGAGCTGTGGTTCGTGGGGGCCTTCGCGGGGACCCGTAGTCGCTGTGACGCCCCGGCCCTCTCGATGGTGAGAATCATATTCTCATATCCGGATAACAGATTTCCAGAAACTTGCCGATTGGTCAACGTCGCCGGTCCGGAAAAGTTCGGTGGACGCCGCGGCCGAACGGGCGCGGCCTGCGAAAACCCGCGCCCAACTGCGGTGAAAGCGTCGGCGGATATTGATTCTCACACTGAGAGAAGCTAGTTTCGCTATTGCGAGAACGTTGTGGGGACTACGTGGCAAACCGCCTCCGGCCGCGTACGGTCTGCTGTACGAGGACTCCACGGTGGCAGCTCCAGGACGGAAGGGATACAGGCATGAACAAGGACGACATGATCCTGATCAGCGTCGATGACCACATCATCGAGCCGCCGGACATGTTCAAGAACCACCTCCCGGAGAAGTACAAGAACGAGGCGCCGCGGCTCGTGCACAATCCCGACGGCTCGGACACCTGGCAGTTCCGCGACACCGTCATCCCCAACGTCGCGCTCAACGCGGTCGCCGGCCGGCCCAAGGAGGAGTACGGACTCGAGCCACAGGGTCTCGACGAGATCCGCAAGGGCTGCTACGACGCCGCCGAACGCGTCAAGGACATGAGCGCCGGCGGCGTGCTGGCCACCATGAACTTCCCGTCGTTCCCGGGCTTCGCCGCCCGGCTGTTCGCCACCGACGACAGCGAATTCTCGATGGCGCTGGTGCAGGCCTACAACGACTGGCACATCGACGAGTGGTGCGCGAGCCAGCCCGGCCGTTTCATCCCGATGGCGCTGCCGGCGATCTGGGATCCCGAGCTGTGCGCCCAGGAGATTCGCCGGGTGTCGGAGAAGGGCGTGCACTCGCTGACCTTCACCGAGAACCCGTCGACCCTGGGATACCCGTCGTTCCACGACGTGAACTACTGGAAGCCGATGTGGGATGCGTTGGTGGACACCGAAACCGTGATGAACGTGCACATCGGATCGTCGGGCAAGCTGGCCATCACGGCGCCGGACGCCCCGATGGATGTGATGATCACGCTGCAGCCGATGAACATCGTGCAGGCCGCCGCGGACCTCCTCTGGTCGGCGCCCATCAAGCAGTACCCGACCCTGAAGATCGCCCTGAGCGAGGGCGGCACCGGGTGGATCCCCTACTTCCTCGACCGTGTCGACCGGACCTACGAGATGCACTCGACGTGGACCCATCAGGACTTCGGCGGCAAGCTGCCCAGCGAGGTCTTCCGTGAGCACTTCATGACCTGCTTCATCTCCGATCCCGTCGGGGTGAAGAACCGGGAGATGATCGGCGTCGACAACATCTGTTGGGAAATGGATTATCCCCATTCGGATTCCATGTGGCCCGGTGCGCCCGAAGAACTCCACGCGGTGTTCGAGACCTACGACGTCCCCGACGACGAGATCAACAAGATCACCCACGAGAACGCGATGAAGCTCTACCACTTCGAGCCGTTCAAGCACATCCCCAGGGATCAGTGCACCGTGGGGGCGCTGCGCAAGACCGTGGAGGGCCACGACGTGTCCATCCAGGCGTTGAGCCACAAGGACAAGGTTGGCACCACGTTCGCCGATTTCGCTGCCAGCGCGACGGAGATATCCGGCGCCCGGTAGGCGCCACCACGCAGGCGGACGCCGACGCAGAAGTAGTGCGCCGGCGCGCCGCGGTGCCCGGCGACGGGTGCAGTAAAAGATAGGAAGACGGAAAACATGTCTGGTGGAATGAGTTTCGAACTCTCCGAGGATCAGGAACTGATCCGCAAGTCGGTGGCCGAGCTGTGCGGCCGGTTCGACGACCACTACTGGATGGAACAGGACCAGAACCACGAGTTCCCCCAGGAGTTCTACGACGCCATCGCCACGGGCGGCTGGCTGGGCATGACCATCCCGGAGGAGTACGGCGGCCACGGTCTGGGCATCACCGAGGCCACCCTGCTGCTCGAGGAGGTGTCCCGCTCGGGCGCGGCGATGAACGGCGCCAGCGCGATCCACCTGTCCATCTTCGGGATGCAGCCGGTGGTCAAACACGGCTCTGAGGAACTCAAGTCCGCCACTCTGCCCCGGATCGTCAATGGCGACCTGCACGTGTGCTTCGGCGTCACCGAACCGGGTGCGGGACTGGACACTTCGCGCATCACCACCTTCGCCAAGCGGGAGGGTGACAGCTACCGGGTCAACGGCCGCAAGGTGTGGATCTCCAAGGCGCTGGAGTCCGAGAAGATCCTGCTGCTCACCCGGACCGAATCCCCCGAGGACCTGGAGCGGCGCGGCGCCAAGAAGACCGACGGCATGACGCTGTTCCTGACGGACCTGGACCGCGACCACGTCGACATCCGGCCGATCAAGAAGATGGGCCGGAATGCCGTCAGCTCCAACGAGGTGTTCATCGACGATCTGATCGTTCCCGTCGAACACCGCGTCGGCGAGGAGGGCCACGGTTTCAAGTACATCCTCGACGGGCTGAACCCCGAACGGATGCTGATCGCCGCCGAGGCGCTCGGCATCGGACGGGTCGCGTTGGAGAAGGCGGTGAAGTACGGCAACGAGCGTGTCGTGTTCAACCGGCCGATCGGCATGAACCAGGGATTGCAGTTCCCGCTCGCCGACTCGCTGGCCCGCCTCGATGCCGCCGAACTGGTGCTGCGCAAGGCCACCTGGCTCTACGACAACGGCAAACCCTGTGGGCGCGAGGCCAACACGGCCAAGTACCTGTGCGCCGACGCCGGCTTCGGCGCGGCCGACCGGGCGCTGCAGCTGCACGGCGGGATGGGCTATTCCGAGGAGTACCACGTGTCGCGCTACTTCCGTGAGTCCCGGCTGATGAAGATCGCCCCGGTCAGTCAGGAGATGATCCTGAACTTCCTCGGCGAGCATGTCCTGGGTATGCCCCGCAGCTACTGATGACGCAATCCGGTTCGGCGCCACTGGCGGGCGTCACCATCGTGGCCATGGAGCAGGCGGTCTCCGCACCCATGTGTACGCGGGTGCTGGCCGACTTCGGCGCACGCGTGATCAAGATCGAGAACCCCAAGGGCGGGGACTTCGCTCGCGACTACGACGACGTCGTGAACGGCCCGGGCGGTCTGGCCGCGCACTTCGTCTGGGCCAACCGCGGCAAGGAGTCGGTCACCCTGGACCTGAAGTCCGAGGCCGGCATGGACATCCTGCATCGCCTGCTCGACGGTGCAGATGCGTTGGTGTCCAACCTCGCTCCGGGCGCGACGGCGCGGATGGGCCTGGGGCCCGAGGATCTGCGCCGGCGCCACCCCAATGTGATCGGGCTCGAGATCGACGGGTACGGCCCCGGGGGTCCGCTGTCGCACAAGCGCGCCTACGACCTACTGGTCCAGGCCGAGTCCGGCACCTGCGCGGCCACCGGTTACCCCGGCATGCCCGCCAAACCCGGTCCGCCCGTTGCCGATATCTCGACCGGGTTGTATTCCGCACTGTCGATCATGGCGCTGCTGCTCGGCCGGGCCCGGGGTGTCATGCAGGGACCCATGCCCGATGTCGCGGTCAGCCTGTTCGACACCATGACCGACATCATGGGCTACCAGCTCACCTACACCCAGCACTCCGGGATCGACCAGGAGCCGCTGGGCATGAGTTCGCCGGCGGTGGCGCCGTACGGTGCGTTCGGCACCCGGGACGGCCAGACGGTGGTGCTCGGCACCACCAACGATCGGGAGTGGCAGCGGGTGGCCCGCGAGATCATCGATCGTCCGGACCTGGCCGACGACGCGCGCTACGCCACCAACCCCGACCGCTGCGAACATCGCGACGAGCTCAACGCGGCCATCGAAAGCTGGTGTGCCCAACACGATCTGGTCGATATCCAGAAGATCGCCGATGCCGCGGGCATCGGTAACTCCCGGTACAACCTCCCCAGCGAGGTGATCGCGCACCCGCACCTGCAGGCCCGTGACCGCTGGCGCCCGGTGCAGACCCCCCGGGGTGAGATCTCGGCACTGCGGCCGCCGCCGGTGATCGCCGGATTCGAACAGCCCATGGGTGCGGTGCCCGGCCTCGGCGAACATACCGACAAGGTGCTCACCGAACTCGGCCTGAGCCACGATGACATCGCGGTCCTGCGGAGTCAGGGCGCCATCGGGTCGTCCTATCAACGATCGGAGTAATGGATGCGGGAGACAGTGATCGTCGGTGCGGTGCGCACCCCGATCGGCAAGCGCAACGGCGGACTGGCCGAACAGCACGCCGCGGATCTGTCCGCCGTCGTGCTCGACGAACTGGCGACGCGCACCGGCCTGAACCCCGCCATCGTCGACGACGTGGTGTGGGGCTGTGTTTCGCAGGTGGGCGACCAGTCCTCGAACATCGGCCGGTATTCGGTGCTGGCCGCCGGCTGGCCCGAACACGTTCCCGGTACCACGGTCAACCGGGCGTGCGGCTCGAGTCAGCAGGCCCTGGACTTCGCGGTGCACGCGGTGATGTCCGGTCAGCAGGACGTCGTAGTGGCCGGTGGTGTCGAGGTGATGAGCCGGGTCCCGCTGGGGGCGGCCCGGGCAACCGGGATGCCGTACGGCCCGAAAGCGCTGGCCCGCTATGACGGGTTCGAGTTCAACCAGGGCACCGGGGCCGAAATGATCTGTGAGAAGTGGGGTTTCGACCGCACCCAGGTCGACGAATACGCCGCCCGCTCGCACGAGCTGGCCGCCGCCGCGCAGGACGCCGGGGCCTTCCGGGATCAGATCGTTCCCGTTGCCACCAGCGGGGGATCGGTCGTGGCCGACGAGGGCATCCGTCGCGGCACCACGGCCGAGAAGCTCGCCGGGTTGAAGCCGTCGTTCCGGGATGACGGAATGATCCACGCGGGCAACGCTTCCCAGATCTCCGATGGGGCCGCCGCTCTGCTGGTGATGACGGCCGAGAAGGCGCGTGAACTCGGAATGACGCCTTTGGTGCGCTACACCGCCGGTGCTGTCACGGGCGCGGATCCGGTGCTGATGCTGACCGGGCCCATTCCGGCGACGGAGAAGGTGCTGCGCCGGGCCGGTCTGGGCATCGGTGATATCGGTGCGTTCGAGGTCAACGAGGCGTTCGCGCCGGTGCCGATGGCGTGGCTGGCCGAGACCGGTGCCGACGCCGCCCGGCTGAATCCGCTCGGAGGCGCGATCGCACTCGGTCACCCGCTGGGTGCCTCCGGCGCGGTCCTGATGACCCGGCTGATCCATCACATGCGCGACAACGGGATCCGCTACGGACTGCAGACCATGTGCGAGGGCGGCGGGACCGCCAACGCCACCATCGTCGAGCTGGTCTGAGAGGTATCACCATGCGCCGCACCCTGTTCACCGAGGACCACGAGGCATTCCGCGAACTGGCCCGGGATTTCATCGAGAAAGAGGTCGTGCCCGCCTACCCGCAGTGGGAAAAGGCCGGCCGGATGCCGCGCGAGGCGTTCGCCAAGCTCGGCGAGACCGGGATCATGGGCATCACGCTGCCCGAGGAGTACGGCGGCGGTGGTCAGCACGACTACCGCTACAACGTCGTCCTGCAGGAGGAGGCGGCCCGCGCACTGGTGACGTTGTCGACGGTGCGCACCCAGCTCGAGGTGATCCTGCCGTACTTCCTGCACTACGCCAACGACGAGCAGCGTCAGCGCTGGTTCCCCGGGCTGGCGGCCGGCACCCTGCTGACGGCCGTGGCCATGACCGAACCCGGTACCGGCTCGGATCTGGCCGGGGTGCGCACCACGGCCCGGCTCGAGGGTGACGAGTACATCCTCAACGGCGCCAAGACGTTCATCACCGGCGGCATGCAGGCCGACCTGGTGATCGTCGTGGCACGCACGTCGACGGATCCGGATAACCGCCGAAAAGGGCTGACGCTCTTGGTGGTCGAGGACGGCATGGCCGGATTCGAGCGTGGCCGTGAGCTCGAGAAGATGGGCTGCAAGGTGCAGGACACGGCCGAGCTGTCGTTCACCGACGTGCGGGTCCCCATCGCCAACCGCCTCGGCGAGGAGGGCGAGGCGTTCTCCTATCTGGGTCACAACCTGGCCCAGGAACGGCTGACCGTCGCCGTCGGCTCGGTGGCCCAGGCCCGGTCGGCGATCGGCGCGGCGATCGAATACACCAAGACCCGCAAGGCTTTCGGGACACCGGTGGCGTCGTTCCAGAACACCAAGTTCGAACTGGCCGCCTGTTCGACGGAGGTCGAGGCCGCGCAGGCGATGCTGGATGCGGCGGTGGCCGAGCACGTCACGGGTGATCTATCCGGGGCGGACGCGGCCCGGGTGAAGCTGTTCTGCACCGCTGCCTGCAGCTGTTCGGCGGCTACGGCTACATGATGGAATATCCCATCGCGCGGCTCTATACCGACGCCCGGGTGGCCCGGATCTATGCCGGCACCTCCGAGGTGATGAAGATGATCATCGCCAAATCCCTCGGCCTGTAGCCCCCACCACGCCGAAACGTACGTTTCGGAGGAGAAGACCGAGAAGGCGCCACCCAAACGTCGATTTCGGGCGTTGCCGGGTGCGGTCGATGGGATGCTCGTCGGATGGACGTCGGACTGCATGCGCTCGGCATCGGAACGGG
>JAKIXW010000178.1 GCA_022708865.1 Acidobacteriota bacterium
GGACCAGTGACCCGGCCTTGATGCCGTCGAAAATCAGGTGCGTGTCGGGGTCGAGCAGGGTCGCGTCGATCCAGTCGCCCATCTGCTGTGCACGACGGACCCGGTCGCCGTAGCGGGCCAGGAAGATGCCGGCCGGCCCGTTGGCCGGTGCGTTGAAGAACTGATCCTGTTTGCGCCAGGGGATCCCGCCGCCGTCCTCCGGAACCCAGGCGTTGACGAACTGCTCCGACAACTTGCGCAGGGGTGACGGCTTCTCGACGCCGACCAGCCGGCCGGCCCGCTCGATCGCCAGCGCGAGCCACGCCATGTCGTCGTAGTAGTTGTTGGTCCAGGTCGCGTTGTTGCGCAACCAGTGTCCGCGGATCTGCCGGGTGATCGACTCCACCCGTTCCGGTTTCGGATCACGGACCTGCGCGTCCACCAGGCAGTCGAGCAGGTGTGCCTGCCACCAGTAGTGCCACGTCTTGAAGCGCCGGTCGTGGGATGTGGCCGGCCACGCCACCACCCCGAGCTGCGTTCCCGGCAGCCCCCACAGCTTCTTGAGATGCCGTGCCGCGATCGCGGCCTCGGCCGACTCCGCACGATTGGCCCATACCTGATCCATGCCTAGGCATCCTGCCTTACCAGGCGCGGGTGAGGTCACCCCATTGCCTGATCCACGCGTGCATGGCGATCCCGGCGGCAACCGAGGCGTTGATGCTCCGGGTCGATCCGAACTGCGCGATTGACACCGTCAGGGCCGCACCCTGGCGCGCCGCGGTGCTGATCCCCGGGCCCTCCTGGCCGAACACCAGCAGGCAGTCCCGCGGCAGCGCGGTCTGCTCCAACCGCACCGAACCGGGCACGTTGTCGACCGCGACGACGGTGAGCCCGGCCGCCCCGGCGAACTCCATGAGCTCGGCGCTGGTGTCGTGATGGCGCAGCCGCTGATACCTGTCGGTCACCATGGCGCCGCGGCGATTCCAGCGCCGGCGCCCGACGATGTGCACGGTGTGGACCGCGAACGCGTTCGCGGTGCGCACCACCCCGCCGATGTTCGCATCGTTGCCGAAATTCTCGATCGCGATGTGCAGCGGGTGCCGCCGGGCGTCGATGTCGGCGACGATCGCTTCCCGGCTCCAGTACCGGTAGGCGTCCACGACGTTGCGGCGGTCACCGTCGGCGATCAGACCCGGATCGAAACGGGGATCGGCCGGCACCACCCCGGGGTGCTCGTCGCGCCAGGGCCCGACGCCGTTGAGGGCGTCACCACCGGTCCATTCCGTCGGCCCCGGCCGGTCGGGGTCCGGCTCTGTCACGGCCGGTCGGTCCTGGTCCAGACCGCGGCGTGGGTGCCCGCAACGGAGACGGTCGCATACAGCAGGGCGGCGTTGATCTCGCCCTGCGTGCATAACGAGGCATCGACCTGCACGGCCTGCAGGGAAGCGTCGGGCAGGACCAGAACGGAGCCGCCGTAGGCCGAACACGCCGGGCTGAGCCCCGGCGGCGGCAGGGTGGGCGCGGCCAACAGCATCATCGGTCCCCCGCGGGCGACGGACCGGTCGCGGTACTCGTCGGCGACCGCACCGGCGCGCAGGCCCAGCAACATGAAGCCCTTACCGGTGAAGGCTCGCGGGTCGCCCAGGGCGGCCGGCGTCAGCTCGGTCCCGTCGGCGCGCCAGGCCTCCACACTCTGGGTGCTGACGGTCAGGCCGGTATCGGCGGGACTGGTCGGCGGCAGGCCGACCGGGAAGGCCGCCGGGTAGGCGACCGTGCTGTTGCGGATCCGGTCCCGCGGCGAATACAGGTAGACGCCACGCACCTGCGCCTGATCGGAAATCGGCCCCAGACAGACGGTTCCGGCGATCCGGGCCGGACCGCCGTCGGCGGACTGGACGGCCAGCGGAGTCGGGACCGGACCGGCCGGTTGCGCGCAACTGTCCATGCCGTACGCCTCGATCGGATGGGCCAGTGAACCGTAGAGACCGAACCGCAGATCGGCGGGCGCGGCGCGCGGTCCGGGCTGGTCCGCGGGTGTTGCATCGACATCGACGAGGAGATGCTCCGCCTCGAATCGCAGGCCGGTCACCGACACGTGCCAGCCCAGGATGTCAACGGCGGCACCGACATCGGCCGCTGCGGCCCCATAGGGCGCGGCGGGTGCTGCGGGCTTCCCGCACGCGACGGACACCCACGCGGCGACCACAGCAACGCCGAGCGCGAGGGCCCGGCGGCCATGGTGGGTAATGGTGCGCACTTCAGCTCCCGGCGTCGACGAGGCAGCGGGGTCGAACCACGATGCACTGTAGTCCGGGCGGGCCGGCGGGCCCGCGGTCACACCCCGCAGCAAAAATTGGAGTTCGCCAGAATTGCACACCGTCGACTGATTGTGGAATTCCTGAAAGTCTGTGAATGGCCCCACTCCCAACATCACAGCAAATAATTGTCAGGAACACCCACATTCGCGGGATCGTAGGCTGGCACAATCGCCGCCACAATCTGCCGCACGTTGCCCAGCTCGGTTGGTACCGGCGCAATCGCCGACCCGCCGACCGTTCGCCCCACATCGGGGCCACACCGACATGTCCCGCGGGTCGCGTTAGCCATAACCCCATCCACCAGGTAATTCCGCAAACACAGGTAAGATATACGAAGATTTTCGTCGAGGCGTGTCACCGCCGCCTGCGACAGCCCCCACCGATCAGAGTTCGACACTTGGCGTGCTGCACCGCCGCCGTCTAGCAGCGCGGACCCTTATCGCGCTCCCTGAACAGGGCGAACGTCTCTAGATCGGCTGAATGGCAGGGGATAATTGAACAGCAACACTCGCTCGCTGACGGGTGCGCAAACATTTCCTGGGTATGAGTGGGTATCCGGGACGTGCCGATCTACTGAATGGATTGCCGTGAACCTTCAACTAGTCGATTCGACCGACCACGTCCTCGACACGCGCACCAGCGCGAGTTGGTGGGACGACGACGCCGAATGCACCGTCGTGGTCGCCCGGCCCGTGGATGAGCCCGCGCTGTGGTCCGACTACCTGGACGGGGCCGTTCGCAGCTACCGCAAACATGGGGTGGAATGCGCACTCGACATGGACGCCCTCAGATCGGGCTCGGATACCATTCTTTTCTTTGCCGCCGTCGATGAAAAAGGGCAGATCCTTGCGGGCTCCCGGGCCAAGGGGCCGCTGCGCGACGCCGACGACTCGCACGCGGTGATCGAGTGGGCGGGCCGACCCGGCCTGGCGGCGGTGCGCAAGATGATCAACGACCGCGCGCCGTTCGGCATTCTCGAGATGAAGTCGGCGTGGGTCATCGACGATCGGGAGCGCAACCGCTCACTCACCGAGGTGCTGGCCCGCTCGGGTTCACACTCGATGGCCCTCCTGGACATCCAGTTCTGCATGGCCACCGCGGGCGATTATGTGCTGAACCGCTGGAAGTCCTCCGGCGGCCTGGTGGCCAATCACATCCCCCCGACGCCCTACCCCGACGAGCGATACCAGACCAAGATGATGTGGTGGGATCGCCACACGTTCATGAAACACTCTGAGCCGCAACAGATCATCAAGATGCGAAAGGAGAGTATGGCGCTGGTGGATATGTTCGGGCGCGATGAGGCCGCCCTCCGCTACGGCAGCACGTCGTGACTGGCCTGCCAGTCGCCGATCATCTCTATCACCCCCAGATTCTCGACACTCGTGCCCCCGAAGGGCGCGACGCCTTCGAAGCGCTGTGCAGCGCGGCCGGTATCCAGGTCGTCGACAGCCTCGCCGCCCAGCGGGAGAGCCTCGCCCGGCTGGTTCCCGCACCCGACCAGGACCTGCTGAGCGAGTCGTCCCGCTGGATCTACTACCCGTGGCGACGGTCGGTGGTGCATCTCCTGGGCCCCCGGGCGTTCCGCCGGTTACGGCTCGACCGCAACCACAACATGATCACCGCCGCCGAGCAGGACCGTCTCGGTCGCCTGCGGATCGGCGTCGTCGGACTCAGCGTGGGTCACGTCATCGCCCATACGCTGGCCGCCGAGGGCCTGGCCGGCAGCCTGGTTCTGGCCGATTTCGACGAGCTCGAAGTGTCCAACCTCAATCGGGTGCCCGCGACGGTTCTCGACCTCGGTGAGAACAAGGCCGTCATCGCGGCCCGGCGTATCGCCGAATTGGATCCCTACCTCGAGGTCCGCGTTCTGACCGGCGGCCTGACCGCGGACTCGACAGCCGAATTCCTCTCGGGGCTCGACGTGGTCATCGAGGAGTGCGACGCGCTGGACATCAAGGCCCTGGTGCGATTATCGGCCCGCGCGGCGGGTATTCCGGTCGTCATGGCAACGAGCGACCGCGGAATGGTCGACGTCGAAAGGTTCGATCTGGAACCGGACCGGCCGATCCTGCACGGTCTGATCGGCGACTCCGGCATCGAAGCACTGGCCGGGCTGCCGGCTCGCGACAAGATCCCCCACGTGCTCCGCCTCGTGGACGCCGCGCACGGGTCGGCACGGGGAGCCGCGTCGATGCTCGAGGTCGGACGGACCATCTCGACCTGGCCGCAACTGGCCTCCGATGTGATCGTCGGTGCGGCCGCCGCCGCCGAGGCGGTGCGACGGATCGGTCTGGGCGAACCACTTCCCTCCGGCCGGGCCCGCATCGACGTCGGTGACATCCTGGGCGGGCTCACCGGACCAGGTCCGACCGGAGGGCCGGCGACCGAGACCGAGGTCGCCGCCGACCCGGCGCGGCACGGCACCCCCGCGCAGACGGTGGCCGAGGCGGCCGCCCGCGCGCCGTCGGGTGGCAACGCCCAGCCATGGCAGATCGACTTCGACGATCACGCGCTGACACTGTCGCTCGACCCCACGCGCAGCGTCACGATGGACGTCGAATACCGCGGCAGCGCAGTCGCGGTGGGGGCCGCCATGTTCAATGCCCGGGTGGCCGCCGCAGCCGCCGGGATCCTCGGTCCGGTCGAGTGGTTCGCCGCCGCCCCGGACACCCCGCTCCGGGGCGTCCTCCATTTCACCAACGACGACGCGCTCCAGGATCCCACCCTGGCCGCGCTCTACGCGCCGATGCAAGCCCGGGAGACCAATCGGCGTATCGGCACTCCCGAACCCCTCCACGACGACACGATCCAGGCGCTGACGGCCGCTGCCCGATCCGAGGGCGCCGACCTGACCCTGCTGACCGCGCCTGCGGATCTCGATCGGGCCGCCCGCATCCTGGACGCGTGTGACCGCATCCGATTCCTGACGCCGGCGGTGCACCGCGAGATGCGCGACGAGATGCGCTGGCCCGGCGACCCGGACCAGGACACCGGGATCGACGTTCGCAGCCTCGAGCTCGACCCGGCCGACCTGGCCGCCCTGGACATCCTGCGGCGTCCGGACGTCATGGACCTGCTGGCCAGCTGGGACACCGGCGCGGCCCTCGGCGAATCCACCCGCAACCGGGTGCTGGCCAGTTCCGCGCTGGGCGTCATCACCACCACCGGGGCGACCCTGTGCGACCATGCTCGCGGTGGATCCGCGCTCGAGGCGGTATGGATCGCCGCCAACCGGCTCGGCCTCGCCGTCCATCCCTGCTCGCCACTGTTCGTACATGCACAATCCGGCAACGATCGTCGCGCTCTGTCACCGGAATTCGCCGATACGGTGGATACTCTGGCCCATGAGTTCAATGATCTCGTCGCGACCCACCCGGGTCATTCGATGATCATCGTGCTGCGATTCAGCCGGGCCGCACCCCCGACCGTACGCAGCCGCCGACGACCGGTGCTGAACCGCGATGCCCGATAGCCTCGACGTCGTTGTGACCGCCGTTGCCACCAAGCTGATGGCGGCCACGTCGACCAACACGGTAGAGGTTCTCGAGTCGGTGCTCGCCGACCTCGTCGCGGCGTTCTCCGTGGACGTGGCATTCCTGCGGTACAACGACCACACCATCCGCGCCTCCCGGCTGATCGCGGAATGGCCACCCCGGCAGAACATCCCGGATCCCGATCCCCTCGGGCTGGTGTACTTCGCCGACGACCCGGTGTTCGCGATCGCCGAGCACGCCAAGCGGCCGATGGTGAATCGCCCGGATCCCTCGACCCAGGAATACCAGCAGTTGCTGGAGGAGTCCGGCGGGTACGTCAGCACGTTTGCCGCCGCCCCGCTGCTGAACGGCGACGTCACCACCGGGAGCCTGGGATTCGTCAAATCCGGTGACCGCGAGTGGCTTCCGACCGAACTGACCGCGGTGGAGGCAATCGCGTCGCTGCTCGCCCAGGTGCAGGCCCGGATCGCCGCCGAGGAGCAGCTGCGGTTCCTGGCCGACCACGACGACCTGACCGGCGTCTACAACCGCCGCGCGCTGCTGGCCCACCTCGATGACCGCCTCAGGTCCAGGCGCCGCGGCCCGGTGGCGGTGCTCTATCTCGATCTCGACCGCCTCAAGGCGGTCAACGACTATCTGGGCCACAACGCCGGGGACTGGTTCATCCGGGTGTTCGCCAACCGTCTGCTGGACACGGTCGGAGAGGACTGCCTGATCGCCCGGCTGGGGGGAGACGAGTTCGTCGTGGTCCCCGAACAGGCGACCACGGCCGAGGACGCCATGGTGCTGGCCGGCAAGATCCAGGCGACGCTCAATGAACGTGTCCCCATCGACGGCGAAATGCTGACGCGCACAGTGAGTATCGGCGTCGCGATCGGCGCTCCGGGTCACGACTCCGCATCCGACCTGCTGCGCAAGGCCTATCAGGCCGTGCTCGACGCGAAGAACGACGGGGGCAACGTGGTCGCCGTGTATTCGGAGGACCTGGCGCTCAAGAGCGCGCTGCACAACGACATCGAGCTGCACCTGCAGGGCGTCATCGAATCGGGCGCCCTGATGCTGCACTACCTCCCCGAGGTGGACATGCGCACGGGCCAGGTGCTCGCGACCGAGGCGCTGGTTCGCTGGCAACATCCGACCCGGGGGCTGCTGCTACCGGATTCCTTCATCGGCGTCGCCGAATCCATCAACCTCGCCGGGGAACTCGGACGCTGGGTGATGCGGAGGGCCTGCGCCGAGTTCAGCGGTTGGCGCTCGCGGGGCATCGGCACCGACGCGACCCTGCGCCTCAACGTTTCCCCGGTCCAGCTGGTGTCGGAGGGTTTCGCCGACGTGGTGGCCGAGACGCTCGCGGACTTCGGCCTGGCCGGCGAGTCGGTCTGCCTGGAGATCACCGAGAGCCTGGTGGTACAGGACATCGAGACCGCCCGCATCACGTTGGCCGCGCTCAAGGAAGTCGGCGTGCAGATCGCGATCGACGACTTCGGCACCGGCTACAGCGTGCTGACCCATCTCAAGTCGTTGCCCGTCGACACCCTCAAGATCGACCGTGGCTTCGTGCAGGACCTCGGCAACAACGCCGGCGACCTCGCGATCGTGCGGGCCGTCATCGCACTGGCCGATGCCTTCGGCCTGGCCGTGGTGGCCGAGGGCGTGGAGACCGCTGCCGCGGCCGAGATCCTGCTGCGGCACGGTTGCTACCGGGCCCAGGGCTTCCTGCTGTCGCGCCCGCTGAGCAGCTCCGCGATGTCGAAGTTGTTCGCCCGCAAGTACATCGAACTTCCATTCGCCCCCGCCCAGCGCAAGGTGCGCTGACCTCAGGGAGCCAGCAGTTGCAGCCGGGCGAATCGGCTGAACGGGCGCGGCTGGATGACCAGCTCGGTGACGTCCGCATCGGTCACCGGGTTCGTGCCTGCCGGCACGGCGG
>JAKIXW010000179.1 GCA_022708865.1 Acidobacteriota bacterium
CATTCTTTGCAGCCATTGTTCGATTTTACGGGACGTCGGCCAGGTCGCCCCCACCGCGTGACATTCCGGGGGTCAGTTGTAATGTGCAGGCATGGCCAGGCCTGACGAGTCCGTCGATACCGACGCTGCCGAGTTCATCGAGTACGAGACCCTCGACGAGGGTCGTATCGCCCGCATCTGGCTGAATCGGCCGGCCGCGGCCAACGCCCAGAACCGCGGTCTCCTGGTGGAGCTCGACAACGCCTTCCGGCGCGCCGAGGCCGACGACCAGGTGCGGGTCATCATCCTGGCCGGCCGGGGTAAGAACTTCTCGGCCGGACACGATCTCGGCTCGGACGCCCAGTTGCGGGACTACACGCCCGGGCCGAACCAGCACCCGAGCTTCCGCATCGACGGCGCCACCCGGGAGGGCCGCGTCGAATCGCTCTATCTGCAGGAGTGGCACTACTACTTCGAGAACACCGTCCGGTGGCGCGATCTGCGCAAGATCACCATCGCGCAGGTGCAGGGCAACGCGATCTCGGCCGGGCTGATGCTGATCTGGGCCTGCGACCTCATCGTGGCCGCCGACAACGCCAAGTTCAGCGACGTGGTGGCGTCCCGGCTCGGGATGCCCGGGGTCGAGTACTTCGCGCATCCGTGGGAGTTCGGCCCACGCAAGGCCAAGGAACTGCTGCTGACCGGTGATTCGCTGGACGCCGACGAGGCCTATCGACTGGGCATGGTGTCCAAGGTGTTCCCGGTCGCCGAACTCGAGGACAAGACCCTGGAGTTCGCCCGGCGGATCGCCGAGCGCCCGACAATGGCCACCCTGCTGATCAAGGATTCGGTGAACGCCGCCTCCGACGCGATGGGCTTCAGTGAGGCACTGCGGCACGCGTTCCACATCCACGAGCTCGGGCACGCGCACTGGGCCGCCAAGAACGAGAACCGTTTTCCGGTGGCGCAGCCGCCCGATGTGCAGGACTGGCGGACGGCGCCGAAGACCCAGCCGTCGCGCAAGGACGTTCCCTGACGTACCGCAGTCCGGCTGTGGTTCCATACTGGAACGTGTTCCAGTTCTCTCTCTGAAGGGGTCGCTGTGCAGCTGTCCTTCGACAATCGGACGTACCTGATCACCGGTGGGGGCAGCGGGATCGGCAAGGGCGTCGCTGCGGCGCTGGTGGCCTCCGGCGCCAACGTCATGCTGATGGGCCGGACCGCGGCTCGGCTGGCCGCCGCGGCCGAAGAGATCCGGGCGGGCGGCAGCGGCGAGGTGAATTGCGAGGCCGCCGACATCACCAACGAGGACGACGTCGCGCGCGTCGTGGACGCCGTGGTGGCCTGGAAGGGCAAGCTCGACGGCGTGGTCAACAGCGCCGGCGGCAGCAACACCGTCGGCCCCATCACCCAGATCGATTCCGAATTGTGGCGCGGCGTGGTCGATCTCAATGTCAACGGCATGATGTACGTCCTCAAGCACTCGGCGCGGGCGATGGTGCGCGGCGGCGGCGGATCGTTCATCGGGATCTCGTCGATCGCGGCCAGCAACACCCACCGCTGGTTCGGCGCCTATGGTCCCGCGAAGTCCGCCGTCGACCACATGGTCAAACTCGCCGCCGACGAACTGGGGATCTCCGGGGTCCGCGTGAACGGGATCCGGCCGGGCCTGATCCGCACCGAGCTGACCGAGGCCGTGCTGATGTCGCCCGAGGTCAGTGCCGACTACCAGGCGTGTACGCCGCTGCAGCGGATCGGCGAGGTCGAGGACATCGCCGACGTCGCGCTGTTCCTGCTGTCGGACGCGTCGAGCTACGTCACCGGGCAGATCATCAACGTCGACGGTGGTATGCAGGTGCGCCGCGGGCCGGACTACTCGGCGATGTTCGAGCCGTTGTTCGGGGCCGACGCGCTGCGCGGGGTCGTCTGACCGCGGTCCGTCAGAGCGAGGCCCGGATCGCCTCGACCACGCGCAACGTCATCAGCGTGCGGGCGTGATCCGCGGCGCCGTAACCGGCACCGTCGATCAGTTCGGCGAACCGCACGATCTCGTGGACCATATTGTTGGCCGGCCCGTCGAAGACGTGCTCGGTCACCGTTCCGTCCAGCATCGTCACCCGCGCCGACCGGGGTTCCGCGACGCTGTCGAACGTCAACGTGCCACGCTCACACTGGATTTCGCCGCCGCGCGCGGATGCGGTGATCTTCGAATACGACAGGTCCACGATCTGCCCGCGGTAGTGCGCCAGCGCCGCACCGCAGCCGCCGGCGCCACCGGGGATCGGTACGGCCTGCCCGGACACCCGCTCGGGCTCGCCGAACATCGACACCATTGCGCTCACGCAGTACACCCCGAGGTCGTAGAGCGCACCGCCACCCAGTGCCGGATCGAAGATGTTCACCCGCTCCCCGGCGAGCACCTTGTCGTAGCGGGCCGAGCGCTGGCAGTACGCGAACGATGCGCGCCGAACCGGGCCCAGCCGCGCGCTGAGATCCGCGACGGCCGCCAGGGCCGGGTTGTAGGCGTTGCGCATCGCCTCCAGGACGATCACACCGTGTTGCGCCGCCGCTTCGGTCAACGTGGCGAAGTCCGCCGGGGTGAGCACTGCGGGCTTTTCCACCAGAGCGTGCTTGCCGGCTTCGACCGCGCGCAGCGCCTGCGCGAAGTGGATGGCGTTGGGCGAGGCGATATACACCGCGTCGATGTCGGCGGCGCTCAGCAGGGCGTCCAGATCGGATGCGGCGCCGGGAATGCCGGTCGCCGCGGCGAACCGGCGGGCCTGGTCGGCGTTGCGGGAATAGGCCGTGGTGACGGCGACCGCGGGCACCGCGGCGGCGGCGTCCAGGAACGTCCGGGTGATGACGCTGGTCCCGATGGTCGCGATCCGGATCATCGGTTCATCGTGCCGATCAGTTGACGCAGGCTATCCCGCCACCCGCCCCGGCCGTCACGGCATGCCCGACCTCCGGCGTCGGCATCGTGGTCTCGTAGCCCAGCTGGGAGAGGGAGTCTGCCGAGATCGTCGTGGTCGGCATCGAGGTCGAACCGTAGTAGCTCGCCGTGCTCTGGATGTTCGACGCGTCGAAGCTGTCGCCGAGGATGACGCGAATGTGGTTGGGCGCCAACGTGTCATCGTGGTAGGCGCCGGCTTCGATCCCGAGCATCGAAGCGACGCTGGACGCGTCCCGGTCGGCGCCGGCGCCGTAGGCGACCGAGGTGTATTGCGGCTCATCGGTGTTCGGGTCGCGCACCTCGCCGGTGGTGAAGCCGCGGCCGGTGAGGTCGGCCGACACCGTGGCCGCCAGGCCGACGGTGCGGCTGGCGTTGACGACATCGACGACGGTGTCCGACCCGGGCTCGGCGGCTGTGCTGGTCGCCGGCGCACTCATCCCGAACGCGCCGGCCACCTCGGCCCGGATCTGTTGCGGGTCAACGATATTCACGTCCTGCCCGTTGACGTTCTCGTAGCGCACCACCGGCAGCGTGCGGAACTCGACATCGCCGCCGGCCAGTGCGGAGATCCGGGAGAACTGCTGCTCGCCCCAGCCCGAGGACAGCACCACGTCCTCGTGCGCCATGTCGACCAGGCTGCGCAGTTTGCCGATGTCGCCGAAGGTTCCGGCTTCCTGCAGTTGGTGCATCACCGAGATGAGGAACGCCTGCTGGCGATGGGTGCGGTCCAGGTCGCCGTTCTGCAGGCCGTGGCGCTGACGGACGAAGGCCAACGCCTGCGACGCGTTGAGGGTCTGTACCCCGGCCGGGAAGTCGGCACCCGAATAGTCGTCGCGCACAGCCTGATTCAGGCACACCGTCACGCCACCGAGATTCTCGGTGAGATGGTAGAACCCGGCCAGATTGACCTCGGCGAAATAGTCGATCGGCGCTCCGGTCAGATTGCGGACCGCCTTGAGGGTGGCCTTGCGGCCGGCTTCGCGGCCCTTGGTCTCCAGTTCCTCGCGGTCGGTGACACCCTCGTCGGACAGTTGCTGCTCCGTGTAGGCCTTGGTCAGGCCGTAGGCTTCTTTGATCTTGATGTTCTGGTAGCCCGGGATGCCGTTGAACGGGACGTAGTCGTCGCGGGGGATCGAGAACGCGACCACTTTGTCGTCGGCACCGACGTGAACCAGGATCAGGGTGTTGGTGTTGTAGCCACCGGCCTCGGAGTCCCCGGCGTGCAACTGGTCGAGGATCTCCTGCGGCAGGTCGTCGCCGTGTTGATCCTTCCGGGAATCCAGACCGATCAGCAGCAGGTTCATCTCGCCGCCAGTGGAGCGCGGCGCGTCGGCGCCGAGGGCCTGTGACACATTGATCCCGCCGAGCAGTCCGTGCACCGAATACCAGCCCAGGGCGGTCGCCAGCAGGGCGAGGGTGGAGGCCACCGCGGTGAACCCGCGCAGCGCGCTGCGCCGCCAGCCGGCGTGCGCCGGAGGCATGCGGTGGCGGCTGCTGGACATCGCGTCAGTATGCGGGAATTGGCTGAAGAACGCCTGAGCGAGTGCTCGACAGTGATCGGGGCCACACCAGTCGGCGTGGGGCGGGCAACTGGATCAATACGTCTCGGGAACGTACCGGTAGGGGTAGTCCGGTTCCCGGTAACCGCGCACGGCCTGGCGCTTGGGCAACGTGACCTCGACCCGCGGCACGTCCTGGTACGGAACCTGGCCGAGCAGGTGCGAGATGATGTTGAGCCTGGCTCGCTTCTTGTTGTCGGATTGGGCCACATACCACGGCGCCCATTGCGTGTCGGTGGCCGCGAACATGTCGTCGCGGGCCCGCGAGTAGTCGTAGAAGCGGCTGTAGGACTTCAGGTCCATGTCGGTCAGCTTCCAGGTCTTGCGGGGGTCGCCGATGCGGCTCTTCAGCCGCCGGGTCTGCTCGTCGGCGCTGACCTCCAACCAGTACTTGATCAGCACGATGCCGGACTCGACCATGATCCGCTCCACCAGCGGGGTCAGCTCGAGGAACCGGGCGGCCTCCTCGTCGGTGCAGAAGCCCATGACCCGTTCCACTCCGGCGCGGTTGTACCAGCTGCGATCGAAGATCACGACCTCGCCGGCAGCGGGCAGGTGCTGCAGGTAGCGCTGGACGTACATCTGTGACTTTTCCCGCTCGGTGGGCGCCGGCAGGGCGACCAGCCGGAAGACGCGGGGACTGACGCGCTCGAGGATCCGCTTGATCGTTCCTCCTTTCCCCGCCGTGTCGCGCCCCTCGAATACGACGACAACCCGTGCGCCGGTGGCCAGCACCCACTCCTGCATCGCCACCAGGCGGCCTTGCAGCGTTGCGAGCTCTCGCTCGTACTGCTTGGTCTTCATCTTCGGTAGGGGGGCGGGGCCGGACGCGGACTCCGCTTCGCGGCCGGACGCTTTCCGGCGCTTGGTTTTCTGGCTCTGGTCTCCGGTGCCGCTCTTTTTGCCCACGTGACATCTCCTCACCTGGATGCCGATATCCGTCCACAATATTTGTCCGGCAGGGCTTGGTGTCCCGAATGCGAAGGCTGCCGAAACCGACGAATTGGCGAAATCCAGTCGATCTTTTCCGCCCTTCCGTACGTTTGGGGCAGGACAGGGCCCTGGGGAGGGGCGCGCAACGTGAGTGATCGGATCTCGGTCGTCCTGGCGGAGGATTCTCTGCTGGTCCGCGACAGTGTGGTGCGCGCGCTGTCGACGGATCCCGACGTCACCGTCGTCGGTGTCGCCGAGGACTATGACGCTGCGGTCGCCCTCGTCGCCGAACGCTCGCCGACGATCGTCGTGACCGACATCCGCATGCCGCCCACGTCGACCGATGAGGGCATCCGGTTGGCGCGCTGGATGCGCACCGCGCATCCGCACATCGGGGTGATCGTGCTGTCGAACTATGCCGATCCCGGCTACGCCGCAGGGCTGCTGGAGCGAGGTACGGCCGGCCGCGGCTATCTGCTGAAGGAACGGGTGGCCCGGTTCGAGGAACTGCATGACGCGGTGCATCAGGTGGCGGACGGCGGTACGGTGCTCGACCCATTGGTCGTCGAGGCATTGCTGGCCCAACCGCGGTCGGTGCAGATGCTGAGTCGGTTGACCGCGCGGGAGCGCGAAGTGCTCAGCGAACTGGCCACCGGCTTCAGTAACCGGACGGTCGCTCAGCGACTGGTGCTGTCCCAGCGGGCGGTGGAGAAGCACATCAACTCGATCTTCGCCAAGCTCGAATTGACCGTTGACGACTCCGTTGACCGCCGTGTCAAGGCGGTGCTGATGTTCCTCGGCGACGACGGATCGCCATGACTGATCGACCCCCGATGGTGGTGTGTACACCCTCGCGCCGAGCAAACATGGCGACCGCGTATCTGCACAAGGAACGGCTCGCACCGGACGTGTTGGGCCGGATATGGGCAACCGCGACCTGAACGCCCCGCTGCCCGGTGAGCTGATGCCGCACCGGCGGGTGCCCAAGGTGCTGCTGACGTTGGCGGTCCGGTCGTCCTCGCTCCTGGGCCACCAGCTGGTCAACCAGTTCACGGCCGCTCGATTCCAGCCGTTCATCCTGGCCCACCTGGCCATGTGGGCCGGTGCCGGCGTCGCGTTCCAGGTCTGGGAGTACTTCTGGATCCTGCGCTCGATCTGGTACCTGGTGCTCGCCGCGATCTGCGCCGCGCACTGCGTCGTGCTCGCGGTCGCCCTGCGGCTGGCCCGCCGTGGCGACTACCAGCGTTCGATCACGTTGGTCTGCATCGGAACCTGGATCGCCACCTCGATCGTCACCTTCGTCTTTCCGGGCCCCCTGCCGGTGATGGTGCTGGTCGCTCTGGTGCCCGTCGTCTTTGCCGAGCCCTACATCCGGTGGCAGCAGGGCCTGGTTTTCACCGTCATCACCGGACTGTGCGTGCTCGCGATGGCCGTGATGTCGACCAGCGCGCGTTTCATGCCCGCCGCGGCCGCGGATGCGGCGGCACCGCGGTGGGTCGTCCTCGGGTTCATCGTCGGTGCCGTGCCCGTGCATGCCTTCCACCTTCTGGTGATCGTGTGGAACAACGCCGCCGCGCTGCGGACCTCCGAGGGACAGCTCGCCGAACGCGCCGCCGAACTCAGCGCGTCCCGCACCCGATTGGCAACTGCCGCCGACGAAGAACGGCGCCGGATCGAGCGGGATCTGCACGACGGCGCCCAGCAGCACCTCGTCGCACTGTCGGTTCTGCTCGGACTCGCGCGCAACGCCGAACCCGACCAATCGGGTGCGCTGCTGGCCGAGGCATCCGAGTCATCGAGACCTCGATCGTGGAGATCCGCCGCCTCGCCCATGGCATCTATCCGCCTTGCTCATCTGCGGTGGTCTGCCCGAAGCGCTGCCCACCCTGGCCGCGCGGTCCGCGGTCCCGGCGCGGCTGGAGCTGCACGGCGTAGGGCGGTATCCGGCTCCGATCGAGGCAGCGCTGTACTACTGCTGCAGTGAGGCGCTGCAGAACGCCGCCAAACACGGCGGCCCGGGTGCGACGGTGACCATCACCGCACGGGACGAGGGCGGACGCTGACCGTGGTGATCGCCGACACCGTCGAGCAGCCGCAGATGGGCGGCACCCTGGGCGCGGCCACCGACGTCACCATCCCGGTGGTCTCGGTCGGCAAGAACGACGGCGCCCGGCTGCGCGAGCACCCCGGCCCGGTCACCGTCAAGGTGGC
>JAKIXW010000017.1:0-2761 GCA_022708865.1 Acidobacteriota bacterium
GGCGAGTCCGTCCGACTGGCGCTGGAGGTCGCCGGTTCCGCGGACTTCGTCCTGATCCACGACGCCGCGCGCCCGTTGACCCCGCCCGCCCTGATCGCCCGGGTCGCGGCGGCTCTGCGCGACGGTCACGACGCGGTGGTGCCCGGCCTGCCGCTGGCGGACACGGTCAAGGCCGTCGACGCCAACGGCGACGTCCTGGGCACCCCGGAACGGGCCGGGCTGCGCGCGGTGCAGACGCCGCAGGGCTTCGCCACCGAGCTGCTGCTGCGGGCCTACCAGCGAACGGCCGGGGTGTTCACCGACGACGCGGCCATGGTCGAGAACATCGGCGGCCGGGTCCACGTGGTCGACGGCGACCCGCTGGCCTTCAAGATCACCACGCCGCTGGACCTGACCCTGGCCAAGGCGGTGCTCCGTGGCGGCTGAGTTGCCCCGGGTCGGTCAGGGCGTCGACGTGCACCCCGTGGAACCGGGTCGGCCCTGCCACCTGCTGGGGTTGCTGTTCGACGGCGCCGACGGGTGTGCGGGCCACTCCGACGGTGATGTGGCCGCGCACGCCCTGTGCGACGCACTGCTGTCGGCCTCCGGACTGGGTGACATCGGCGGCGTGTTCGGCGTCGACGATCCGCGGTGGGCCGGTGTGACGGGCCGGGTGATGCTCGCGCACGTACGCGAATTGCTCGCCGGGGCGGGCTACCGGATCGGCAACGCCGCGGTCCAGGTGATCGGCAACCGGCCCAAGGTCGGTCCGCGCCGGGCCGAGGCGCAGCAGCTGCTCTCCGACATCCTCGGTGCGCCGGTCTCGGTCTCGGCGACCACCACCGACGGTCTGGGCCTGACCGGGCGGGGTGAAGGCCTGGCCGCCATCGCCACCGCGCTCGTCGTCGCCGATGCCGGTTCCGCCCCGAACGGCCGGTAAGCTCGCACTTCGTGACTGGGACCGGCCTGAAACTTCACGACACCATGACCGGTGCCGTGCGTGAGTTCACGCCCGTGCGGCCCGGCCACGTCTCGATCTACCTGTGCGGCGCCACCGTGCAGGGATTGCCCCACATCGGCCACGTCCGCAGCGGGGTCGCCTTCGACGTGCTGCGCCGCTGGCTAATGGCCAAGGGACTCGATGTGGCGTTCATCCGCAATGTCACCGACATCGACGACAAGATCCTCATGAAGGCCGCCGCGGCGGATCGGCCGTGGTGGGAGTGGGCCGCCACCCACGAACGGGCCTTCGCCGCCGCCTACGACGCGCTCGGTGTGCTGCCGCCGTCGGCCGAACCGCGTGCCACCGGGCACATCACCCAGATCGTCGAGCTGATCGAGCGGCTGATCGACACCGGTCACGCCTACACCGGGGCCGGCGACGTCTACTTCGACGTGCTGAGCCACCCCGAATACGGGGCGCTGTCAGGGCACCGGATCGACGACGTGCACCAGGGCGAGGGCGTGGCCACCGGTAAGCGTGACCAGCGGGACTTCACCCTCTGGAAGGGCGCCAAGCCCGGTGAGCCGTCGTGGCCGACGCCGTGGGGGCGCGGCCGGCCGGGCTGGCATTCCGAGTGCGTGGCGATGGCGCATGAGTACCTCGGGGCGCAGTTCGACATCCATTGCGGCGGAATGGATCTGGTCTTTCCACATCACGAGAACGAGATCGCGCAGGCCCGAGCGGCCGGCGACCGGTTCGCGGAGTTCTGGTTGCACAACGGGTGGGTCACCATGGGCGGCGAGAAGATGAGCAAGTCGCTGGGCAATGTGCTCTCGATTCCCGCAGTGCTGCAACGGGTTCGGCCCGCCGAGTTGCGGTACTACCTGGGTAGCGCCCACTATCGGTCGATGCTGGAGTTCTCCGAGGGTGCGTTGCAGGACGCGGTGAAGGCCTACGTGGGCCTGGAGGACCTTTTGCACCGGGTGCGCACCCGGGTAGGTGTCGTAGAGGTGGGTCAATGGTCCGACCGGTTCGGCGCGGCACTCGACGACGACCTGGCGGTGCCGGCCGCACTGGCCGAGGTGCACAGCGCCCGCGCTGACGGAAACCGCGCCCTGGATGCCGGCGACCACGAGGGCGCCATGGCGCACGCCGCCTCGATCCGGGCCATGCTGGGAATCCTCGGCTGCGACCCGCTCGACGAGCGCTGGGTGTCGCGCGACGAGACTTCCTCGGCCCTGGCCGCCATCGACGTGCTGACGAAATGGGCCCTCGAGGGCCGTACCGATGCTCGCGCACAACGGGATTGGGCCCGGGCCGACGAGATTCGGGACCGGCTCAAGGCGGCCGGGATCGAGGTCACCGATACCTCCGACGGCCCGCAATGGTCCCTGGCCGACGGGACGGCCCGCTGATGGCCGGCAATTCGCAGCGGCGCGGCGCTGTCCGCAAGCCGGGCACCAAGAAGGGGCCGACCGTCGGGTCCGGTGGCGTCCGGCGTCGCGGGCTCGAGGGCAAGGGTGCCACTCCGCCGGCCCATGAGCGGCCGCATCATCCGGCCGGCAAGCGGGCGGCCAAGGCCGCTCGGTCGGCGCAGGGCCGGCAGAAGAAGACCGACGACACCGAGATCGTGCTCGGCCGCAACCCCGTGGTGGAGTGCCTGCGGGCCGGTGTTCCCGCGACCGCGCTCTACGTCGCGCTGGGCACCGAATCCGACGAGCGGCTGACCGAATCCGTCACGCGGGCAGCCGATTCCGGCATCCCGATCCTCGAGGTGTCCCGTACCGACCTGGACCGGATGAGCAGCAACGGGCTGCATCAGGGTATCGGCCTGCAGGT
>JAKIXW010000017.1:2791-26631 GCA_022708865.1 Acidobacteriota bacterium
CCCGCCGATCTGCTGCGGGAGGCGACCTCCGACGCCATGCCCGCCCTGCTGGTCGCCCTCGACAACATCTCCGACCCGCGCAACCTTGGCGCGATCGTACGGTCGGCGGCGGCGTTCGGCGGACACGGTGTGCTCATCCCGCAGCGCCGCTCCGCATCGGTGACCGCGGTCGCGTGGCGTACCAGCGCCGGTGCGGCCGCCCGGTTGCCAGTGGCCCGCGCCACGAATCTCAATAGGACGCTGAAGGATTGGGGCGACGCCGGGTTGCAGATCGTCGGGCTGGATGCGGGTGGCGACACCACCCTGGACGAGCTCGATGCGACCGGGCCCACCGTGGTGGTGGTCGGCTCGGAGGGCAAGGGCCTGTCGCGCCTGGTCCGGGAGAACTGCGATGCGGTGGTGTCGATCCCGATGGCCGGCCCGACGGAATCCCTGAACGCCTCGGTGGCCGCCGGTGTGGTACTGGCCGAGATCGCCCGCCAGCGGCGCTGATCCGGGTCTTTGATGTCGCGGGCCTCGTGCTCGCGGAACTGCACCGCTCGCCGAACCCGCTCAGACGCCGAACACGCGGACGCCGGCCCACAGCGCCAGCACCAGCGTCAGCGCGGCCGGCAGCGCGGCGGCGGCTTCGGGCCAGCCCTGCGGACGGGCGATGGCGAACACCAGGACGATCAGGAGCAGTGCCAGCGACAGGACCGACACGAAGGTCACCGCCAGGGGTCCTCGCACTGCCAGAGGGTGGGTAGGAGCAGTCGTACGCCGTCCGCGCGGGCCAGTTCGCCGAGTACCTGCACCGAGTTGTCGAGGTCGTCGACCGCAAAGGGTAACGCGCGCAACGGTTTCGACAGCGGCCGGAAGAAGTCGTCCCAGTGGATGCCGACCACTGTGCGGGCGCCGACCGCCCGGACGGTCTCGGTCCAGTAGTCGACCAGATATTGCTGCGACTGAATGCCCAACTGGCCCAGTCCGAGGTAGGCGACCTCGGCGCGGTGTCCCCGCAGCGCGCCGGGCACGAAACCCGCGCTGCCCTGGACTAGGACGCGCCGGTCGCTGGGTCGGTGGTGCAGTAGGGCGGACCAGGCTTCCCCACACCGGTAGGCCGAGGTCCGCACCGGCGGTCGCACGGGTTCGGTGATGACGCCGGGGAAGCGGTCGGGCGGACAGTGGTGGGATTCGACCAGGGTGAGGTCGAACGCGCCGAACGACAGCGCCGAACCCGGGTCGGCAACCATGATCCGATCTTCTGGAAGTCCCTGTCCGAGGCCGATATTCGCTGCGGACCGGCCGCCGATCAGGGTGGCGCCGGTGCGCTCGGCCACCACCGCCGAATCCAGGCCGTGGTCGTAGTGCGTGTGCACGGGCAGCACCGCGTCGAGGCGCCGCACACCCAGGCGGCCCAGGCAACCGTCGATGCGCGGGATGCTCGGGGCGATCCGGCCCAGGCCCACCTGGGCGAGTGCGGGCCGGGTGAAGAAGCCGTCGGTCATCAGCGCCGAATCACCGTCGCTGATCAGCAGTGTCGACACCCCGGCCCAGGTGATGGCCAGCGGGCCGGCGGGCTCGGCGGCGGGGACGGCGAACAGGTGGTTGTGGTCGGCGAGGTCGGGCCGGCCCAGTCGTGCGCGCATCAGCTGAACGCCTCCAGAGTCACTCCGCGCTCCTGAAGCCGGGTCCGCACCGCCCGCGCGATCTGCGTTGCACCCGGTGAATCACCATGTACGCAAATGGATTCCACGTTGAGTTCGATGCGTGTGCCGTCGACCGCGGCGATCGTTCCGGTGGTCACCATCTGCTCGACGCGATCGGCGATCTCGGCGGCGTCGTGCAGCACGGCGTCCGGCTGGCCGCGGGGCACCAGGGTGGCATCGGCCAGGTAGGCGCGGTCGGCGAAACCTTCGGCGACGGTGCGCAGTCCGAGCCGCCGGGCCTCGGCGAAGAATGCCGAACCGGCCAGCCCGAGCACCGGCAGAGCGGTATCGACGGCGGCCACCGCGGCGGCCACGGCCCGGGCCTGGCCGGTGTCGGTGACGATGGTGTTGTACAGCGCGCCGTGCGGTTTGACGTAGCCGACGTCGGCGCCGACGGAACGGGCGAGCGCCTGCAGTGCTCCGATCTGGTAGATGACGTCGGCCATCAGGTCGTCGTGCGCGACGTCGATGTAGCGGCGGCCGAACCCGGCGAGATCGCGGTAACCGACCTGTGCGCCGATCCGGACCCCGGCCCCGGCGGCCTGTTCGCACACGCTGCGCAGGCCCGCCGGATCGCCGGCGTGGAATCCGCAGGCCAGGTTGGCGCTGGTGACGATGCCGAGCATGGCGGCGTCGTCACCGACCCGCCACACCCCGAAGCCCTCGCCCAGATCGGCGTTCAGATCGACGCGCGTCGTCATGGGGCATCAGCCTATGCGCCGAACGCGATGTGTCCCCCTTATTGAAAACCGTTACCATTAGCGTTGTGCGAATCCTCGGTCTGCTGTCCCTGGTCGCCGCGGACTGCCCCGCCGATCCCGTCGACGTCGTCGTCAGTGTCGACCAGTGGGGCGACATTGTCTCCGAACTCGGCGGCGCGTGCGCGCGGGTGGCGACGCTGCTGGCCGGTTCCGCGGCCGACCCGCACGACTACGAGCCCACCCCGGCCGACGCCGCCGCGTTCCGCAACGCCCGGTTGGTGGTGGTCAACGGCGGGCACTACGACGAGTGGGCGGCCAAGCTGGCGGCCGCGTCAGCACCAACGGCGCCGGTCGTCATCGCCGCGCCCGACGCCACCTCGAACCCGCACGTCTGGTATGACCCCGCGGCCGTGGTCGCGCTCGCCGACACGGTGACCGCCAAGCTCAGTGCGCTCGCCCCGGACGCCGCGGCCTACTTCACCGACCGGCGGGCCGCATTCGCCACCGCGCTGAAGCCCTACGACGCCGCCGTCGCCGCCCTGAAGGCCGGTGCGACCGGAAAGTCCTACGCGGCCACCGAAGCGGTGTTCGACGACATGGCGGCGGCCATCGGCCTGCAGAACCGGACCCCGACGGGCTACCAGGCGTCGGCGGCCCACGGGGCCGAGCCATCGCCCGGGGATCTCGGTGCGTTCCTGAAGCTGCTGGCCGGCCGGGGCGTCGATGTGCTGATCTACAACACCCAGACCGAGGGCGCACTGCCGCAGCAGATCCGTGCGGCGGCCGAGGCCGCCGGCGTCCCGGTGGTCGAGGTCACCGAAACCGTGGCGCCGGGCGCGAAAACATTCGAGGCTTGGCAGATGGACCAACTCACTGCCCTGGCCAAGGCCCTCGGTGTCAGCATCTGAGCCCCCGGCGCTGGCCCTCGACGACGTCAGCGTGGTCCGCGGCGGCCGGCTGGTCTGGTCGGAAGGCACGTTCGAGGTGCCGTCGGGTGGCATTACGGCCGTCATCGGCTCGAACGGGTCGGGCAAGACGACGCTGCTGCAGGTGGTGCTGGGCCTGGTTCCGGTCGCGTCGGGCACCGTCGAGGTGCTCGGCCGGCCCGCCGGGCAGGCGACGTCGGCGATCGGCTACGTGCCACAGAACTACGCGGCGGTTTCCGGCGACGCCATCCGCGCAAGCGACGCGGTGATGCTCGGGCTGATCGGCGCCCGGTGGGGGTTCGCCGGCCCCAGCGACGAGGAGCGGCACCGCGTCGTCGAGACCCTCGACGCGGTGGGCGCGGCACCGTTCGCGCACCGCCGGCTCTCGCAGCTCTCCGGCGGTCAGCGCCAGCGGGTGGCCATCGCCGAAGCGTTGGTCGGCCGGCCGCGGCTGTTGATCCTCGACGAACCCCTGGCCTCGCTGGACCTGCGCAACCAGCGGGAGATCGTCACCCTACTGGCCCGGGTCCGCGACGCCTTCGGGGTCACCATCCTGGTCGTCGCGCACGACCTCAACCCCTTGCTCGGCGTGCTGGACAGCGCCATCTACCTGCTGGACGGCCACGCCCACTTCGACACCATGGACGAGGTGGTCAACGCCGATCTGCTGAGCCACCTCTACGGCACCTCCATCCAGGTGGTGCACACCCCCCAGGGGGACCTCTACATGCGGAGCATCTGATGACCACCCGCCTGATCGCCGTCGGCTACCAGCCGAACTGGTGGGAGATCCTGATGTCGCCGTTCATGCGCAACGCACTGCTGGGCGGCACCCTGGTCGCGTTGGCCGCCGGGTTGATCGGCTACTTCATCATCGTCCGCAACACGGCGTTCGCGGCACATGCCCTGGCGCACATCGGGTTTCCCGGGGCCACCGGTGCGCTGCTGCTCGGCCTGCCGGTCACCGCGGGACTCGCGGTGTTCTGCATCGGGGGCGCGCTGGTGATCGGGGCACTGGGCAAGCGCGCCGGCGAGCGTGAGGTCGCGACCGGCACGGTGCTGGCCGCGGCGACGGGCCTGGGCCTGTTCTTCAGCTCGTTGGCCACCCGCAGCAGCAGCACGGTGACCAACATCCTGTTCGGGAATCTGCTGGCCGTCACCGGCCGGCAACTGGTGCTGTTCGCCGTGGCGGTGGTGGTGCTCACCGTGGTCATCACCTTCGTGTTCCGCCCGCTGCTCTTCGCGTCGGTCAATCCGGCGGTCGCCGAGGCCAAGGGCGTTCCGGTGCGCCTGCTGTCGGTCATCTTCATGGCGCTGCTCGGGCTGGCGGTCACCATGGCGGTGCAGGCCGTCGGGACGCTGCTGTTGTTCGCGCTGTTGGTCACCCCGGCCGCCACCGCGATCATGCTGACCGCCCGGCCCACCGCCGCGATGGCGGTCTCGACAGTGTTGGCGCTGGTCGCGGTGTGGGCCGGGTTGTCGCTGTCGGCGATGTTCAACATGCCGCCCAGCTTCCTGATCGTCACGATCGTCAGCGTGGTCTGGTTCGCGGTGTGGCTGGCCGCCCAGCGTGTCCGTGGCGGGACGGCCGAACCGGGCCCGGGGATCGGCTAGCCTCGGAGAGCATGTCGCGGAGTCCCACGCCCCGGCGGCGGGCCACCCTGGCGTCCCTGGCGGCCGAGCTCGAGGTCTCCCGCACCACCATCTCCAATGCCTACAACCGCCCCGACCAGCTGTCGGCCGAGCTGCGCGAGCGGATCCTGGCCACCGCCAAACGGCTGGGGTACGCCGGTCCCGATCCGGTCGCCCGATCCCTGCGGACCCGCCGGGCCGGCGCCGTCGGGCTGGTCATCACCGAGCCGTTGACCTATTCGTTCAGCGATCCGGCGGCGCTGAACTTCGTCGCTGGCCTGGCCGAGTCCTGTGAGGAGGTCGGCCAGGGGCTGCTGCTGGTGGCCGTCGGTCCGGGCCGCACGGTGGACGAGGGTTCCGGAGCGGTGTTGTCGGCCGGGGTGGACGGATTCGTGGTGTACGCCGCCGCGGACGACGACCCCTATCTGCAGCTTGTGCTGCAACGACAGCTGCCGGTGGTGGTCGTCGACCAGCCCACCGATGTCCCGGGCGCGTCGCGGGTCGGGATCGATGACCGCCGGGCCATGCGCGAGCTGGCGGAGTATCTACTGTCGCTGGGGCATCGCGAAATCGGTCTTCTCACAATGAAACTCGGCGATGAAGACGATCCTGCGGAGGGGGCGGTGCGCATCGCCGGCGCCGACCGGATCGCCGCCACCCAGTACCGGGTGCAGGGCGAGCGGATCGGCGGGTTGCGCGACGCGCTGGTGGCCGCCGGGGTGGGTGCCGACGCGCTGACGGTGGTGGAGAGTTCCGAGCATGGGCCCGAATCCGGCGGCGCTGCAGCCGAATTGGCGTTGGCAACCAATCCGCGGATCACCGCCCTGATGTGCACCGCCGACGTGCTGGCATTGGCGGCGATGGATTTCCTGCGTGCCCGTGGCATCTACGTGCCGGGCCGGATGACGGTCACCGGTTTCGACGGAATTCCCGCGGCGCTCAAGCGCGGCCTGACCACCGTGTCGCAACCCAGCATGGAGAAGGGTCGGATCGCCGGCCGGATGCTGCACAGCCCCCCGCGGTCCGGGCTACCGATCATCGAGATGCTGCCCACCGAACTCATCCGCGGGCGCACCGCGGGTCCGCCGGGCTGATCTCAGCGCAACGCGCCGCGTTCGGCGGTCAGCACCGCCAGCGTCGCGGCCACGTCGGCCGGAGTGTCCACCCGGAATTGGGCCGCAGTGTCGCCGGGGCCGACCTTGACCGACACATCCCCGTCGCGCATCCGCCGAAACGCTTTCTCGTCGGTCACGTCGTCTCCGAAAAAGACTACGGCAGAAGCATTTTCGCGGTCACGGAGAATCTCGATCGCATCCCCCTTGTCCGTCGTGATGACCGCGAACTCCAGGATCTGCTTGCCCTCGGTCATCTGTGCGGACCACGCAACCGCGGCGGCACGGGCGGCCGCCAGCGCCGCTTCGCCGTCCTCGGCGGTCGCGTTGCGCACGTGCAGCACCACACCGGCGGGTTTGGTCTCGACCATGGCGCCCGAGAACCGGTCGGCGATGGTGCGCAGTGCGCTGCTGATGCTGTCGAGGAGGCCGGTGTCGATCCGTTCGGCGAATCCGGTGTCGAATTCCGCACCGTGGCTGCCGATCAGGTGCACGCCGGCCGGGGCGCCGGACAGCGTGGTCAGCACGTCGAGGGAGCGGCCCGAGATCAGCGCCGCCGTGGTGTCGGGCAGCACCGCGAGCGCGCACAGCGACTCCAGCGCACCCGGCAGCGCCCGCGCGTCCGCCGGGTTGTCCACCAGTGGGGCCAGCGTGCCGTCGAAGTCGGAGGTGACCAGCAGGTGGGCGGTACGGGCGGCCCGGGCCAGCGCGGTCCGCAGATCGGTGGAGGGCACCGTCACACCTCGGGGTGTTCGGCGTCCCCGATGAGCAGCCGGACCGCGAGATCGAGGCGCTTGCTGACGTCGGTGGCCGATGCGCGACGGGTCAGCCAGGCCAGCAGATTGGACAGCCAGACGTCGGAGATCACCCGGGCGATGTGGAACTGGTCCTCGGACGGGTCGCCGTCGGCCATCGCGCGGGCGAACATCGAGTCGATGATCTTCTCGACGTGGTCCACCTCGCCCGCCGCCGACGCGTCGGCGAACACGTACGCCCGCGTCATCGCCTCGGTCAGCAGCGGATTGCGCTGCATGGCCCGGTTCAGCTTGTTGACCATGAAGCTCAGGCGCTGGTACGGCGTTCCGCCAGCGACCACGCTGCGGTCCGTCTTGGCGTCGATGCGCTCGAACTCGCGGCCCAGCGCCGACACCAGCAGGTGCACCTTGGACGGGAAATACCGGTACAGGGTGCCCACCGCGACGTCGGCGCGGTCGGCGACGGCGCGCATCTGGACGGCCTCGTAGCCGCCCTTGGACGCAATCGCCATGGTGGCGTCCAGGATGCGCTTGCGGCGCTCCCGCTGCGCCTCGGAGCCCAATTCGGATTCGGCCAGGACTGCCACGGTCAGCACCTCCCGCGGTTTCGCGTCGGGGCCGGCCGAGTCCCGGCCTGGTGGCGACGACATGCGGCGGACAACTCCTTCATGGTGTGCGTTCGGGCGCCGATTTCGGGAACGACGGGTCGGACATGATCCCCCACCTCCGTTGAACCCTCGGACACCCGGTGTCCTGCTGCGATGGCAGTCGACTTGACTGACGATTGCTGGCACTATTAGAACACGTTCTAGTGGGCCGTACCGGCCTTCGTCCGCCGAATAACCGAGGAGTCCGGTATGGCTGGGGTCTCTGGAGCCGTCACGTCCGAGCAGGCTGCCGCACGCGAACTGGTTCATGACTGGGCCGCCGGATCGGGCGGTATCGCCGCCGGGCGCGACGTCGAGCACGGTGACCCCGACGCCTGGCAGCTGGTCTACGGCGGTCTGGCCGAGCTGGGCCTGTTCGGGGTGGCGGTCAGCGAGGAGGCCGGCGGCGCCGGCGCGGCGGTCACCGATCTGTGCGCCATGGTCGACGAGGCCGCCGCTGCGCTGGTGCCCGGTCCGGTGGCCTCGACCGCACTGGCAACCCTGGTGCTCGACGACCCTGACGTGCTGGCGGGGTTGATGACCGGCGAGCGTACGGCCGGTTTCGCGCTGACTGCCGATCTGACGGTCGCCGACGGCCGGGCCACCGGTTCGGCCGATCACGTCCTGGGCGCGGTGGCGGGCGGATATGTACTGTTGCCCGCGCCGGACGGCTGGGTCCTGGTCGACACGACGGTCGATGGCGTGGCCGTCGAGACGCTGGCGGCGACGGACTTCACCCGTCCGCTGGGGCGCGTCGTCCTCGACGGTGCCCCGGTGGTCCCGATCAGGACAGCGCCGCGGCGCATCGAGGATCTGGCCGTTACGGTGCTGGCGGCGGAGGCGGCCGGGGTGACCCGGTGGGCGCTGCGCACCGCGGTCGACTACGCCAAGGTCCGCGAGCAGTTCGGCAAGCCCATCGGCAGCTTCCAGGCCATCAAGCACATGTGCGCGGAGATGCTGCTGCGCTCCGAGCAGGCCTCGGTCGCGGCGGCCGATGCCGCCCAGGCCGCCATCGGGGACGACCCCGACCAGCTGTCGCTCGCCGCCGCCGTCGCCGCGGCGACCGTGATCGAGTCCGCCCGGGCCAACGCCAAGGACTGCATCCAGGTGCTCGGCGGCATCGGCATCACCTGGGAGCACGATGCGCATCTGTATCTGCGTCGCGCGTACGGGATTTCGCAGACCCTCGGCGGTCGCAGCCGGTGGTTGCGCCGGGTGGTCACGCTGACCCGAGACGGTGTCCGTCGCGATATCGCCATCGACCTGAGTTCCGTCGAGCCGTTGCGGCCGGAGATCGCGAGCGCCGTGGCGGCCGTGGCCGCACTGCCCGTGGCGCAGCGTCAACCCGCGCTGGCCGAGGCCGGCCTGCAGGCACCGCATTGGCCGAAGCCCTACGGCCGCAATGCTTCTCCGGCCGAGCAGCTGCTGATCGATCAGGAGCTGGCCGCCGCCGGTGTCGAGCGCCCCGATCTGATCATTGGTTGGTGGGCCGTGCCGACGATCCTCGAGCATGGCTCGCCCGAACAGGTGGAGCGCTTCGTCCCGCCCACGCTCTCCGGCGATCTGGTGTGGTGTCAGCTGTTCTCCGAACCGGGCGCGGGTTCGGATCTGGCGGCACTGCGGATGAAGGCGGTGCGCGCCGACGGCGGCTGGAAGTTGACCGGGCAGAAGGTCTGGACCTCTGCTGCGCAGAAGGCGCACTGGGGTGTGTGCCTGGCCCGGACGAACCCGGACGCCCCGAAACATAAGGGCATCACCTACTTCTTGATCGACATGACCTCGCCGGGCATCCTGGTCCGTCCGCTGCGAGAGATCACCGGCGACGAGTTGTTCAACGAGGTGTTCTTCGACGACGTATTCGTGCCCGACGAGATGGTGGTCGGAACCGTCGACGACGGTTGGCGGCTGGCCCGCACCACGCTGGCCAACGAGCGCGTCGCGATGGCGCAGGGCACCGCGTTGGGTAACCCGATGGAGGAGTTGCTGCGGTCGGCCAGCGATCTGGACCCGGCCGATCAGGATCGGCTCGGGGCGCTCATCGTGGCGGCGCAGGTGGGTTCCGTGCTGGATCAGCGGATCGCGCAGCTGGCGGTCAGCGGTGTCGACCCGGGTCCGCAGGCCAGTGCCCGCAAGCTGATCGGCGTGCGGTACCGGCAGGACCTGTCCGAATTCCGGATGGAACTGGCACCCGACGCTGGATTGGTGGCCGAAGAGCGGGTCTTCGACTTCCTCAACACCCGCTGCCTGACCATTGCCGGCGGTTCCGCGCTAGCGGTCCGTCAGAAGCGGGTCTGGCTGCAGGTGCTTGGGGTGGCCAGGTTCTGTCCGTTCCAGACGGCCTGGATGTGTGTGCAGACGATGAAATCGGCGCCCGTTGCGGGCCGGCCGTTGGACCAGTTCCGGGGTGCTGACACGCCTTCGACCGCGAACCGCTCGGCGGGACCGCCCCCGAAGTAGGTCACGGAGATCTCGACGTTGTTGACTGCCTGGTACATCTTCGACAGGACGTTGTCGATGTTGGCGCCCTTGATCTGACGTGGCGAACCGGCCGGAGCGCTGTACTCGACCTGCTGCCAAGTGTCGCGGTCCGAGGAACGCACCTCGACGGTCTGACGCCCCCAGAAATCGCCCGGGAATCCGGTGGGGCCATCGGGGGTCATCAGGTTGGCCGTGGCGGTGAAATAGCAGCGCCCTTCGGCGGCCACGCAGTTGGCGGTGGTGTGTGACTGCAGTTGGGTCGCACCGTCGACGGGGACCGAACTCTGCGAGCTGTCCGCCGCGGCGGCCGCTCCTGCGGGCGGGACGAGGCTGAACAGCGCCAGCGCTACGGCCAGGGCCGGGGTCAGACGCTTCATCTGCACGACGGTAATCCGTTCGCTATTCGTCGTAGGTGACTTCGACGGTATCGGTGGTCGGATGCGCCTGGCAGGCCAGGATCAGGCCTTCGTCGAGATCGGACGCCTCGAGCACGTCGTTGATCTCCATCTCGACCGAACCGCTCTTCATCATCACCGCGCACGCGCCGCAATGGCCTTCGCGGCACGAGAACGGCGCGTCCAGGCCCTTGTCCAGTAGGACGTCGAGCAGCTTGGCCCGGCGGGGCCAGGTGAGTTCGTGGGTGCTGCCGTCCAGGGTGACCACCGCAGTGGCGGGGCCTTCGTCGCCGTCACCGGAGTAGTCGATCTCCACGGCCTTGAAGGGATCGGAGTCCAGGGACTTGAACACCTCGATGTGCACCTGCTCGGCCGGCACCTTCAGCGCCTCCAGCGCGGCCGATGCCGCGGTCATGAACGGCCCCGGCCCGCAGATGAACACCTGCCGGTCGGTGTGCGGCGCCGCGAGCCGGCCGAGGCCGGGCGCGCTCGGCAGACCCTGCACGGACTCGAGCCAGTGCACGACCGCGAACCGGTCGGGGAATTCGGCTGCCAGCGCTCGCAGGGCGCCGGCGAAGATCACCGACTTCTCGTCGCGGTTGGCGTAGATCAGGGTCACCTGACCGGTGCCCTGCGCCAGTGCTGATTTGCAGATCGCCATCATCGGGGTGATCCCGCTGCCGCCGGCGATCAGCAGGAAATCGGTGTCGAGATCCGTGGGGACGAAGGTGCCCGACGGGGCCAGCACATGCAGCTTCATGCCGGGATGCGCGTGGTCGCACAGCCAGTTGGACGCGTATCCGTCCGCGGTGCGCTTGACCGTGACGGCCAACGCGTCGTCGATGTGCGGCGAGCTGTACAGCGAGTAGCAGCGCGCGACCGACCCGGTGCGCTCGCTGGGAACGCGCAGGGTCAGGAATTGGCCGGGGGAGTACGCCAGCCGGCCGGCCGGGATCTCAACCCCGTCGGGGACCCGGAAGACCAGCGACCGGGAATCGTCGGTCTCGGCGATGACCTCGGCCACCTCGAGCTCGAGAACGTGGCTGCCGAGCGGCTCGTCCGTCACTGGGGCACCCTTTCCGCCGTCATAACTAGAACAGGTTACAGAAATGCAATACCGCAGGTCAATCGAGTAGGGGAACCCGCTGCTCGACATGAATCGTAACGTGTTCTAGTCTTTCTGGAACAGGTTCCAATTCGGGCCCCAGAGTCCCATGGAGGCAATTCCGTGACGTCCATTCAACAGCGTGATGCACAGTCGGTCCTCGCCGGTATCGACGAACTGCTCCCGGCGCTGCGCGAGCGCGCCCAGGCCACCGAGGATCTGCGCCGTCTGCCCGACGAGAACGTCAAGGCGCTCGACGACGTCGGTTTCTTCAAGCTGATCCAGCCCGAGCAGTGGGGCGGCCTGCAGTGCGATCCCACCGTCTTCTACGAGGCGGTCCGGCGGCTCGCCAGTGCATGCGGATCGACCGGCTGGGTCGCCGGCATCCTGGGCATCCACAACTGGCACCTGGCCCAGTTCGACCAGGCCGCCCAGGACGAGGTCTGGGGCGAGGATCCCAGCGTGCGCATCTCGTCGTCGTACGCCCCGATGGGCGCCGGCGTGGTGACCGAGACGGGCGACGGCTACATCGTCAACGGTGCCTGGAACTGGTCCTCCGGCTGCGACCACGCCGCCTGGGCCTTCCTTGGCGGCCCCGTGATCAAGGACGGCAAGCCGGTCGATTTCGGCAGCTTCCTGATCCCGCGCACCGAGTACACCATCGACGACGTCTGGCACGTCGTGGGTCTGAAGGGCACCGGCTCCAACACCGTCGTCGTCAAGGACGTGTTCGTGCCGCGGCACCGCTTCCTGTCCTACAAGGCGATGAACGACCACACCGCCGGCGGCCTGGTGAACAACACCGCACCGGTCTACAAGATGCCTTGGGGCACAATCCATCCCACCACCATCTCGACCCCGATCGTCGGCATGGCCTACGGCGCCTACGACGCGCACGTCGAGCACCAGGGCAAGCGGGTGCGGGCGGCGTTCGCCGGGGAGAAGGCCAAGGACGATCCGTTCGCCAAGATCCGGATCGCCGAAGCGGCCAGTGACATCGACGCCGCCTGGCGGCAACTGATCGGCAATGTGGCCGACGAGTACGCCTTCCTGACCGCCGGCCAGGAGATCCCGTTCGAGCTGCGGGCCCGGGCCCGTCGCGACCAGGTCCGGGCAACCGGGCGGGCGATCGCGTCGATCGACCGGCTGTTCGAGGCGTCCGGTGCCACCGCGTTGGCCAGTGATGCTCCGGTGCAACGGTTCTGGCGGGACGCCCACGCCGGGCGGGTGCACGCGGCCAACGACCCCGAGCGGGCCTACCTGATCTTCGGCAACGAGGCGTTCGGGCTGCCGGCGCAGGACACGATGGTCTGATCGGCGCATGACGGCCACGCAGGACATCACCTTCGAGTCCACCTCACGCTACGCCCAGGTGGCCGACAACATGCGGCTGCACTACCACGAGGCCGGCGATCCGTCGGCGCAGACGGTGGTGCTGCTGCACGGCGGCGGTCCCGGAGCGTCCAGCTGGTCGAACTTCTCCAAGAACATCGCCGTGCTGGCCCGGCACTTGCACGTGCTGGCCGTCGATCAGCCTGGCTACGGGCACTCCGACAAGCACGCCGAACACGAGCAGTACAACCGGTACAGCGCCAACGCGCTGCTCGGGTTGTTCGACCACCTGGGCATCGAACGTGCTGCGCTGGTGGGCAATTCGCTCGGCGGCGGCACCGCCGTTCGTTTCGCCCTGGACAATCCGAAACGGGCGGGCCGATTGGTGCTGATGGGTCCGGGCGGCCTGAACGTGAACCTGTTCGCGCCGGATCCCACCGAGGGCGTGAAGCTGCTGGGCAAGTTCACCGTGGAGCCCACCCGGGAGAACATCGAGAAGTTCCTGCGGATCATGGTCTTCGACCAGAAGCTCATCACGCCCGAGTTGGTCGACGAGCGGTTCGCGATCGCCAGTCAGCCCGAGTCGCTGGCCGCCGCGAAGGCGATGGGCCGGTCGTTCGCCGGCGCCGACTTCGAGCTCGGGATGATGTGGCGCGACGTCTACAAGCTGCGCCAGCGGGTGCTGCTGATCTGGGGCCGCGAGGACCGGGTCAACCCGATCGACGGGGCGCTGGTGGCGCTCAAGCAGATTCCACGGGTGCAACTGCACGTTTTCGGGCAGTGTGGGCATTGGGCACAATTGGAGAAGTTCGACGAGTTCAACAAGCTCACCGTCGACTTCCTGGAAGGTGAGTGAGATGAGCATCCGGGCACTGGGGTACATGCGCATCGAGGCCACCGACGTGGCCGCCTGGCGCGAGTTCGGGTTGAAGGTTCTCGGCATGGCCGAGGGTGAGGGCTCGATCCCGGGCGCGCTCTACCTCCGGATGGACGATTTCGCGGCCCGTCTGGTGATCGTTCCCGGGGAGCACGACCGGTTGCTGATCTCCGGCTGGGAGGTCGCTGATGCCCCCGCCCTGCAGAGCTTGCGCGAGACCCTGGCCAAGGCGGGGGTCGAATTCGTCGAGGGCACCCGCGAAGAGAAATCCGAACGGCGCGTCGAGGGGCTGATCCGGTTCGCCGATCCGGCGGGCAACGTGCTGGAAGCGTTCCACGGCGCGCAGTACCTGGGCCGCCGGTTCGTCAGCCCCTACGGCCACAAATTCGTCACCGCCGAGCAGGGCCTTGGGCACGTGGTGCTCACCTGCGACGACGACGCTGCCGCGCAGGCCTTCTACCAGGATGTGCTGGGCTTCCGGTTGCGGGATTCGATGAGCCTGCCCCCTCAGCTCGCGGGCCGCCCGGCAGACAGCGATCCGGTCTGGCTGCGGTTCTACGGTTGCAACCCGCGACATCATGCGCTGGCATTCATGCCGATGCCGAACCCGACGGGCATCGTGCACCTGATGGTCGAGGTGGAGAATTCCGACGACGTCGGCCTGACGTTGGACCGCGCGCTGCGCCGCAAGGTGAAGATGTCGGCGACCCTCGGTCGCCACATCAACGACAAGATGTTGTCGTTCTATATGAAGACTCCGGGCGGGTTCGACATGGAATTCGGTTGCGAGGGACTCGAGGTCGAGGACGAGAGCTGGATCGCGCGCGAGAGTGTCGGGGTCAGCCTCTGGGGGCACGACTTCTCTGTCGGATTCAAGTAGCACCGTGAGCTCCGCCGCACTCGATCCGCGCACATTCCGCAATGTGCTGGGCCAGTTCTGCACCGGCATCACGATCATCACGACGATGTCCGAGGGTGGCACGACGCCCGCACCGGTCGGTTTCGCCTGCCAGTCGTTCGCCGCGCTGTCGCTCGATCCGCCGCTGGTGCTGTTCTGTCCCACCAAGGTGTCGCGGTCGTGGGCCGCGATCGAGGCCAGTGGCCGGTTCTGCGTCAACATGCTGCATGAGAACCAGAAGGACGTCTCGGCGCGGTTCGGCTCACGTGAGCCCGACAAATTCGCCGGAATCGATTGGAGCCCTTCGGCGCTCGGCTCACCGGTGATCACCGGCGCACTGGCCCATATCGACTGCACCGTGCACTCCGTCCACGACGGCGGCGATCACTTCGTGGTATTCGGTGCAGTGCAATCACTTTCGGAACTTCCCGAACGCAAGCCGCGCCCGCTGCTGTTCTACCGCGGCGAGTACACCGGTATCGAGCCGGACAAGAACACCCCGGCGCAGTGGCGCAACGACCTCGAGGCGTTCCTGACGGCCACCACCGAGGACACCTGGCTCTAGATACAGGCGACCGCGCAGACGTCGGCCGGCGGGAGATCCTCGGCATTCGGCAGCGGGGGCTGACCCTGGGTCATGTCCACGTCGTGGTCGAGATCGGGCAGCGACGGGATCATGTTGCAGACGAACGACAGTTGACCGCAGTTCGGCATCCCGGGATCGGCGGCGGCCGGCGCGGCCAGCGCGAGCGCCCCGACGGCCAGTCCACCGGCCAGTGCGATCAGCATCCGAGACGACATGTCGGCGAGAGTACCCCGCGGACCCGCGGGTGCCGCGGGGTATCTCCTGATTCGCGCGGTGCCGAGCAGCTCTGCGGCACGGTTAGGCCGCCTCGAAGGTCACCAGGTCGACGCTGAGTCGGCCTTCGACCAGGCTGAGCTTCCTGCGGACCGGGGTACCCGGCAGCGGTGGCGCCGTCGACCGGTACACCGCACCGGTCGGGGTGGTGAACTCCGCAGTGTGGACGCCCGCGGCGTCATTCGTGGCGACCGCCCACTCCGGAGCTTCCTTGGTGTAGTTGCAGGCCTCGCAGGCGCCGAGGCCGTTCAGCGCGCTGGTGGGCCCGCCCCGGCGTTTCGGTACGGCGTGGTCGCGATGGCGGATCGGGGCATTGCAGTACGGGGTGCGGCAGGTCTGGTCCCGCAGGCCGATGAACGCGGCCAGACCCTTCGGGAAGATCCGCGACCGCGATTCCAGCGCCACCAGTTGGCCACTGTCCGGATGCCGGTACAGCCGCCGCAGAGCAGCCTTGGCGGATGCGTCGGCCACGGCGTCGCCGGTCAGCTTTCGTGCCAACTCGGCGGGAACCGGGCCGAAGTTCTCCAGCCACCCCGGTGCGTCGTCCCCGCCCCACAGGGTGGTGTCCGCCATCACCAGATTCAGAGCCACCGACACGGGTTGGTCGGCGGCCTTGCCGGTCACCCGCTCGACCACGGTGTCGGCCATCGCCTGGCCGCGCGTGCGACCGTCGCACGTGGTGTCGGCCGCCCGGGTGAGCGCGGCGTACACCGCGACACCCTGGCCGACGGGCAGCAACACCGTCACATAGGTCATGGTGTCCGGGGCCGGACGTATTGTGACGCAACGATCTTCGGCGGCCTTGGCTGACCGCGCCACCACGGCAGCCGCATCGAGCCGGGCCGCGATCCGCTTGGCCTCTGCTTCCACCCGCGCGTTGCCCCAGCCCGCCAGCCTGGATATGTCGGCGCACAGTTCGGCGTCCAGCTGCCCGCGGTGCTCGACGCTCAGGCACGCCGATTCCCGGACGATCAGCGTGGCCCGCCATTCCGACAGGGCGCCGCATTGCAGTGCGGCGAGCGTGTGCGGCATCTCGTCGACCAGTGCCCGGGCCAGGCCGAGATGGGTGTTGCCGCGCACGGGTGCGTCGTGCCGGGCCAGCGCGACTTCCGCGGCCAGCCCGCGGCCCCGCTTGGCCCTGGACACGCCGGCCACCTCCTCGGCGGCGAGCCGCTTGGCCGCCCAGGCGGCGGTGGCGCGGGCCTGCGCGGCGGCTGCGGCAGACTTCATCCGCTCGAACTGCTCGACCTGGGCCCGCAGGTCGGGCTCGGCCGCCTCCGGATCGACATCGAACAAACTTTCGAACATGCTATCGACGGTACACCTACGCGCCGACAACAATGTTCAGCGCAGCCAGGACCCCAGTCGGTCCAGCGCAGAGGTGATATCGGACGTCGGCCCGGCGAACGACAACCGCACGAACGAGGCCCCGTGGACGGGGTCGAAATCGATCCCGGGCGCGATGGCCAGCCCGGTGTCGGCCAGCAGCTTCTCGCAGAACGACAAGGAGTCGCCGGTGAACTCGGTGACGTCGGCGTACACGTAGAACGCGCCGTCGGTCGGCGCCAGCCGGTCGATCCCGATATCACGCAACCCGGTCAGCAGCAGTTCCCGGTTGGCGCCGTAGTGCCGCAGGTGGCCGTCGGCCTCGGCGATCGACTCGGGGGTGAACGCGGCCACCGCGGCGAACTGTGCAAGCACCGGCGGACAGATGGTGAAGTTGCCCGTCAGGCAGTCGATGGTGCGCTGCAGCGACTTGGGCACCAACAACCAGCCCAGCCGCCAGCCCGTCATCGCGAAATACTTCGAGAAGCTGTTGACCACCACGGCGTCGCGCGAGGTGCTCCAGGCGCAACTCGTCTGTGGCGCACCGGGATACACCAGACCGTGGTAGACCTCGTCACTGATCAGCCGGACGCCCGAATCGGCGCACCACGACGCGATGGCCGCCAGTTCCGCGGGCGCGATCACGGTACCGGTCGGGTTGGCCGGGCTGGCGACGATCACCCCGTCCAGCGGGCCGGCCGCGGCCAGCATCTCGGCGGTGGGCTGGTACCGGGTATCCGGGCCGCACGGCAGCTCGACCACCGTGCAGCCGAGCGCCGACAGGATATTGCGGTAGCAGGGGTAGCCCGGGCTGGCGATGGCCACCCGGTCGCCGGCGTCGAAACAGGCCAGGAACGCCAACAAGAATCCGCCCGACGATCCGGTGGTCAGCACCACGTCGTCGACCTCGACCGCGAGGCCGTGGCGCTGGGCGTAGGACTGCGCTATCGCGGCGCGCAGCTCCGGGATGCCGAGCGCGACGGTGTAACCCAGCTGATTGGCCGTCAGCGCGTCGATGGCCGCCGCCCGCACGGGTTCGGGGGCACCGACACTGGGCTGGCCGGCGGACAGATTGACCAAATCGCCGTGGGTGCGTTGACGCTCGGCGGCGGCGAGCCACACGTCCATGACGTAGAACGGCGGGATGCCGGCCCGCAGTGCGGTCTTCACCAGGCCAAGGCTAATTCAGTGCGGCCGACTCGAGGCGGCGCAGGTACTCGATCGGCTGACCGAACAGCTGGGCGCTGCCGTGTGCGCGTTTGAAATAGAGCTGGATGTCGTGTTCGGCGGTGATCGCGATGCCGCCGTGCAGCTGGATGGCCTCGCCGGCGATGTCGCGGAAAGCCTCGATCGCGGTGACGTGCGCCAGCGCGGCCGATATCGGCGACGGATCCTGGAGTGCCTCGTCCACGACGGCGGCGGCGGTCTGGACCTTGACGTACATGTCGGCCATCCGGTGCTTGAGGGCCTGGAAACTGCCGATCGGCCGACCGAACTGTACCCGCTCCTTGGCATATTCGACGGTCAGCTCGAGACAGCGGGTGGCGGCGCCGACCGCCTCGGCGGCCAGCAATAGCGCGGCCATGTCGGCCAGGCCGGGGTCGGTGCCCAGCGGTTCGGTCTGCGTGCCGGTGAGCGCGGCCAGCCGCCGCGTCGGGTCCATCGCGACCGCCGGGGTCACGGTCGGTTCGGTCCAGCGGGTCAGTCGGCCGTCGGCGGCCGCGATCACGACGTCGGCGTCGGCACCGTTGACGACGAAGCCGGCGTCGAACACCACCGTGCCGATCGACTCGCCGGCGGCCAGCGCCTCGAGCGTGTCGGTGTCGGGTTCGACGCCGTCCTGGGGTGCCAGCAGAGCGAGTTCGGCCAGCGTGGTGCCGAGCAGCGGGGTGGGCACCAGGGCGCGACCCAGTTCGCCGATGACGGCCGCGGCGTCGGCGAGTTCACCGCCCGCGCCGCCGAGGTCCTCCGGGATGACCAGGGCCGCCGCACCGACCTGCTCGCACAGCAGTCGCCAGAGCGACTCGTCATAGCCACGCTCGGATTCCATTGCCGCACGGACGGATTCGGAGTCGGCGTGCTTGGCCACCAGATCCCGGACGGTCTGGACGAGTAGGGCCCGATCTTCTCTCGTGCTCACAGTGCCTCCAATACGCGGCGCCGGTGCGCCGTGGTGTCGCCCCAGGCCGACCGCAACGCCTGCGCGCGCAGCAGCAGCAAGCCCAGGTCATGCTCCTGGGTGAAGCCGATGGCACCGTGGGTCTGCAGCGCCGAGCGGGCCGCCAGCAGACCGGCTTCCGCGGCAGCGACCTTCGCGGCGCTGACGTCCCGCGCGGTGTCGGGGGATTCCGCATGCAGGCTCAGCGCCGCGCCGTATACCAGTGGCCGGGCCAGTTCGAGGGCGATGTGCACGTCCGCGAGCTTGTGCTTGATCGCCTGGTACGAGCCGATGACCCGGCCGAACTGGGAGCGCTGTTTGGCGTACTGCACCGAGAGGTCCAGCATCGCCTGGCCGGCCCCGATGAGTTGGGCAGCCGTCGCGAGGGCGCCGAATTCGCGCGCCCGCTGGACGTCAGCGGTCCAACTGCCGCCGGACGCGGTGACGTCGAACAGCTTTCGGCTCGGATCGAGTGATTCTCGCGAACCCTCGGCGGTGCCCTCGCTGGCCTGACTGTCGCGGCCCACCAGGATCAGGCCGGCGAACTCGGCGTCGACGGCGCGGGGTGCCTCGGGGGCGATCGCAGCGGTGGCGATCAGATCGCCAGCGGCTAGTTCGGCACTGCGCTGGGCGTCGGAGGCCAGCAGAACCGGTGCCACGGCGATGGATTCGCTGACGGGACCGGGGACGCAGTGCGCGCCGAGGCGTTCGAGTGCGACCACCAGGTCCACTGGATGTGCGCCGATGCCGTCGTGCTCCTCGGCCACGGCCAGCGCTGTGACGCCGAGGTCGGTCAGCGTCTGCCACACCTTGCGACCGGGTGCGGTGTCCCCGGCCGCCCAGGCGCGTACCACTGCGGGAAGGTCGGCCGATCCGAGCGCCGCGTCGATGCTGGCGGCGAAATCGCGCTGCTGTTCGTCGATCTCGAAGTTCATTTGCCCTCCCTGGGCAGGCCCAGCAGTCTCTCGGCGATGATATTGCGCTGAATCTCGTTGGTGCCCGCGTAGATCGGTCCGCCGAGGGCGAACAGGTAGGACTCGGTGAAGGAATCGGCAACCTCTCCTTCGGGGCCCTGGAGATCCAGGGCCGTCTGGGTGATCGCGACATCGAGGTCCGACCAGAACACCTTGGTGACCGATGACTCGGCACCCAACTCGCCGCCGGCGGCCAGCCGGGTGACGGTGCCGAACGTCTGCAGCCGGTAGGCCTGCGCCTGGATCCAGGCGTCGGTGACCCGGTCGGCGAACTGGTCGCGAATCATCTTGTCCGGGGTGGACTTCCACAGCTCGACCAGTCGCGCTGCCGCCGAGGTGAACCGGGCCGGGCTGCGCAGTGACATGCCGCGCTCGTTGCTCGACGTGCTCATGGCGGCGCGCCAGCCGTCGTTCGGTGTCCCGATCACGTCCTGGTCGGGCACGAAGACGTCGTCCAGGAAGATCTCGCCGAAGCCGGTGTCGCCGCCGAGTTGGGCGATCGGCCGTACGGTGATGCCGTCGGCCTTCAGGTCGAACATGAAGTACGTCAGGCCCTTGTGCCGCTGCGCTTCCGGGTCGGAGCGGAACAGGCCGAATCCACGGTCGCCGAACGGCGCCCGGGAACTCCAGATCTTCTGGCCGTTGAGCTTCCAGCCGCCGTCGACCTTGGTGGCGGTGGATCGCAGCGAAGCCAGGTCGCTGCCGGACTCCGGCTCCGACCAGGCCTGCGCCCAGATCTCTTCGCCGCTGGCCATTTTCGGCAGGATCCGGTCGAGCTGTTCCTCGGTTCCGTGCGCGAACAACGTCGGCGCCAGCATGGACGTCCCGTTGGCGCTGGCCCGCCCCGGCGCGCCGGCGTGGAAGTACTCCTCCTCGTAGACCACCCACTCGAGCAGGCTGGCGTCGCGGCCGCCGTACTTCGCCGGCCAGCTGATCACCGACAGGCCGGCGTCGAAGAGCACCTTGTCCCACTGTCGATGCTGCTCGAAACCCGCCGCCGTGTCGTAGGACTCGGTGGGAAAGTGTGCGCGGTTGGCGGCGAGGAAGTCGCGCACCTCCGTGCGGAACGACTCGACCGATTCTTCTAGGTCCAGATCCATCAGATTGTCTCCCTCAGTAGGGGTTTGACGACCTTGCCACCCGGGTTGCGGGGCAGTGCGTCCAGGAACACCACCGAACGTGGGGTCTTGAAATTGGCCAGCTGTGCCTTGGTGTGTGCGATCACGGCGGCCTCGTCGAGATCGGTGCCGGGCAGTCGGACGACGAACGCCTTGCCCACTTCTCCGAGGCGTTCGTCGGGAACCCCGATCACGGCAGCTTCGGCAACGCCGGGCAGCCGGGCCAGCACCTGTTCGATCTCGGCGGGATAGACGTTGAACCCACCGCAGATGTACATGTCCTTCAGCCGGTCGGTGATGCGCAGATTGCCCTGGATATCAACGGTTCCCACGTCGCCGGTGTGCAACCAGCCCTCGGCGTCGATGGCCGCTGCCGTGGCCGCCGGGTCGTCGAGGTAGCCCAGCATCACGTTGGGCCCGCGCAGCAGCACCTCACCGGGTTGGCCGTCGCCGGATGCGTCGATGCGTAGTTCGAAGTCGGCGATCGGCCGCCCGCAGGTGGTGGCGACGGTGACGGCGTCGTCGTCGGGCCGGCACATCGTGCCGAAGCCGGCGGCCTCCGTCAGGCCGTAGGCCGTCAGCACGATGTTGATGTCGAGTTCGGTCTGCATCCGCTCGATCAGAACCACCGGCACCACGGCGGCGCCGGTGACGGCGAACCGCAACGAGCTGAGGTCGTACCGGTCGCGGTTGGGGTGATCGAGCAGCATCTGGTAGATCGTGGGCGGGCCGGGCAGCACCGAGGCGTGTTGTTCCTGCACGGCCCGCATGGCCTGCTCGGCGTCGAAGGTCACCATCGGGATCAGCGTCGCGCCGGTCTGCAGGCAGGCCAGGATGCCGGCCTTGTAGCCGAAGTTGTGGAAGAACGGGTTGATGCAGAGGTAGCGGTCGGTGGAGTCGATCTCGCCGCACGCCGCCCAGGCCGCCGAACCGGCCAGCGACTGGCGGTGCGCGCACAGCACGCCCTTGCTGCGGCCGGTGGTGCCGGAGGTGAAGAGGATATCGGAGATGTCGTCGGGGGTGACCGCGGCCGCGCGCGCGTCCGCGCTGGCTAGGGCGGCCGGCTGCGCGCCGCGGGCGACGAACTCGGCCCAGGTGCCGTCCGTCTTCTCGATGGGCACCCGCACGATGTGGCGCAGCGCGGACAGCGCATTGCGATCGAGTTCGGTGCTGCGGTCCGCGCCGAGGAACTCACCCGCGGCGATCAGCAGCGGGGCCTGGGTGCGTGCCAGGATGTCGGTCGCCTCGGTCGCGGTGTAGCGGGTGTTCAGCGGTACCAGTACCGCGCCCGCATAGTGGGTGGCCAGGCACGTGACCACCCAGTGCCAGGTGTTCGGCGACCAGATCGCGACCCGGTCGCCCGGATTGACGCCGAGGTCGACCATGGCGGCGGCGGCCTGCCGTACCTCGTCGCGCAGCTGCGTGAAGGTGAGCGTCCTGTCCGGAGTAACCAGCGCTTCGTGGTCGGGAAGCGCACGGGCGATCCGATCCAGCACCGCAGGTGTGGTCTGCGGGACGCTCGTCATCGAAGCTCCTCGTCTTCCCGTCCAGGTCGTAGACCGTTGGTGGCGCTGCCCGTACCCGTGCCGCTGGCGCACCAGGCCGCCGACCTCCTGGTGCGAACGGAGTCGCCCCGGGGGCTAACAAAGCAAGTGCTTGGTAGGTTAGCCTACAGGGATGGAGGAGGTCCAGAAGTTCCGGGCGGAGGTCCGCGAGTGGCTTGCCGACAATCTGGTCGGCGAGTTCGCAGAGCTGAAAGGCCTCGGCGGCCCGGGACGTGAGCACGAAGCATTCGAGGAACGCCGGGCATGGAACCAGCACCTGGCCACGGCCGGGCTGACGTGCCTGGGATGGCCGGTCGAGCATGGCGGGCGTGGCCTTTCGGTGGCGCACCGGGTCGCCTTCTACGAGGAATACGCCCGCGCGGACGCCCCCGACAAGGTCAACCATTTCGGTGAGGAGCTGCTCGGGCCCACGCTCATCGCGTTCGGCACACCCGAACAGCAGCAGCGCTTCCTGCCGCGGATCCTCGACGTCACCGAGCTGTGGTGCCAGGGCTACTCCGAGCCCAACGCCGGCAGTGACCTGGCCAACGTCTCGACCACCGCCGAACTCGATGCGGAGGGTCAGCAGTGGCACATCAACGGGCAGAAGGTGTGGACCTCGCTGGCGCACTGGGCGCAGTGGTGCTTCGTGGTGGCCCGCACCGAGAAGGGCTCCAAGCGGCACGCCGGACTTTCCTACCTGCTCGTGCCGCTGGACCAACCGGGCGTCGATGTCCGGCCCATCGTCCAGCTCACCGGTGACTCCGAATTCAACGAGGTGTTCTTCGACGACGCCCGCACCGACGCCGACCTGGTGGTCGGCGCGCCCGGCGATGGCTGGCGGGTCGCCATGGGCACCCTCACGTTCGAGCGCGGGGTTTCCACGCTGGGCCAGCAGATCCGTTATGCGCGTGAGCTTTCCGGCATCGTGGCGCTGGCCCGTGACAACGGCAGCATCGACGACCCGGCCATCCGGGAGCGGCTGACCCGGGCCTGGGTCGGGCTGCGGGCCATGCGGTCCTACGCGCTGGCCACCATGGATGTCGAAGAGCCGGGGCAGGACAACATCTCGAAGTTGTTGTGGGCCAACTGGCATCGGGATCTCGGCGAGCTCGCCATGGATGTGCTGGGCAAGGCCTCATTGGTGCTGCGCGACGGGGAATTCGGCGAGTGGCAGCGGCTGTTTTTGTTCTCCCGCGCCGACACCATCTACGGCGGATCCAACGAGATCCAGCGCAACATCCTGGCCCGGCAGGTCCTGGGCCTGCCGGCCTGAACACGACATCACGACTGAGAGACCTCACATGCTGAGAAC
>JAKIXW010000017.1:26641-29091 GCA_022708865.1 Acidobacteriota bacterium
TCCAACGAGATCCAGCGCAACGTTCTGGCCGAGCGGGTGCTCGGCCTGCCGAGAGAGGTGAAGGGTTGAGTCTTTCCAAAGTGCCGAAAGAGATTGACGGACACGGACTCCTGACCGGCAAGGTGGTGGTCGTTACCGCCGCGGCCGGCACCGGGATCGGTGCGTCGACCGCGCGTCGGGCGCTGCTCGAAGGAGCTGACGTGGTCGTCTCCGATCATCATGAGCGCCGCCTCGGCGAGACGCGTGAACAGTTGGAGGGCCTCGGGCTGGGCCGGGTCGAGAGCGTGGTCTGCGACGTGACCTCCACCGCTCAGGTCGATGCGCTGATCTCCTCGACCACCGCGCGGCTGGGCCGGTTGGACGTGCTGGTCAACAACGCGGGTCTGGGTGGGCAGACGCCGGTGGTCGCGATGACCGACGAGGAATGGGACCGGGTGCTCAACGTCAGCCTCACCTCGGTGATGCGCGCGACACGTGCGGCGCTGGCCTACTTCCGCGACGCCGACCACGGCGGCGTTATCGTGAACAACGCCAGCGTATTGGGTTGGCGCGCACAGCATTCTCAGTCGCACTACGCCGCGGCCAAGGCCGGTGTAATGGCGCTGACCCGGTGCAGTGCCATCGAGGCCGTCGAGTACGGCGTGCGGATCAACGCGGTGTCACCCAGCATCGCCCGGCACAAGTTCCTGGAGAAGACGTCGTCGTCGGACCTGTTGGACCGGCTGTCGTCCGACGAGGCGTTCGGCCGCGCCGCCGAGCCGTGGGAGGTTGCCGCAACCATCGCGTTCCTGGCCAGCGACTACTCCAGTTACCTGACCGGCGAGATCATTTCGGTGTCGAGTCAACGCGCGTAGTGACGTGACCAGACGCGACGAACTGCTGGAGCTGGCCGCGGCGATGATGGCCGAGCGGGGCCTGCGCGCCACCACGGTGCGCGACATCGCCGACGCCGCGGGAATCCTGTCCGGCAGCCTCTATCACCACTTCTCCTCCAAGGAGGAGATGGTCGACGAGGTGCTGCGCGGGTTCCTGGACTGGCTGTTCGCGCGGTATCAGGAGATCATCGACACCCAGCCCAATCCGCTGGCCCGGCTCGAAGGCCTGTTCATGGCGTCCTTCGAGGCCATTGACACCCGGCATGCGCAGGTGGTGATCTACCAGGACGAGGCGAAACGGCTCTCGGTGCAGCCCCGGTTCGCTTACGTCGATGAACGCAACCGTGAGCAACGCAAGATGTGGCTCGACGTCCTCGATCAGGGCATCAGGGAGGGCTGTTTCACGCCGGACCTCGACGTCGACCTGGTGTACCGATTCATCCGTGACACCACCTGGGTGTCGGTGCGCTGGTATCAACCCGGCGGTCCGCTGACCGCCCAGGAAGTGGGCCGGCAGTACCTCGCGATAGTTCTTGGCGGAATCACGAAAGCCGCTACTACCAAAGGAGATTGACAATGGCTGAAGCATATGTGATCGACGCCGTTCGGTCCGCGGTCGGCAAGCGGGGCGGCGCCCTGTCCGGGGTCCATCCGGTTGACCTGGGCGCGCTGGGCTGGCGCGCGATCTTCGAGCGCAACGACGTGGATCCCGCAGCGGTCGACGACGTGGTGGCCGGCTGCCTGGACACCATCGGCCCGCAGGCGGGCAACATCGCCCGGCTGTCCTGGCTCGCCGCCGGATTCGACGAGGCGGTGCCGGGTGTCACCGTCGACCGGCAGTGCGGCTCGAGCCAGCAGGCCATTTCCTTTGGCGCCCAGGCGGTCATGTCGGGAACCGCCGACCTGATCCTGGCCGGCGGCATGCAGAACATGAGCTCGATCCCGATCAGCTCGGCGATGACCGTCGCCGAGCAATTCGGCTTCACCTCGCCCACCAACGAATCCAAGTTGTGGTTGGAACGTTATGGGGATCAAGAAATTTCGCAGTTCCGCGGCTCCGAGCTGATTGCCGAGAAGTGGGATCTGTCCCGTGAGGACATGGAGAAGTACTCGCTGCGCAGCCATGAGCGGGCCTTCGAGGCGATCAAGGCCGGGCATTTCGACAACGAGATCTTCACCATCGAAACCGAGAACGGCCCGTTCCGGGTAGACGAGGGCCCACGGGAGTCGTCACTCGAGAAGATGGCCGGCCTGAAGGCCCTGGTCGAGGGCGGCCGGCTGACCGCGGCGATGGCCAGCCAGATCTCCGACGGCGCCAGCGCGGTGCTGCTCGCTTCAGAACAGGCCGTCAAGGACCATGGTCTGAAGCCGCGGGCCCGCATCCATCACATCAGCACCCGTGGCGCCGACCCGGTGTTCATGCTGACCGGTCCGATCCCGGCCACCCAGTACGCGCTGGCGAAGACCGGTCTGTCGATCGACGACATCGACACCGTCGAGATCAACGAGGCGTTCGCGCCGGTGGTGATGGCCTGGCTGAAGGAGACCAAGGCCGACCCGGCCAAGGTCAATCCC
>JAKIXW010000180.1 GCA_022708865.1 Acidobacteriota bacterium
CACAGGTCTACGAACGCCTGGGCATCCCCACGGTGGCCACCGTGCCGTGGACCACCGACCGTCTGCTCAACGCCTTGGTTCAAGAGTCCGAGACCGCCAAATGGCGGGATCCGACCGGGAATGTCGCAGTCGCCGAGGTGGTGCTGCACGACGACTGGTTCGGCCACCGCGTCACCGACCTCGAGGCGACCACCGGGGCGCGGGTCGCGTTCCTGATCCGATTCGGCGCGGGCGTGCTGCCCGAGGCCAAGAGCGTCATCCAGGCCAGCGATCAGGTGTACATCACCGCGGTGTCGGGACACGTTGCCGAGGCGGTGGCGCCGCGATGCCGCCGCCACCGGATCTCGGCGGGGAGGCCCACTGATGCCCACCAATCCCTCCGCGAGCGTCCGTGTTCGCCCGCGACACGCCGGGCTCCCGGGGACAAAGCCGGACAGTCGGGCCGTAGGAGTGCGCGCATGAAGGTCGCCATCGCGGGAGCCGGAGCGGTCGGGCGATCCATCGCCCGCGAACTCATCGAGAACGGCCACGATGTCTCGCTCATCGAGCGCAACGCCGATCACATCGACGTCGACGCCATCCCCGGCGCGCACTGGCGCCTGGGCGACGCGTGCGAGCTCAGCCTGCTCGAGTCGGTCAAGCTCGAGGAGTTCGACGTGGTGATCGCCGCCACGGGCGACGACAAGGCCAATGTCGTGCTGTCGCTGCTGGCCAAGACGGAGTTCGCCGTGTCGCGGGTGGTCGCCCGGGTCAACGACCCGCGCAACGAGTGGCTGTTCGACGAGTCCTGGGGCGTCGACGTCGCCGTGTCGACACCGCGCATGCTGGCCTCGCTGGTCGAGGAGGCGGTGTCGATCGGCGACCTCGTGCGCATCATGGAGTTCCGCAAGGGCGCGGCCAACCTGGTGGAGATCACGCTGCCCGACGACACTCCGTGGGGCGGGCGTCCCGTCCGCAAGCTCGAATTGCCCAGGGACGCAGCGCTGGTGACCATCCTGCGGGGCAACCGGGTGATCGTGCCCGAGCCCGATGAGCCCCTCGAGGGCGGCGATGAACTCCTGCTGGTGGCCGCGGCCGAGGTCGAGGACGAACTGCGGGCAATCCTGCTGCCGGCGGTCTAATCCGGAAAGGCGGCGTGCACGGCGCGCTGCGCCGACTTGATCGCGAAATACGTTGCCAGTGCCGCCACTCCGGTCAGCGGCCAGCCCATCGCGATGCGGGCGGCGGCCAGCCAGCCCGTCCGGTCCATGTCGTACAACTGGTGCTGGACCAGGAACCGCGCGGCGAACACGGCCACCCAGGTGAAGGTCGCGATGTCGAAGGCCGTGACGGCGCGGCGGACGGACCGCCAGCGGTAGCCGTGTCCGTTGACCCAGCTCCAGACGTATCCGACGACCGGCCGGCGGATCAGGATCGACACCCCGAAGACCGCCGCCCAGAACAGCGACATCCAGATCCCCAGCAGGAAATAGCCCTTGGCCGCCCCGACGTACCAGGCGATCAGCGCACAGAAGCCGACCCCGATGAACCCCGACACGGCGGGCTGGACGGACTCTCGCCGGACCAGCCGCCAGACCAGGATCAGCGCGGCCACGACCAGCGCGGTGATGATCGCCGGCAGCAGACCGAAAAGCGACGAAACGGGAACGAAGACCACCACCGGCAGGGACGAGTAGATCAGTCCGGCGACGCCGCCCATCTGTGCCAGCAGGGCCTGACCGCCGGTTTGGTCGTCCGCCAAGATCAGCGCTGAATTTCGTAGTGCGGGTTGTAGATCGCCTTGGCGCCGTTCTCCAGCTTGCCCAGTCGGCCGCGCACCCGCAGCGTGCGGCCGGACTCGATGCCGGGGATCCGGCGCTGGCCCAGCCAGACGAGCATCACCGCGTCGGTGCCGTCGAAGAACTCGGCGCGCACGCCGCCCGCGCATCCCTTGGCGTTGGCATCCACGCTGCGCAGCGTGCCGACCATCGTGACCTCCTGGCCGCGCTCGCAGTCGATGGCCCGGTGGGCGCCGGTACAGGCGGCCTCGTCGGTCAGCTCCTCGACATCACGCTGTTCGGGATCTTCCGTCAGGCGACGGGTGAGCCGGCGCAGATAACCTTCGGCCGTGGCCATGGCTTCTCCTGAAAAACTCAACGGATCCCGGGTTAGCGGATCACCGCTTTCCGCGATGACGTTAGCCACGGTAGACCCGTTCGTTCCGGAATGCACATACGGTGCACGATCGTCCTGTGAGTGTTGATCTTGTCGGGGTGCCGACGGTTCTGCTGCCGGGCACCGGATCCGATGACGACTACGTATACCGGGCCTTCGCGCCGGCGTTGCACGCCGTCGGCGCGGTGGTGATCCCGCACACACCGCAGCCCGCCGGGCTGATCGCCGGTTATCACCGGGCGCTCGACGACGCGTCCCGCGACGGCCCGATCGCGGTCGCGGGGGTGTCGCTGGGAGCCGCCGTGGCCGTCGCCTGGGCGATCGCGCATCCGGCGCGCACGGTGGCCGTCCTGGCCGTGCTGCCGGCCTGGACGGGGGAACCTGACACTGCCCCGGCGGCGTTGGCCGCGCTCCACACGGCCGGCGAATTGCGGCGCGACGGCCTGGTGGCCACCACGACGCGGATGCGCGAATCCAGCCCGCCCTGGCTGGCCGACGAGCTGACCCGGTCATGGCTGGGTCAGTGGCCGGATCTGCCGGACGCCATGACGGCGGCGGCGGGGTTCGTCGCACCGACCACCGTGCAACTGTCCACCATGACCACACCGATGGGCGTCGTGTCGGCCTCCGACGACCCGGTGCACCCGCTGGAGGTGGGGGTCGAGTGGGTGGCGGCGGCCCCGAATGCGGCGTTGCGGACGGTCACACTCGAGGAGATCGGCGCCAACGCCGGCGCGCTGGGCACGGCCGCGCTGGCCGCCCTGGCCGCCCTGGCCGACGTGTGACGGCTTATCCCTCGGTAAGCCCTCGGTCAGCCCCCGGTCACACCGCGGAACTGCTGCATGGCCGAACCCTGGCTGCGCCGCGCAACCGGTTCGGCCGCGGGTTCGGTCGGCACCGGCGGAACCGGCGGACCGGCCGGCGCAGCGGTGGGCGCCTCGCCCTGCTGCGCGGCCTGCTGCGCCTGCACGGCGGCTTGTGCGGCGGCGGCGCGCAACTGCTCGAGCATCGGCTCCGGCAACTGCACCGGCAGCGGCGTCCGCACCGGCAGCGGCGTGCTATCGCGCCGAACGACGGTGTCCACCAACGTCTTTCGTGCTTCGGCGGCCAGCGCGCTGAACGTTTCGCGCGGACCGTTGACCACGCACCGGATCATCCAGCGGTATCCGTCGATGCCGATGAACCGGACCGCGCCCTCGCTGAGGCCGACGACCTCGCGGCCCCAAGGTCCGGTTTCGATCGACACGTTGGGCGTGTCCCTGCGCAACGCCTCCGCGAGCTCGGACGCCACCTCGCGCCACAACCCGGCGCTCTTGGGCGCCGCGTAGGCCGCCACCGTGAACCGGCCGTTGGGGGTGATCACCCAGACCGCGCTGGGTGCGCCCGTCTCGTTCAGCTCGACCTGCACCTGGCCGGCGTCGGGCATCGGGATGAGCACCGATCCCAGATCCAGCCGCCCGACCGCCGCGGTTTCCGGGTCGTCGAAGTCCTCGAGGTCGAATGGGCCCTCGAGCTCCCCATCACCGGTGAGCCCGCCGGCCGGGACGACGGCGTCCGCGCGGTCATCCCCGTTGTCCTGCTTCGAATGTTTCTGCTTACCGAACGCCATCAGAGACTCGCATGTCCTCCCGATGAGCCGTGGCCTCCATCGCCACGGGTCGTGCCGCCCAGCCCGGCCTCGTCGAAGGATTGCACCTCGACCAGTTCCGGCAGTTCGACACGCTGAACCAATAATTGTGCGATCCGATCCCCCCGGCTGATCCGGATGGGTTGGGTCGGATCGAGATTGATCAACGACACTTTGATCTCGCCGCGATAGCCGGCATCGATGGTGCCGGGGCTGTTGACGATCGAAAGTCCTACGCGCGCCGCCAGTCCCGACCGCGGATGCACCAGGCCCACCATGCCCTCGGGGATCGCCACCGCGATGCCCGTCGGCACCAGCTCCCGGTGACCGGGGGCCAGTTCGACGTCGACGGCGCTGAACAGGTCGACACCGGCGTCGCCCTGATGGGCGCGCGCCGGCAACGGCAGCTCCTGGTCGAGGCGGACGACCGCGAGACGGGTGGACACGAGGCCACAGACTACCCTTGGCCGCGTGCCTGACTCGCGTGTCGCCCCGCAGACCGTGCGATACCGCGAGCGGCTGTGGGTGCCCTGGTGGTGGTGGCCGGCCGGATTCGGCGTGGCAGCGCTGATCGCCGCCGAAGTGAACATGGGTGTGCGCTCCATCCCGCACTGGCTGCCCTACGCCATCCTGTTCACCGTCGCCACCGGCGTGTTGCTCTGGCTGGGCCGGTCGGAGGTGCGCGTCACCACCGGCGCCGACGACACGGAGCTGTGGGCCGGGCAGGCACATCTGCCCACCTCGGTGATCACCCGGTCCGCCATCGTGCCCGCATCGGCCAAATCAGCGGCGCTGGGCCGTCAGCTCGATCCGGCAGCCTTCGTGGCGCACCGAGCCTGGGTGGGGCCGCTGGTGTTGGTTGTGCTCGACGATCCCGATGACCCCACGCCGTACTGGCTGCTCAGCACCCGGTATCCGGAGCGGGTGCTCTCGGCACTACGAAGCTGACGCAGCTCCTCCGCGCTCCGTCGACCCGATCAGGCCGCGCAGTCGGTGCAGATCATCACGCCGTTCTTCTCGGTGGCGAGTCTGCTGCGGTGTTGGACCAGGAAGCAGCTGGAGCAGGTGAACTCGTCGGCCTGCTTCGGGATCACCCGCACGGAAAGCTCTTCACCGGACAGATCGGCACCGGGTAGTTCGAAGTTTTCGGCGGATTCGGACTCGTCGACATCGACGACGGCGGACTGCGCTTCGTTGCGGCGGGCCTTCAGTTCTTCGAGTGAATCCTCGGAAACATCATCAGTCTCTGAGCGCCGTGGGGCGTCATAGTCGGTAGCCATCTCGTCTTCCCCTCTGGAATCCCCGCGCGCAAGTCCTTGCGACAGAGCTTTGTACCAGTGCCGAACGTCATCACCAAACGATTCGTGCCCCGAACCTGGTGTCTTGAAGTGTGATTTACGTCACAGTTGGAGATATTTCGCAATCCCCCAGTTCAGGACGGGTGCTCTAAAGTGCAGACGTGGTTGCGCACATCACAGAAGGCACGGCCTTCGACAAGCGGGGGCTGCCCTTCCGGCGGCGGAATATCTGGCCGGGCATCGTTGCCGCGGTCGCGCTCACGGTCGTCACAGGGCTGATCTGGCTGATCGCCCTGACCCGACCGGCCGAGGTGCACCAGGCCGCGGTGTGCAACGACCCCCCGCTGGCCGCCGAAGCCAACGCCCCCACACTGGGCAAGCAGGTGTCGCCCACCACGATGGCCTCGGTGACCCCCGCCAAACTCGCGTCCGCCAAGATCCGCGTGCTCAACGCCAGCGGTCATGGCGGCCAGGCCGCCGAGGTCTCCTCGGCGCTCCGCGATCTCGGCTTCGCCCAGCCGACGGCGGCCAACGACCCCGTCTACAACAACACCAAGCTGAGCTGCCAGGGGCAGATCCGCTTCGGCGACAACGGCAAGGCCGCCGCGGCCGCGCTATGGCTGGTCGCCCCGTGTACCGAACTGTTCTCCGACGGGCGCGACGACGATTCCGTCGACCTGGCCGTGGGCACCGACTTCACCACGCTCACCCACAACGACGACATCGACGCGGTACTGGCCGGCCTACGGCCCGACGCCACCGAGCCCGCCGACCCCGCGCTGATCGCGAAGATCCACGCGGCCAGCTGCTAGCTGCCGGCCACTCCCGGCAGCGGACCCAGGGCGCCGCAGCGCGCCAACGCCGCGCACAGCGCGTCGGCGACCCCCGGCGCGGCGGCCAGCGTCAGACCGACCGGTTCACCGGGCGCAGGCAGCCGGACCACGGCACCCGCCTCGGCCGCGATCAGCGCTCCGGCGGCCCAGTCCCACACGTTGAGGCCGTGTTCGTAGTGCGCATCCAGGCGGCCCGCGGCCACCATGCACAGATCGAGCGCCGCCGAGCCCACCCGCCGCACGTCGCGCACCTGCGGCAGCAGCTGCGCCAACAACTGGCCCTGGGCCGTGCGGCGAGCCGGCGCATACCCGAATCCGGTGCCCAGCAATGTCATTCCCAACTCCGTCGCCCCGGTGCAGGACAGTCGCCGGCAGCCCGCGGGGCCGCGGACGTGGGCGCCGCCGCCCAGTGCGGCCGAGTAGATCTCGCCGGTGCTCACGTCAGCCACCGCCCCGGCCACCGACACCCCGTCGACCTGAGCGGCCACCGACACCGTGAACGCCGGGATCCCGTACACGAAGTTGACGGTGCCGTCGACCGGGTCGACCACCCAGGTGACCGTTCCGGCGTCGACGGCCCACGGGCCTCCGCGCTCCTCCCCCAGCACCACGTCGGCGGGCCGCAGGTCGGCAATACGGCGGCGCAGCAGTTCCTCGGTCTCGGTGTCGACCACGGTGACCGGATCCGTCGGGGTGCTCTTGGTGGATACCGCAGCGCTCACCCCGGGAGCGTCCGGCGATTCCGTCCCGAACACCTCGCGGCGGCGGGTCGCCACATAGCCGGCCGCCTCGGCGGCCAGTTGTTCGGCGGTGATGCGCAGGGTCTCCGGCTGGCCGGTGGGGACGGTCATCACACCATCGCACCACAGATCGGCGCCCGAATCGTCCGGCAGCCCACCAAGATTGCGGCCACGCATTAGGGTTTTGTCGCACTCAGGTTTCAGTCGCTGACCACCCGCCCCGCCGAGGAGCCACCATGACCGTATCCAGCCCCACGAACCGCGGCTTCGGGATCGACGTCGGCGGCAGCGGCGTCAAGGGCGGCATCGTGGACCTGGACACCGGCCAGCTGATCGGCGACCGGTTCAAGCTGCCCACCCCCCAGCCGTCGACCCCGGATGCGGTCGCCGCGACGATCGCCAAGGTGGTCGAGCATTTCGACTGGACCGGCCCGCTGGGCGTGACCTACCCCGGCGTGATCACCCACGGCGTCGTCCGGACCGCCGCCAACGTCGACAAGACCTGGATCGGGACCGACGTCAACGACGTCTACAGCCGCGCGCTGGGGGGCCGTTCGGTGACGGTCCTCAACGACGCCGACGCCGCAGGCCTGGCCGAGCAGCGTTTCGGCGCCGGTAAGGACGTCGACGGTGTGATCGCGCTGCTGACCTTCGGAACCGGGATCGGCTCGGCGGTCATCCACCACGGATTGCTGCTGCCCAATACCGAATTCGGCCACATCGAGGTCGACGGCAAGGAAGCCGAACACCGCGCCGCGTCCTCGGTCAAGGAGAACAAGGATTGGAGCTACCAGCGCTGGACCCAAGAGGTCACCAAGGTGCTGGTAGCGGTGGAGAACGCGATCTGGCCGGATCTCATCATCGTCGGCGGCGGCATCAGCCGGAAGGCCGACAAGTGGGTACCGCTGCTCGAGAACCGCACGCCGGTGGTCGCCGCGGCCCTGCAGAACTCGGCGGGGATCGTCGGCGCGGCCATGG
>JAKIXW010000181.1 GCA_022708865.1 Acidobacteriota bacterium
GCCATCTGCCGATCATCCTGGGGCTCAACGTGACCGAGCACATAGCCATGACCCCGGCCATCCTGGCCCAGCTGGCCGAGGCGGCCGGTTCGCCCACACCCGAAATGAGCGTCATCGACGCCCGCGGCACCCGGTCATCGGCGGACAACCCGCTGATCGGCACCCTCGAGGACGCGATGCGTTTCTACTTCGAGTTCCATCACGACCAGGGCGAGGGCTATCTAGCTCATCTGCACGATCCCCTGGCCGCCGCCGCCGCACTCGACCCCGACCTGGTCCCGGCCCGGGCGTGCACGGTGGATGTCGAACTCGTCGGCGCGCTGACCCGCGGCATGACCGTGGCCGACTGGTCGGGCCGCTGGGGCCGCCGGCCCAATGCGCTGATCGGCACCGAGACGGACCCCACGGTGTTCTTCGACCGCTTCATCGACCGGGTCGGCCGGTTCGCCCGGGACCGCTCTTAGGCCACCCGGGTAACGCGGGTCACGCGGTTGCTTCGACCGCGGCGAAGTAGCGCTGATGGAGCCGCCGGGACTGGCGTCGCTCCTGTGAGTTCTGCGACATCGCTGTCGCATTTTTTGACAGTCCGCGAAGGGGTGAAGAACAATCGACGTCATGTTGGCCAAGACGGACGAGCAGGTGTTCACCGAGATCACCCAACGTCTGACGGCCAGGTTCTCCGACGTGCCGTCGACGACGATCTCGAGCATCATCGGTGATACCCGAGACCTGTTCTCGGAAAGCAAAGTCCGAGATTTCGTTCCGCTTCTCGTCGAGCGGCGAGTTGCTCGCCAACTGTCGACCATCAGCACGTCCTGACGGCCACCGCCGGGCAGTCCCGGCTCATCATCGATGGTGTAGATGACACCCAGAAGCGTTGGCCGTGAACCAATCTCGCGGACACACTAACCGTAGCTACTCATAGATCCCCTCCACGTGCCATTGTCGCTGCCGATAGCACAGCAGCAGACCGATTCCGGAATCATTTGCCGCAGTGCGGTTCTCGATGAGCACCTGGGCGCGAGCCGCCCGCCCGGCGCCCTCGTGCCGGCGATCCCACCACCATTCATCGACCGGCCACGGCCCGGCCCACCAGCGCAACGCCCCGTGGTAGCGCCCGGCCAACTGGGCGGGCTCGGCGGAGAACAAGCCACGCCCGGTGACCCGGACCGGATCGCCGGTGGCGTCGAGCAGTTCCACCGGGTCGTCGGCGAGCACCGCCGGCGCGGGTTCGGGCAGCCGGCCCGGCCACGAACCACCGGGGTGTGCCCGCGGCACCGGTTCATCACCGAGCGCGGTGAAGGTAACCCGCTCGGCCGGGCCACGGCCGCCGCTGAGCACCGGCACCTGGACGGCCTCCGGCCCGAGTAGCCCCTGCACCCGGACCAGGGCCCGGCGGGCTCGTACCCGCGCCTCATCACCCGCGCCCCACAACGGAAGTTGCAGCGCCTCAGCGGAAATCACCTCGACGGGTTCCAGCCGCAAGGTCGCGATGGGTCCGGCGGGACGGTCGCCGGAGCTGCGCCGGTTCAGCCAGCCGTCCAGCTGCCACCGGATCCGGTCGGCGGTGGCATCCTCGGTCAGCGGCTCGGCGCAGCGCCAGACCCGGACCAGTTCGGAACCCTCGACAGTGACGGCGTGAATGGCCAGCCGGGTGCAGCCGGCGGCGGCCGACTCCAGGTTGCGGTGCAGTTCGGCGGCCATCGAACGACCGGCGAAGGCCGCCGCGTCGATCCGATCGACCGGCGGGTCGCACTGCATCAACACACCCAGCTCCGGAGGCAGCTCCCGGCCCGACGGCCCGCGCATCGACTCGGCGCGGGCGATCCGGTGGGCCAGCATCGCATCGGGGCCGAACCGGGAGGTGACATCGGCGCGGGACAACGTCGCGAATGCGCCAATGGTGCGAATCCCCAACCGCCACAACAGATCAATCAGATCTTCGCGGCCCGATCCCGACAGGCTGGGCTCGGCCGAGAGCTCCCGGATGGGCAACGGTGCCAGGAACTCCGCATCCGCTCCCGGCTCCACGATGCGCCCGGCCCGGGATGCCAGGACAGCGGTGGACAGCTGTTCCGCGATACCGATCTGACATTCGGCGCCGGCAGCGGCCACCGCGTCGATCAGCCGCTCGGCCACCGCATGTTCGGACCCGAAATAGCGGGCCGCGCCCGACACCGAGAGCACCAGCAGCCCGGGACGCAGGACCTCGGCGCGCGGGACCAGATCATCGACGGCTGCCACCACGCGTTCGAAATACCGGGCATCCCGACCCGGATCGGCGGGCACGACGTGCAGCCGCGGGCAGCGGGCCTGGGACTCCCGGCGCGGCAGGCCGCGCCTGACGCCGTCCGCGCGCGCCCCGGCCGAACAGGCAACCACCCGGTTGGCCACCGTGACGGCCACCGGCGCCGTGGCCGGCAACCCCGCCGCGGCCGCGGCGGCCACAGCGGGCCAGTCCATGCACCACAGCGCCAGCACCCGTCCGGACATCAGCCCACCTCGGCCCGGGCCCGGGCCCGCGTCGACAACCGCACCCGGCTGATCCGCCCGAAGCCCGGCGCTCCCGACACCTCGTACCCGCACACCCGGGCGTCCAGCCGGATGGCCGCACCGGGCCAGTCCCCGTCCGCGACGAGCAGGGTGCATCCCCGCTGCCGGGCCCGGGCCGTCACCGCCCGGGCCCGGCTCGGCGGCACCGCACGCCCCCGCAGTCCCAGCACCACCAGGTCCATCCCGTCGGTCAGCACGGCCGCCACCTCCACCGGATCGGCCCCCGGATCAGGGACCACCGCCACGCGATCCAGGTCGGCTCCCATCTCGGTGGCCGCCAGGAGCCCGAGGCCCGGCTGACCCACGATCGCGACGTAGCCCCCTGCCGAGGTGACCGCCGCGGTGATGTTCAGCGCCAGCGATCGGGCCCCGGTCAGCACCCCGACAGCACCCTTCGGCAACCCCGTGGGCAGCAGACCACCCAGCGAATCCGGTGTCAACAGCAAACTCTCCGAGCAGGGAATCGCCGCGCTCTCGGTGATCGGCGACCGCCGGGGCGCACCCACCCGGGACGGGACGGCGGCAATCTGCTGGCGAAGTTGTTCCAGCTGCTCAGAGCGACTTTTCTGAAGCTTCGCAAGCGCCGTCGCGGTGGCCATCGCACACCTCCCGCCCAGATCGTTGTTCGAAACTTTGTTCGATATCGGCAGTAAACACCCGGCCTCCGACAATTTCAAGCGGAACAGACACTGCCATTGACAAATGTCACTATTGGGCACTGTACTGATCGGCGTGAGCGCAGTCACATCGCGCGGCTCGGTCCGATCCCGCACCGCAGCCGCCATCAGCCACCTGACCCTGCGGCAGATCTCCGCGGTGCTGCCACCCGAGCAAGCCTGGGGCCTGTGGACCTCACGGCGGATCGTCAGCACGATCATGGACGCCTTCGGCCCCCCATTGCCGAGCATCCCCGTCCAGCACGTCGACGAGCGACTGCCCGACGGCCGCCGGATCGTCGGCGAGTGGGTCCGCGCGCCCCATGCACCGGAACCCCGCAACGCCGACGCCGCAATCTATTTCCTGCACGGCAGCGGATACGCGATGTGTTCGCCACGCACCCATCGTCGCCTCACCGCCTGGCTGTCCGCGCACACCGCACTGCCGGTGTTCTGCCTGGACTACCGACTGGCCCCGCGGCACCGCTTCCCCACCGCCGCCGACGACGCCCACGCCGGCTGGGAATGGTTGCAGCAGCAGGGTTTCCAGCCGGATCGAATGGCCATCGCGGCTGATTCCGCGGGCGGGCACCTGGCGGCCGACCTGCTGGTGCACGGGGATCAGCACCACCCTGCGGCGCTGTGCCTGTTCTCCCCGCTGGTGGACATGACCCTGCAGGCCGCCCGCGGCCGGGAGAAACACCGCGCGGACCCCGCCATCCGTGCTACCCACGCCGCCCGTCTGGTGCAGTTGTACTGCAGCGAAATCGATCCCAGCCACCCTCGGCTGACGCACGACATCGCTGCGGGCCGGACCTTCCCGCCCACCCTGATCCAGGCCGGCGGCGCCGAGATGCTCGCCGCCGATGCCGAGTTGCTCGCCGACCGGATCCGCGCCTCCGGCGCACACTGCGAACTGCAGATCTGGCCCGACCAGGTGCACGTGTTCCAGGCGCTGCCGAGACTGTCGCCCGAGGCCACCCCGGCCATCCGGGCCGCGGCCCAATTCCTCTGCGCCGCAATGCCGGCCGACTCCACGGAGCGTGCGTCATGTGGCCGCTGACCGGAATCAGACGCAGCCACCGTGCCGACGCCGTGGTCACCGGCGCGGGCAGCGGGATCGGCGCGGCCTTCGCCAGGGAGCTGAGCAAGCGCGGCAGCCGGGTGGTGTGCAGCGACATCGATTCCGTGGCCGCGAAGCGGGTCGCCGCGGAGATCACCGACGCGGGTGGCACCGCCACCGCCGTGCACTGCGACGTCTCCCAGATCGATGACATGAATAACCTTGCTGCACAATCACAATCGTGGTTCGGCGGGGCACCCACCCTAGTGATCAACAACGCCGGCGTCGGCGCCGGCGGACAGCTCATCGGTGAGATCCCGCTCGACGACTGGCGCTGGACCCTGGGCGTCAACCTGTGGGGACCCATCCACGGCTGCCATGTCTTCACCCCGATCCTGCGCGAGGCCGGCGCACCGGCCGGCATCATCAACGTGGCCTCGGCCGCCTCCTTCGGGGCGGCACCGACGATGGCCGCCTACAACGTCAGCAAGGCGGCCACCTTGTCCCTGACCGAGACGCTGGCAGCCGAACTGTCCGGCACCGGAATCAATGTCACCGCACTGTGCCCGACGTTCGTCAAGACCAACATCGTCGAGGGCGGCCGGATCACCTCGGAGTCGACCGCGTTGGCCGACCGGCTGATGCGCTGGACCGGCATCTCCGCCGACCGGGTGGCCCGGATGTGCCTGGACACCCACGATCGCGGCGACCTGTACTGCATGCCGCAGATCGAGGCCCGGATCGGTTGGGGAATAAAGCGATTCGCACCACAGACATTCACCCGTGGCATCGGCCTGATGTCGCGGCTCGGCAGTGTCGTCAACCAGTAGGGAGAAAGACATGGCAACCATGGACATGGATGCAATGCTCGCCAAGATCAAGGATCGGCAGTGGGCGCTGGCCGACATCGACTGGGAAGCACCGGGTGCTGAAACCATCACCGACGAGATGCGGCCCAAGCTCAAGGCCTTCATGGCCGACCTGTGCTGGATCGAGAACGTCGGCGCGCGCGGGTTCGCGGCCATGGCCAAGAAGGCTCCCAACCCGACCATCGCCGAGATCTACCGGTACTTCCACGCCGAGGAGCAGCGGCATGCCAATGCCGAACTGGCGCTGATGAAGCGCTGGGGCATGCTCGAAGATGGTGAGATGCCCGAACCGAACGTGAACATCCGGCTGGCGATCGACTGGTTGGATACCTACTCCGACGACATGTCCCTGTCGATCCTCGGCACGGTGATCCCGATGCTCGAGGTCGCACTCGATGGCGCGCTGCTGAAGTTCCTGCTCGAAGAGGTCCACGACCCGGTGTGCCATCAGGTGTTCGAGAAGATCAACAACGACGAATCCCGGCACCTGGCGGTCGATTTCGCTGTGCTGGACCTGATCGGCCACGCTGATCTCCGCAAGCTGGCCGTCCAGTTCGTCGGCAACGTCGCCACTCCGGGCGTGATCATCGGCGCCATCATGTACATCCCGCTGCTCAACCGGATGCGCAACAACATCGTCGACATGGGACTGCAGCCGGAGAAGCTCTACAACGCGATGAAGCGGTACAAGACGCTCGGGGACCGTGGCAGGGGCAAGCGGGTACCCACCTATCAGGTCCTGAAACTGCACGCGCGCATGGTGATCAACCCCGCCAATCCCTATCACTGGCTGGCCAACCCAATGGTGTGGGCATCCGACCGCTACCCCAGGGCGCTACTGCGGCCGATCCCGTCGTGGTTCAAGGAACTCACCCACGAGCCGGCGGCCTGAACATGACCGTTCACGACACCCTGATCATCGGCGCCGGGTTCACCGGACTGGGCGCGGCCATCAAGCTCACCGAGGCCGGCGTAGACGACATCGTCATCCTCGAGCGCAGCGACCGGGTCGGCGGCACCTGGCGCGACAACACCTATCCCGGGGTGGCCTGCGACATCCCGTCGCTGCTGTACTCGTACTCGTTCGTCAAGAACCCGTCCTGGTCGCGGGCCTACCCGTCCGGGGCCGAGATCTGTACCCACATCGAGGAAATGGTCGACACCTTCGGCCTGCGGCCGCGGATCCGGTTCGGCGCCACGGTCACCGGACTGAGCTTCGATGAGGACACCGGCGTGTGGACGGTGAACACCAAGGGCCGCAAGAAGTTCCAGGCCCGCACCGTCGTGATGGCCGCCGGCCCGCTGGCGGATCACAAGTTCCCCGACATCCGCGGCATCGAGAGCTACCGCGGCCACAAGATCCACAGCGCCGGGTGGGACCACGACTACGATTTCACCGGCAAGCGCGTCGGGGTCATCGGCACCGGCGCCAGCGCCGTCCAGATCGTGCCGGAACTCGTCAAGACCGCCGAGTTCGTCAAGGTGTTCCAGCGCACCCCGGGTTGGGTGCTGCCGCGGCTGGATGTCGAGATGCCGGTGGCCGTGCAGAGCCTGTTCGCGAAAGTGCCTGCCGCACAGGATGTTGCGCGCCAGGCCTTGTTCTGGGGCCATGAGGCCAGCGCCACCGCGCTGGTGTGGAACACCCCGCTGTCGTCGCTGGTCGCCCGGCTGGGCAAGGCACACCTGCGCCGGCAGGTGGCCGACCCGTGGCTGCGCCGCCAACTGACGCCGGACTTCACCCCCGGCTGCAAGCGCATGCTGATCTCCAGCGACTACTACCCGGCCCTGCAGCGGGACAACTGCAAGCTGATCGACTGGCCCATCGCCACGATGAGCCCGGCCGGCGTCCGGACCAGTGACGGCGTCGAGCACCACTTCGACGCGATCGTCTTCGCCACCGGCTACGACGTGCACCTGTCCGGACCGCCGTTCCCGATCACCGGTATCGGAGGGCGATCCCTGCAGGACGAATGGTCCGGCCATGCGCAGGCGTACAAGAGCGCCAGCGTGCACGGCTACCCCAACTTGTTCGTGATGAGCGGGCCGAACTCGGGACCCGGGCACAATTCGTTGCTCGTCTACGTCGAGGGTCAGCTGGACTACGCGGTCACGGGCATCACCACGATCCTGCGCGACAACCTGCGCACCCTCGATGTCCGGGCCGACGTGCAGCGCCGCTACAACGACAACCTGCAGCGCCGACTGCGCAGGACCACCTGGATGTCTGGCTGCTCGAGCTGGTATCTGACCGCCGACGGCTTCAACGCCTCCATGTACCCCGGGTTCGCGACGCAGTACCTTCGACAGATGCGGGACTTCCGGCGGTCGGACTACGAGATGGTGGGGCAGGTCCAGCGACAGCCGGCGTTGGCCACCGCGTCACAAGGAGCCTAGGGAGACCAGAAGTGAGTCCCGGCAACCAGTCCCGACCACCGAACGGTGCGGTGGG
>JAKIXW010000182.1 GCA_022708865.1 Acidobacteriota bacterium
GCTACGTACTGCTCATCATCAACCGGACCACGCTGCTGCATCCCGTGATCGCCGGGTTCGGCGTCTGGCTGGGCGCGCTTGCGAGTTTCGCCGCGCTGGTCGCGGTGATCTGCTGCGCGGTCGTTCTGACCCGATGGTTGATCGCGCGCCGCGCGGCGGCCTACGGCCATCGGGGGCTGGACGATCCGCGACCTCCTTGGATGTTGTGGGCCGGCTGCCTGATCCCGGTGGCCAACCTGTTGTGGGCACCCGTGTTCGTCATCGAGACGGCCATGTTCGAGGGGATCTACAGCCGGTTGCGCCGGCCCGTCATCATCTGGTGGATCCTGTGGGTGCTCAGCACACTGCTGTCCGCGTTCGCGATCGCCACCAGCTTCGCGGCGGACGCGCAGGGCATCGCGGACAACACCGTTCGGACCACATTGGCCTACCTGCTGGCCCTGGCCACCGTCGTCGCACTGACCGGCGTCCACGAAGGCTTCGAGAGGAAGCCGGTGGACCGGTCCGCGTATCGCTGGGTCGTGGTGCCGGCCGAACCGGCCGCCGCGCCGGAGCCCGAGCCGGAACCGGAATCCGCCGGGGCCGAACCGGATGTCGCGGTGGAAACACGGGACCGGGAACCGGCAGCATAGCGACATGGCGCCCGCAGCGGAGGTTGACGGGGGGCACCCGTTCGTGGTGGCCCATCGCGGCGCCTCCGGCGACCGTCCCGAACACACGCTGGCCGCCTATGATCTGGCCCTGCAGGAGGGTGCCGACGGGCTCGAGTGCGATGTCCGGCTGACCCGGGACGGGCACCTGGTCTGTGTGCACGATCGCCGGATCGATCGGACCTCGACCGGAACCGGTCTGGTGAGTGAGATGACCCTGGCGCAACTCCGCCACTTCGACTTCGGGGGCCCGCACGGCGCGGAGCCGGGTGAGCGAACGGGTCTGCTCACCCTCGATGAATTGGTGCGCCTCGCGCTCGACTGGACCCGGCCCGTCAAGCTGTTCATCGAGACCAAGCATCCGGTCCGCTACGGCGCACTGGTCGAGAGCAAGGTGCTGGCCCTGCTGCACCGGTACGGGATCGCCGCCCCGCCGTCGGCGGCGCTGTCGCGGGCGGTGGTGATGTCGTTCTCCGCGGCCGCGGTCTGGCGGATCCGGCGGGCCGCGCCGCTGCTGCCGACGGTGCTGCTCGGCGACACGTCCCGGGTGCTGGGTGGGAGCGCCGCCACCACCGTCGGGGCAACTGCCGTCGGGCCGTCCATCCAGACCCTGCGGGAGCATCCCGCCCTGGTGGACCGCGCGGCCGCGCAGGGCCGGTCGCTGTACTGCTGGACCGTCGACACGTTCGACGACATCGACTACTGCAGCGATCTGGGGGTGGCGTGGATCGCCACCAACCACCCCGGCCGGACCCGGGGCCAGCTGGAGACGGGACGCACGGGCGCCGGGCGCGATCTGCCCGGCTGACCGTCCGCCGCGATCAACCGGCCAGCACGCCCCCGGCCGCCGCGGGTGCGCCCGGGTCGATGCCGCCCTGCGGGGCCATCTCACGCGCGACGAAGTCCTCGATGTGGAAAAGGTTGCTGCCGGCCCGGTCGACCGTGCGCAGCAGGGTGCTCATCGACGCGACCTCTTCGACCTGTTCCTTGAGGAACCACTGCATGAACTGCTCGCCGAGATAATCGCGCTCGTCCCGCGCGGTGCTCGCCAGCGTGGTGATCTGGTCGGTGACCCCGCGTTCGAGATCGAGGGCGAGCGCCACCGCTTCCCGGACCGATCCGAACACGTTGCGGACGGCGTCGGTGCCGGGAATGTCGACCTTGACGTCGCGGTCCAGCAGGTAGCGCACCAGCATCATGGCGTGGTTGCGTTCCTCGACGGCCTGCCGGTAGAAGTGGGTGGCCAGCCGCGGAAGGTCCTCGCCGTCGCAAAACACGGCGATCGCAATATACTGCTGCGCCGCGGTGAATTCATTTCGGATCTGGTCCTGCATGAGAGCACAGAATTTATTTTCAGAATTATGAACATGACCCATGTTATTGAGGATATCGCAGGTAGAACCCGGGTTTCGCCGAAGGTTTACCTTAGCCAGGAAAGGCATTCCTAACTCCATCGGACAATTCCGGGAATTGGTGGCCCGCCCGCCATTACCAATTCGGCCCGAAGTGTCATGGCTGCGCGTCCCGCACCGACTGCGGCACCGGCTGGTCACTGTTCAGGGCCGTGAACAGTTCGCCGGCGACACTGACGTCCCACAGCACGACGTCGCCGGAATCGTTGTAGGTGAACTCGCCGATCGGCACGGTGACGGTCGATGCGTCGCGCAGGGCCCAGCCCAGCCGGGCCAGATCCCAGATGTGGTCGTCGGTGTTCACCGCCAGCGCGGCGACCGCGGCCCGGGGCACCGCGTACCAGCGCCACGGGTTCGCCCACACCGCCGGGCTGCCCGCGCGGTGCAACATCGCCGACACGAACTGCCGCTGGTTGGCCATCCGGTCGAGGTCCGCTCGAGCCGTGGCGCGGCTACGGACATAGCCGAGCGCATTGCGCCCGTCGAGGGTCTGGCAGCCCGCCAGCAGATCGATTCCGGCCAGCGGATCGGTGATCGGCTCGGCGGGGCACATGGTCACCCCACCGAGCGCATCGACGACGCCGGCGAACCCCCCGAACCCGATCTCGGCGTAGTGGTCGACCCGCAGTCCGGTGGCCTGTTCGACCGTCTGCACCAGCAGCGCCGCGCCGCCCTCGGAGAACGCCGCGTTGACCTTGTCCGATCCGTAGCCCGGGATCTCGACATAGGAATCACGCGGGATCGACACCATGGTGGCGCTGGTCCCCGATCCCAGCGCCGGAACATGTACCAGCAGGATCGTGTCGGTCCGGCCACTGCCCAGGTCGCCGCCCGTCGACAGGTCGGACTGCTGTTCCTCGGTCAGGCCTTCGCGGCTGTCCGAACCGACCAGCAGCCAGTTCGTGCCGCTGCCGGCCGCGGGCCGCCCGTCGTAATCGGTCAGCGCCGGAATACGGTGCAGCGCGCGCTCGCCCCAGACCGCCACCCCGGTCACCACGCACACCCCGAGCAGCAGGATCGTCAGCAGGATGCGGCCGATCGGCGGCCGGCGACGGCGGGTCCGGCTGACCGCGGGTCGCTTCGGCGGCGGCTTGGCGGCCGGCGGCCCAGCGGGCGAGGGCGTGGCCGGTGGCGCCGCCACACGCTTGCTGCGACGACTGGTGCGACCGGTGGTGGCAGCCCTGGGCGCACGGGCCGCCGGCGCCGCCGGCGGTGCCGGGGTGGGCGGCGGCGTGAGCTTCGGCAGCGCCTGTGGCACCCGTCGCAGCGGCACGGTGGGCGGATCCGGTGCGGGTGAGCCCTGAGGTCGCCGGGCCGGATCCCGGCGCAGCACCTGAGATGCTTCCCGTTCCGGCGGGCGCCGCGGATCGCCGCGCGGGTCGCGCGGGGGCGGCGGCCGGTGTGCACTCACCCAAACACGGTACGGCCTGGTAGGCGGCCGTCAGCGCAGCCACGTCAGATGGCCGGCCAACAGGGCGTAACCCACGAACGCCACCGAGTCGATAACACCGTGGGCGACGATCAGCGGCCACAACCGGCCCGACCTGCGCCACGCCGCGCCGAAGATCACACCCATCGCCAGATTCCCGAGGCCGCCGCCAAACCCCTGATAGAGGTGATACGTCCCGCGCAGCAGCGCCGACCATCCGATCGCGGCCCGCCGCCCGACGCCCAGCTGATCCAGCCGGGTCAGTAGGTACCCGACCACGATGATCTCCTCGGCCCAGCCGTTGGCGAAGGCCGCCAGGATCAGGACCGGGATCCGCCACCACGTATCGGTGAGTTCGGTCGGGACCACCGACGCGCTCAGCCCCGCGGCCCGGGCCAGCAGATACAGGCCCAGGCCGGGCAGCCCGATCAGCGCGGCCAGGGCCAGGCCGCCGGCCAGGTCCGGCCGTGGCCGGAAGCGGCCCAGTCCGATGCCGGCCGGCCGGATGCCATCCCGCCACAGCAGGTAGAGACCCAGGGCGCCCCAGCCCAGGAGTTGGACGAGGACGGCGAGATTGAGGCCCAGGTCGATCAGATCGAAGTACGAGCGGCGCGGAATGAGCGGCACCCGCTGGTCGGCCAGACCGCGCAGCACCGCGTCGGACAGCAGCAGGACGGAGGTGAGCGCGCTGAAGCCGAACGTGACGGCCAGGACGAGGACGACCTCGATCTTCAGGGCCGTCGTCGCGGGGACGGACTTCGGCTCGCCGTCCCGCTGGGTCACCCCGTCACGGTAGCCGCGCCGGTCGGTTGGGTGCCGGTCAGATGCCGCGGGCGCGCAGGCCGTTGACGAACGGGCACCCGATCAGCATCCGGATGGCCTGACCGAGGCTATTGATGTCGTCGACCGGGCGAACGAACGGCAGCCGGATGTCATGGTCGCCGTCCTGATCCTCCACGCGCAGCCGCACGCCGTAGCGGTCCAGCCCCAGCGGCCGGACCCGGCCGCGGCGCAGCGGGCCGGGCAGCCGGGACGCCAGTCGCGCGACCACGTCGCGGTGGTCGTCGTCGATGTGGCGCAGCCAGCAGGTCTCCAGCGCGCAGAACGGATCGGGCTGCGCCTCGAGCAGGGCGGTGACACCCACCGATTCGGCGCCCGTGGAGTCAGCCACCACGACGGACTCCGCCTCCAACCGCAGCAGGCTGTGTTCCGAACCCACCTGCAGCAGAGCCGGATTGGGTTGCTCGGCGGCGACGAGGTCCAGCAGATCACCGACCGCCGCGGCGGGCACCCGGTGCAGCTGGCCGCGGATCCAAACCAGCGAACGGACCGGTTCGCGCAGTGGCAGCGGCGCATACTCCGTCAGCTCCAGCATCGCCGGGACGCCCGCGGCGCCGGCGGCGGTGACGTTGGCCGCCGCGTAACCCCGAGCCGGCACGGTGATCGCGAACGCGCCGTCGGTCAGCAGGTGGTGCACACCCGTCGCCTCGGGTTCGGCACCCTCGATCGCCAGCAGTGCGCTACCGGGCCGGGCGCAGGCGCTGCGGATCCGTTCCGCGCTCGTCGGGCCGGGGATGGTCGCCTGTGACATCGAGGGACCCTTTCGCGGTCGATCGGTCTGGTTAATAAGGTGAGCCTTACTTAACTGGAACGTCCGGGTTTCCGCAAGGGTCACCGGATAGGGTTTGCAGGTGGCCCGCATCGCCTACCTCGGCCCAGAGGGGACGTTCTCCGAAGCCGCGCTGCTCCAGATGACCGTCGCCGGCCTGATTCCCGCGGCGCCGGGAGCCGGCGCGACCGAGCCGTTGAGCACCGACAGCACCCCCGCGGCGCTGGACGCGGTGCGCGACGGCTCCGCCGACTACGCCTGCGTACCGATCGAGAACTCGATCGACGGCACCGTGCTCGCGACGCTGGACAACCTGGCAACCGGGACGCCCCTACAGGTGTTCGCCGAGCTCACCCTGGACGTCGAGTTCAGCATCGCGGTGCGCCCGGGGACGACGGCCGACCAGGTGCGCACCGTGGCGGCGTTCCCGGTGGCCGCCGCGCAGGTGCGGCGCTGGCTGGCCGACCACCTGCCGGCCGCTGAGATCACCGCCGCCATCTCCAATGCCGCTGCCGCACAAGATGTCTCGGCCAGCCGGGCCGACGCCGGGGTCAGCACCGCACTGGCCGCCCGCCGCTACGGCCTGGCCACGCTGGCCGACGGTGTCGTCGACGAACCCAACGCCCGGACCCGCTTCGTGCTCGTCGGGCGCCCCGCCCCGCCGCCCGCGCGCACCGGGGCCGACCGGACGTCGGTCGTCCTCCGGCTGGAGAACCGGCCCGGGGCACTGGTCGCGGCGATGACCGAGTTCGGCATCCGCGACATCGACCTGACCCTCATCGAATCCCGGCCCACCCGAGTCGAACTCGGCACGTACGTGTTCTTCCTCGACTGCGTCGGGCATATCGACGACGTCGCCGTCGCAGAAGCCCTCACCGCGCTGCACCGGCGCTGCGCCGACGTGCGCTACCTCGGGTCCTGGCCGACCGGCGCGGCCGTCGGCGCGGTGCCGCCGGAACTCGACGCGGCCGCCCGGTGGCTGGCCCGGCTGCGCGAGGGCGACCGGTGAGCGGCCGGCTGGTGCTGGTCCGGCACGGCCAGTCCTACGGCAACGTGGACCGGCGGCTGGACACCCGCCCGCCCGGTGCGGAACTGACCCCGCTCGGCCGGGACCAGGCCCGGAAATTCGCCCAGAGCCAGACCCGGCCCGCAGGTCTGGTCATTCACTCCATCGCCACCCGGGCCCTCCAGACGGCCGCCGAGATCGGCACTGAACTGCGGCTGCCCACCCACCAACTGGACGGACTGCACGAGGTTCAGGTCGGTGACCTGGAGAACCGCAACGACGACGAGGCCGTCGAGGAGTTCAACAGCATCTACCGGCGCTGGCAGGAGGGCGACCTCGCGGTGCCGATGCCCGGCGGCGAAACCGCGCACCAGGTGCTGGACCGTTACCTGCCGGTGCTGGCCGACCTGCGACTGCGTTACCTGGACGACGACGCCTGGACATCCGACATCGTCGTGGTCTCCCACGGTGCCGCGATCCGGCTGGTGGCCAAGACCTTGTCGGGCGTGGAGAGCGCCTTCGCGCTCGAGCACCATCTGACCAACACCGAATCGGTGTTGCTGGCGCCCGTCGCCGATGGGCGGTGGAGCTGCCTGCACTGGGGCTCGGCGGCGCCGCCGTTCTACCCCGAGGCTGCCCACCCGGCGGAGTCCGCCGCCGATCCGATGGGCTGAGCACAGGGACACCCCGCCGCATCACAGTCGATCACCAGCGAGTGGGCCATCAGATCGGCATCCGGGCAGTCCCGGTCCGTGCATTCCGCCCGGCCCAGCCAATGGCGGATGAGCGTGCCGTGACAGTGCACCCACCCGAGGCCCTGCCCGGCCTCGCACTCCCTACAGGTCGTGCCCATGCGTCGTTCCTATCACCGCGGCCCGACAAACCTGCGCAGACGCGCCTCAGCCCCAACCCAGCTCATGCAGCCGGTCGTCGTCGATACCGAAGTGATGGGCGAGTTCGTGCACGACGGTGACGGCGACCTCGTCGACCACCTCCTGCTCGGAATCGCACATCGCGAGCAGCGCGTCGCGATAGATGGTGATCACATCGGGCAGGGCGCCGGCGTAGTTGCTGTCCCGCTCGGTCAGCGCCACGCCCTCGTAGAGTCCGAGCAGATCCGGCTCGTCGGGATGGCGGTCCTCGACCAGCACGACGACGTTGTCGATGGCCGCCGCGAGCGGGCCGGGAATCAGGTCCAGCGCATCCGAGACGAGTTCCTCGAACCGGGGCGGGCTCATCCGCACGGCCACGGCGGCTACGCCGGCGGCAGGTCGGCGGGTCCCGGTGGCGGGCCGGCCGGCAACACGTCACCCGGCGGTGGCAGGGGTGCGGGGGCAGGAGCCGGAGCGACCGGCGCGGGGGCGTCCGGCGCCGGCGGGTTGAACGTGTTCTGCTGCGGCGGCGGCGGGGCCTGCTGGGTTGCCGGCGCCTGGGTGGCCTGCTGCGGCAGGTGCTGGGTCTGCTGGCCGGAGCCGC
>JAKIXW010000183.1 GCA_022708865.1 Acidobacteriota bacterium
GCCTGCAGCTGGGCGCACAGGTCGTCGCAGACGGCCCTGATCGCGCCGTCCAGCTCGTCCTGGCTGGGGGTGATCGCGCTGGCGCCGGAGGCCAGCAGCAGGACGGTGTCATTGGTCGAGCAGCTTCCGTCGACATCGAGACGGTCGAAGGTGAGCGCGGTGGCCCGGCGTAGCGCGGTGTCCAGTGCGGCACTGTCGGCGACGGCGTCGGTTGTGATGACCACCAGCATGGTGGCCAGCGACGGGGCCAGCATTCCGGCGCCCTTGGCCATGGCGCCGACGGTCCAATTGTTCCTGTGGTGCAGCGCAACCTGTTTCGGCACGGTGTCGGTGGTCATGATGGCCCGCGCGGCTTCGTCACCGCCGGTGAGGCCGCCGGCCATCTCGTGCACGATCTCGGTGACGCCGGCGAGCACCTTGTCCATCGGCAGCCGGTCGCCGATCAGGCCGGTGGAGCACACCGCGACCTCGATGGCCCCGGTCTCGGTGCCCCACTCCGACAGTGCGGCGGCTACGGCCTCGGCGGTGGCGTGGGTGTCCTGGAAGCCGCCCGGTCCGGTGCAGGCGTTCGCCCCGCCGGAGTTCAGGATGACCGCCCGCAGCCGGCCGGTGGTGAGCACCTGCTGGCTCCACTGCACGGGCGCGGCCTTGACCTGATTGCGAGTGAACACGCCTGCGGCGCCGTAGTCGGGGCCCTCGTTGAACACCAGCGCCAGATCGAGATTGCCGGATGCCTTGATGCCGGCGCTGATTCCGGTGGCGCGGAAGCCCTCCGGCGCGGTCACGCCCTGGGTGCGCAGCAGCCGGGACGCCGGCGTGCTGTCAAAGGTCGCTCCGGTCACGGTGCCACTCCCACGGTCGACAGTCCTTCGGTCTCGGGCCACCCCAGTGCCAGGTTCATCGACTGAACCGCTGCTCCCCCGGTGCCCTTGGTCAAGTTGTCGATGGCGCACACCGCCACCAGTACCCCGGCATCCGCGTCGACTGCGATCTGCAGTTGCGCCGCGTTGGACCCGATCACCGCGCTCGTCATGGGTAGCCGGCCCTCGGGCAGCAGATGGATGAACGGCTCTGCGTCATAGGCCTTTTCGTAGGCAGCCCGCAGTTCGGACAGCGTTGTGGAGGTGGGTGCCGTACAGGTCGCAAGAATACCCCGGGAGGTCGGGATGAGCACGGGGGTGAACGACACGCTCACTGCGGCATCGGTGACCGCCCGTAGCCCCTGCGCGATCTCCGGGGTGTGCCGGTGTGCACCGCCGATGTTGTAGGCCCGGGCCGATCCGATGACCTCGGCGGCCAGCAGATCGACCTTCGCGGATTTGCCTGCACCGGAGGTGCCGCTGACCGCGACGACCGTGACCGCGGGCTCGACCAGACCGGCCGCCACGGCGGGCACCAGGGCCAGCAGTGCCGACGTCGGGTAGCAGCCCGGGACGGCGATCCGCTTGGTGCCGCGCAGGGCGTCGCGGCCGCCGGGAAGTTCGGGCAACCCGTAGGGCCAGCTGCCGGCGTGCGGCGAACCGTAGAACCGCTCCCAGTCGGTGGCGTCGGTGAGCCGGAAGTCCGCACCGCAGTCCACCACCAGCGTGTCGGGCCCGAGTTGCTCGGCGATCTCGGCGGAATGTCCGTGCGGCAGCGCCAGGAACACCACATCGTGGCCGCGCAGTACGTCGATGTCGGTGGGCTCGAGGGTCCGGTCGGCCAACGGGAGCAGATGCGGATGATGTTCGGCCAGTGTGGTGCCGGCGCTCGCGGCGGCGGTCAGCGCGCCGATGGTCAGCCGGCCGTCGGTGAGCGCCGGATGTCCCAGCAGGAGCCGCAGGATCTCACCGCCGGCGTATCCGCTCGCCCCCGCCAGGGCCGCTGTGGTCATTTCGAGCATTTTGCATGATTATGCAATCAGATGCAAATAAATCGGAGATTTCGGTGCATTGACCGTCGCTCACCGCCGGGTAATGCACCGAAATCACTGATCCGCGACCAATCAGGCGCGCAGTGTGGCACCGAGTTCACGACCGGCGACGGCCACCGCGGCATCCCGGGCCGCGCTGGCCTCGTCCTCGGTCAGGGTCCGGTCGGCCGCCCGGAATCGCATCGCCAGGGTCAGCGACGTGCGGCCTGCGCCGATCTGCGGTCCGGAATAGACATCGAACAGTTCGACGTCCTCGAGCAGCTCGCCGGCTCCGGCGCGCACCGCGGCGATCACCGCATCGGCGGGCACCGTGTCGTCGACGACCAGGCTGAGGTCCTGGAACACCGCCGGGAAGGGCGACACCCGGGGCGCGGGAAGCGTCTCGACGATGGGAATGGCGTCCAGATCCAGTTCGGCGGCGCAGGTGCCCTTCGGCAGACCGGCACGTTCGACGACGGCGGGGTGCAACTGCCCGGCGAACCCGACGCTGATGTCACCGACGAAGACCTCGGCGCAGCGCCCCGGATGCCAGGGCAACTCCTGAGCTGGTCGCAAGCTCACGTCGACACCGCACGCCCGGGCGACGATGCGCACGGCCTCGAACGCGTCGGTGGCCTCGGCCCGACGGCCGGGGCCCCACGGGCCGCGCGGCTCACGCAGGCCGGTGAGCACCACCCCGACATGCTGCGGCTGCCGGGGCAGCGAGGCATCCAATTCGGCGATCTCGGACTCGGTGGGCCGGCGGTCGGTCGAAATGCGTTGCACCGGGCGCGTTTCCGTGGTCGGCAACACCACCTGTGCGACGGAGAACAGTGCCACGTCGGGAGCTCCGCGGGAAACGTTGCGGCCCAGCGCTTCCAGCATGGCGGGCAGCAACGTGGTGGCCAGATGCGGCCGGTCGGCCTCCAACGGGTTGACCACCCGGGTGGTGTCGCGCCGCGAATCATCGGCGGCCAGGCCCCAGATGTCGAACACCCCGGCCGGCAGGAACGGGGTCGGCAGGATCTCCACGTAGCCCGACAGGGCCAGGGACTTGCCGACCGCACGGCGGCGTTTCTGGACGGCGCTCAGACCGCGACCGGCCGGCGCCGTCGGCAGGACCGACGGAATCACGTCGAGACCCTCGAGGCGCAGCACCTCTTCCACCAGATCGGCGGGCTCCACCAGGTCCGGGCGCCAGCTCGGCGGGGTGACCTCGAGCAGGCCGCCGGCAACCTCGTCGACCCGGGCGCCGATCTGACGTAGCCGAGCCACCGTCGCGCCGTCGTCGTAACGCACTCCGGCCATCCGGTCCGGAAGATCGGCGGGCATCGTGACCGGCGGGTAGGACCAGTCGTCGCGGGGCGGGTCGCCACGCCAGTCCGTCAGGGTGGGTTCGACAGTGCCGCCGGCAATCTCGGCGAGCAGCGTCGCGCACCGGTCGATCGCGGCAACCGAGATGGCCGGATCGACCCACCGTTCGTACCGGCGACCGGCCTCGCTGACCAGATGCAACCGGCGCTGGGTGCGGGACACCGCGGCCGGATCCCACACCGCGGCCTCGAGCAGCACGTCCGTCGAGCCGTCGTGGATCTCGGTGCTGCCGGCACCCATGACGCCGCCGATCGCGGCCGTACCGGTGTCGTCGACGATCAGCACGTCGGCGGTGTCGAGTTTGCGTTCGACGTCGTCCAGGGTCAGCACGGTCTCGCCCGGTTCGGCGAAGCGCACGCGGAAGGCTCCGTTGATCCGGTCGCGGTCGTGCGCGTGCATCGGATGGCCGAGTTCGAGCATCACGTAGTTGGTCACGTCCACGGCCGGCGAGATGGGCCGGATTCCGCACAGCATCAGCCGACGGCGCAGCCACCAGGGCGACGTGGCTCCGGGATCGATGCCCGTCACCGGCCGCAGGGCGAATCGACTCACGCCGGTGCCCTGATCCACTGTCAGCGGCCAGGCCTGGCCCTCGGCCGGCAGCGGCGGCACTCGGTCCGGATCGAAGGCCGGGTCGACGAAGTCGAGGTCGTAGGCGCAGGCGATCTCGCGTGCGATGCCGCGGACCGACAACCCATACCCCCGGTCGGGGGTGATGGCCAGGTCGAATACGACGTCGTCGAGGCCGAGGACCTCGATTCCCGATGCGCCGGGCTCGGCGGTTCCGGGTGGGAACACCATGATCCCGGAATGGTCGCCGCCGAGGCCCAATTCAGCTGCCGAGCAGATCATGCCGTCCGAGGTGCGGCCGTAGGTCTTTCGGGTGGCGATCGTGAAGTCACCGGGCAGCGTCGCCCCTGGGAGCGCCACCACCACCAGGTCACCGACAGCGAAATTGGTTGCCCCGCAGACGATGTCGCGCTGTTCGGCCTCGCCCACGTCGACCTTGCACGCCCGGATGGGCTTCTTGAACTCGGCGAGCTCCTCGATCTCGACGACCCGTCCCATGGTCAGGGGACCGCTGACCGGGCCCAGGGCGACGACGTCCTCGACCTCATGGCCGATTCGGATCAGGGCGGCCTCGAGGTCGGCGGGCGTCACATCCCAGCCCGGAGCGCCGGCCTGGACGGCTTCACGCAGCCAGCTGTACGGAACGTGCATCAGGCCCCCACCCCGAACGGCAGCGAGAACCGGACGTCACCCTCGACCATGTCGCGCATGTCGGGAATTCCGTTTCGGAACTGCAGGGTGCGCTCGATACCCATCCCGAACGCGAAGCCGCTGTATTCCTGCGGGTCGATTCCGGCGGCCCGCAACACATTCGGGTTCACCATTCCGCAGCCGCCCCACTCGACCCAGCCGGGGCCGCCCTTCTTGTCGGCGAACCAGACATCGAACTCGGCCGACGGCTCGGTGAACGGGAAGAAGTGCGGCCGGATCCGGGTCCGCGCCTGCGCGCCGAACTCCGACCGCGCGAACGCGTCCAGGGTGCCCTTGAGATGCGCCATGGTCAGGCCTCGGTCCACGGCCAGGCCCTCGACCTGATGGAAGACCGGGGTGTGGGTGGCGTCCAGCTCGTCGGTGCGGAAGGTGCGTCCGATCGAGACGACGTAGACCGGCAGCTCCCGGGACAGCAGTGCCCGGACCTGGACCGGCGACGTGTGGGTGCGCAGCAGCTGCCGCGAACCGTCCGGCGCGATATAGAACGTGTCCTGTTCACTGCGGGCCGGGTGATCGACCGGAAAGTTCAGCGCATCGAAGTTGAACTGCTCGGTTTCGACCTCCGGGCCCTCGGCGAGTTCCCAGCCCATGGCGACGAACGTGTCGGTGATGCGCTCGGCCAGGATCGTGATGGGATGGCGGGCCCCGACCGGCTGCCGGGTCGACGGCAGGGTGACATCGATCCGCTCGGCCACCAGCACCTCGGCGTCGCGGTCGGCACGCAACTGCGCCAGCCGGTCGTCGAAGAGCCGCTGGGCCTCGGAGCGGGCGATGTTGACCCGTTTGCCGGCCTCGGCGCGTTCCGACTTGTCCAGCGTGCCCAGGGCCTGGCGCGCCAGTGCCAGCGGCGCCCGGTCGCCGAGGTGGTCGGTCTTGGCGCGGGCCAGGTCATCGAGGTTGCCGGCGTCGGCGAACGCAACCCGCGCCGCGTCGACCGCCGCACCGAGCGCGCCCTCCGAAAGATCAGCCACGCGGCCAGCGCCTCCTTGCTCGATCCCAACAACATTCCCCGGTAATGCAAGTGCCGATCATAGGCGGTCGGCACGCGATACCCTCTCGCGGTGGTGAGGGCATTGATCGTCGCTGCCTTCGGGCTGGGTGCGGCGGTGCTGGGGGTTCTGGCGATGCTGGTCGATCATCGGTGGTTCGTGGTCGCCGTCCCGGTCGCGCTGCTGGCCGGGGTCGGGATGTGGGACCTGGTCCAGACACGGCATTCGATCCTGCGGTCGTTCCCCATTCTCGGGCATGCCCGGTTCCTGATGGAGACCATCCGCCCGGAGATCCAGCAGTACTTCATCGAGTCCAACACCGACGGCACGCCGTTCGACCGCGAGACCCGCGACATGGTGTACGAGCGGGCCAAGGGCACCAAGAGCGACGAGCCCTTCGGCACCGAACGCGATGTCAACGCACTGGGCTACGAGTTCGTGCGGCATTCGATGCGGGCGCGGTTCGCCACCGATGTCGCGCCGAAGGTGCGGCTGGGTGGGGCGGACTGCAGCCAGCCGTATGACATTGCGCTGCTGAATGTTTCGGCGATGAGTTTCGGGGCGCTGTCGTCCAACGCCATCCTGGCGCTCAACGGCGGGGCGGCCATGGGCGGCTTCGCACACGATACCGGCGAGGGTGCCATCAGCCCGTACCACCTGCGTCCGGGTGGGGACCTGATCTGGGAGGTTGCCTCCGGCTACTTCGGCTGCCGGACCGACACCGGCGGCTTCGATCCGGTCAAGTTCGCCGAGAAGGCACAGCTACCGACGGTGAAGGCGATCTCGATCAAACTCTCCCAGGGCGCCAAGCCCGGTCTGGGCGGCGTGCTGCCCGGCGCCAAGGTCAGCGCCGAGATCGCGGCGACCCGCGGTGTGCCCCAGGGCCAGACGGTGATCTCACCGCCGGCGCACACGGCCTTCCGGACCCCGCTGGAGATGATGGAGTTCATCTCGACGCTGCGCCGACTCTCGGGCGGCAAGCCCGTCGGCGTCAAACTGTGCGTGGGCACCCGCAGCGAGTTCCTGTCGCTCTGCAGGGCCATGCTGGCCACCGGGATCACCCCGGATTTCGTCATCGTGGACGGCTCGGAGGGCGGAACGGGCGCGGCCCCACAGGAATTCGAGGACCACGTCGGAATGCCGCTGACCGAGGGCCTGATGCTGGTGCACAACGCACTGGTGGGCGCCGGGCTGCGGGACCGGGTCAGGATCGGCGCGTCCGGCAAGGTCGCCAGCGGGATGGACATCGTCTCGCGCATCATCCAGGGCGCCGACTTCACCCTGTCGGCGCGCGCCATGATGTTCGCGATCGGCTGCATCCAGGCCCAGAAGTGCAACACCAACACCTGCCCTGTCGGCGTCGCCACCCAGGACCCCGGCCTGATCCGGTCGCTCTACGTTCCGGACAAGGCCAAGCGCGTCTACAACTTCCAGCGCGCCACGGTCGCCAGCGCGGCCCAGATCGTCGCCTCGATGGGGCTCGGCGATTTCGGCGAACTGGAGCCCGCGATGCTCAACCGCCGCATCGAGGGCGGTCGCAGCCGGACCTACGCCGAACTCTATGAGTGGCTCACGCCGGGCGCATTGCTCGATGACTCCGGCCCGGACTCCTGGCGGGCGGACTGGAAAATCGCCACCGCGGCCGAGTTCCGCTGAGTCACAATCAGACCCGCGCCCAGCACACACGCCACCCCCGATGCGCCGGCAACCGCGAACGCCGCGGCGCCGTCGGCCAGCACCAGGAATCCGAATGCCGCGGCCACCGACAGCATCGCCCAGCGCAGCGGAGTCCACCGGCCGGCCGGCCCGAACGCGGTGGACACCAGCATGCCCAGTGCCAGCGCGATGCCGTGGCCGACGGAGGTGAAATCCCGCAGCACCGCGGCGGCACCCACCACGACGCCGATCCAGCCGGCGACCCACAACGGGCGGGCCGGCCGCGGGATCGCGGCGCTCAGCGCGCCGAGCACGCCGACGGCACCGTAGCTCATGCCCACGTCCT
>JAKIXW010000184.1:0-7054 GCA_022708865.1 Acidobacteriota bacterium
GCCACCGCCGGCAGGTCCGGGTCGGCGCCCGCCCAGGTGTCGTTGATCAGGTCGGCGCCCGCCGCGCAGGCCAGTTTCGCCACGCCGGCCCGCCAGGTGTCGACGCTGATCAGTTGCTCGGGGTATTCGGCCCGCAGCCATTCGATGAACGGGACCACCCGGGCGATCTCCTCGTCCGGACCGACCGGGCCGCCCGGCCCCGCCTTCACGCCACCGATGTCGATGACGTCGGCGCCCTCGGCGATCACCCGGTGAACCGCGTCCTTGGCCGCCGCGTCGGTGAACGTCGCGCCGCGGTCGTAGAACGAATCCGGCGTGCGGTTGACGATCGCCATGATCAGGGAACGGTCGCCGGCGACCGGTTTGCCGAGGAACGTCGACTGCACGCGGTTCAGGCTAGTGCGTCGTCGTGGCGGTTCCGTAGCCGTCTCATGGCCGCTCCTGGGCATCGAGATGGCACTGAGAGCGAGAATCTGCGCAAAACGTCGCTCTCAGTACCGGCTCGACGTGTCTCCGACTCAGCCCTTGGGCGCTTCGCCCGCAGCGACCTGAGTGGGGTAGGCGTCGTGATACGGCACGTAGCCCTCGCGACGGCCCGCCAGAACGAACAACGGATCCTCGACATGGTCGCCGTAGGCCTCGTCGCGCAGATCGACCTTGCGGCTCTTGAACGTACTGGTCGCCTCGAGGTGGTCGACGATGCGGATGAACAGCGGAATGGCGTAGTTCGGCAGCCGGTCGTAGAGCGTCTCGGCAAGTTCGATGCCGTCGAAGTCCGCACCGCCGCGGACCTTGACCGCGGCCATCCCGGCCCGGCCGCCGGTGTTGGGGATCTCCACGCCGAAGACGGTGCTCTCCTCGACCTGCGGGTCGGCGGCCAGTGCGGCCTCCACCTCGGTGGTGGCGACGTTCTCCCCCTTCCACCGGAAGGTGTCGCCGAGACGGTCCCCGAACGCCGCGTGTCCCAGGCCCTGGGGCCGCATCACGTCGCCCGTGTTGAACCAGACGTCGCCATCCTTGAAGGCGTTGCGGATGAGCTTCTTCTCGCTGGCCTTCGGATCGGTGTAGCCGTCGAACGGCGAGAGCCGGTTGACGGGACTGATCAGTAGTCCCGGCTCACCCGCGGGCACCTTGTGCACGCGGCCCGCCTGATCGCGCTTGGGTTCGCCGGTTTCGGCGTCGTACTGGACGTAGGCCAGCGCCGGCATCGGGCTGATCCCGGTGCTGCGGGGGATGTTGAAGATGTTGATGAAGGCGGCGTTGCCCTCGCTGGCGGCGTAGAACTCGCAGACCCGCTTGATCCCGAACCGCGTGACGAACTCGTCCCAGATCTCCGGCCGCAGTCCGTTGCCGGCGATCAGCCGGATCTTGTGCGCCCGGTCGGTGGGTTTGGCCGGCTGGTTGAGCAGATACCGGCACAGCTCCCCGATGTAGATGAAAGCTGTTGCATCGTAACGAATTACGTCATCCCAGAACTTCGACGCGGAGAACTTCTCCCCCAGCGCCAGGGTGGCCCCGGCGCTGAGCACCGAGGACACCGCGACCGTCAGCGCGTTGTTGTGATACAGCGGCAGGCAGGAGTACAGGGTGTCGTCGGCGCGCAGCCGCAGCCCCAGGCCACCGAACCCGGCCAGTGCCTTGAGCCAGCGCAGGTGCGTCATGACGCTCGCCTTGGGATGCCCGGTGGTGCCCGAGGTGAAGATGTAGAACGCGGTGTCCTTGGCCTGTACCTCCGACGCCGACGCCGGATTGGCGGTCGAAGCCGACTCGGCCAGCAGCTCGAGTTCGGCGACGGTAACCACCACCCCGGTCGCCACTTCGGCGCCGCTCTCGGTGATGTGGTCGACGAGGTCGGCTTCGGCGACGATCGCCGTGGCCTTCAACAGCCCGATGCTGTGCGCCAGGACGTCGCCGCGCTGGTGGTAGTTGAGCATCCCGGCCACGGCACCGCACTTGACGGCGGCCAGCATCATCAGCACCGCGTTGGGCGAGTTGCGCAGCATGATCCCGACGACGTCGCCGCGCCCGACGCCGCGCTCGGCGAGCACGGCCGCATACCGGTTGGCGGTGGCGTTGGCCTGCGCGTAGGTGATCTTCTGGTCGCCGAAGCGGAGGAACACCCGGTCGGCATACTTCTCGGCCCGCTCCTGGAACACCTTGCCGATCGAGGTCTTCGACGTCGGGCGGGCGAACATGCCGGTGGACACGGCGCGGACGATCTGCGGGGCGTCGACCAGAACGCCGGGGAGCTGGCCGACGATGTCGAGGAAGCCGACTGCGGAGCGGGGTTCGGTCGCTGGCATGCGCGCCAGCCTAACGGGGGCCGGTACCGCTGGTATCAGAGGCGTCAGTGGTCTCGGCGCACAGGTCCAGGGCCGCGTCCACGTCTTGGACGGTCAACAGCCGGTCCAGCGCCCCCGGTGCGACGTACCCGCTGTCACGCAAGCCGTCGAGCCATGCCAGCAGGCCGTCGTAGTGCCCGTCGGGATCCAGCAGGACCACCGGTTTGTCGTGCATGCCCAGGTAGCCGGCCGTCCACGTCTCGAACAGTTCCTCGAGGGTGCCGATCCCGCCGGGCAGTGCGACGAACGCGTCGGCGCGGTCCTCCATGACCTGTTTGCGCTGGCGCATGGTGTCGGTGACGATCAGTTCGTCGGCGTCGACGTCGGCGAGTTCCCGGTGCACCAGCGCTTTCGGGATGACGCCGACGGTCCGGCCGCCGCGGGAGCGGGCAGCATGCGCGACGGCACCCATGGCCGAGACATTGCCGCCGCCGGAGACCAGGGTCCAGCCGCGATCGGCGACGGCCACGCCGAGTCGTTCGGCCAGGGCCAGCAGCTCCGGGTGCGTCGGGCCCGACGCGCAGTACACACACACGGCGAATTCGGGCATGCCGCCCACCCTAAGCGGTGAGGTAGGCCCGCAGCGTCTCGGTAACCGCGGTGATGGCCGCCACCTCGACGTGTTCATCGACGGTATGCGCCCGGTTCGGATCGCCCGGGCCGTAGTTGAGCGCCGGAATGCCAAGGGCGGCAAAGCGAGACACGTCGGTCCAGCCGTACTTGGCCCGCACCCGGCCACCCGCCGCAGCCACCAGCTGGGCGGCCGCGGGTTGACCCAGCCCGGGCAGCGCGCCGGCCGCGGCGTCGGTCTGCGCGATCGTGACGTGCAGGCCGTCGAACACCTCCTGCACGTGGACGAGCGCCTGCTGCGGCGACCGGTCGGGCGCGAACCGGAAGTTCACCGTCACCGACGCCGCGTCCGGGATGACGTTGCCGGCCACCCCGCCGTCGACCTTCACCGCCGACAGACCCTCGCGGTAGACGCAGCCGTCGATGTCCACCTCACGGGCATGGTAGGCCGACAGCCGGTCCAGCACCGCCGCCAGTTTATGAATCGCGTTGTCGCCCAACCACGATCGCGCCGAATGCGCACGGGTCCCGGTCGCACTGATCAGCACCCGCAGGGTTCCCTGGCAGCCGGCCTCGATGAGGCCCCCGGTCGGTTCGCCGAGGATGGCGACGTCGGCGGCCAGCCAGTCGGGCAGGTCACGTTCGATGCGGCCCAGGCCGTTGGCGGCGGCCTCGATCTCCTCGCAGTCGTAGAACACCAGCGTCAGGTCGTGGGCGGGCTCGGCGACGGTGGCGGCCAGGTGCAGGAAAACGGCATCGCCCGACTTCATGTCGGAGGTGCCGCAGCCGTAGAGGTTGGCCCCGTCCCGGCGGCTGGGCAGGTTGCCTGCGGCCGGGACGGTGTCCAGATGCCCGGCCAGCAGGACCCGGCTGGGCCGGCCGCGACGGGTACGGGCCAGCACGGCGTTCCCGCTGCGGACGATCTGGAAGCCCGGGGCCTGTTCGCGCAGCGCGTCTTCCACCTCGTCGGCGATACGCGACTCGTCGCGGGACTCGCTCGGGATATCCACCAGCGCAGCGGTCAGCGCGACGGGGTCGCCGTGGAGGTCCAGCATGTGTCCACGGTATCGCCCCCGGTCCGATGCCTCCCCATCCGCGACCGGCCGTGTCTGCACGGGGCACGCCGGTCTCCGGTGGACAAATGCGGACGCTCGGGCTCGGTCGGCGCCCGGTATTCTCTGGGACCGTGACTGGAGCTTCCGGAATCGGACTGGCGACGCTGACGGCCGACGGGACGGTGCTGGACACCTGGTTCCCGGCGCCCGAGTTGGGCGACTTCGACCCGCCGGGCAACCTGCGGCTGACCACCGCCGAGACCCCGGCCGACCTGCTGGCGCTGGTTGGTTCCGATCATGACCGCGGCACCGAGACAGTGGTGCTGCAGACGACGATCGTCGACCTGGCGGCGCCCGCCGCCGATGCCCACGACGTCTGGCTGCGGCTGCATCTGCTGTCGCACCGACTGGTCGCCCCGCACGGGCTGAACACCGAGGGCTTCTTCGGCCTGCTGACCAACGTGGTGTGGACCAATCACGGCCCCTGCGCAGTGGACGGCTTCGAGTCCGTGCGCGCACGGTTGCGCAAACGTGGACCGGTGACGGTCTACGGCGTCGACAAGTTCCCCCGGATGGTCGACTACGTGCTGCCCGCCGGGGTGCGGGTCGCCGACGCGGACCGGGTCCGGCTGGGCGCGCACCTGGCCGCCGGAACCACCGTCATGCACGAGGGGTTCGTCAACTTCAACGCGGGCACCCTGGGCACCTCGATGGTCGAGGGCCGGATCTCGGCCGGTGTGGTGGTCGGCGACGGTTCCGACGTCGGCGGTGGCGCATCGATCATGGGCACGCTGTCCGGCGGTGGCAGCGAGGTGATCTCGCTGGGCAAGCGCTGCCTGCTGGGGGCCAACTCCGGGCTGGGCATCTCGCTCGGCGACGACTGCGTGGTCGAGGCCGGCCTGTACGTGACGGCGGGCACCAAGGTCAGCACCGCCGACGGCCGGACCATCAAGGCTCGCGACCTGTCGGGCGCGAACAACCTGCTGTTCCGCCGCAATTCGACCTCGGGTGCCGTCGAGGTGGTCGGCCGGGACGGCCACGGCATCACCCTCAACGACGCCCTGCACAGCAACTGACCCGGGCCCGTGAGTCTCGAACACGCGTTCAGCGAGACCGAGCGGCGGGCGGTCTACCGCGCCATCTTCGAACGCCGTGACATGCGCCGGTTCGTCCCGGGCACCACCATCGACCACGACGTACTGGCCCGCATCCTGCGCGCCGCGCACGCCGCCCCGAGCGTCGGCCTGATGCAGCCGTGGCGCTTCATCCGAATCACTGATACGTTGCTGCGCAAGCGGATCCGTGCCCTGGTGGACGAGGAGCGCCAGCGCACCGCGACCGCCCTGGGGCGGCGGGAGGACGAATTCCTGGCCCTGAAGGTGGAGGGCATCCTGGATTGCGCCGAGCTCCTGGTGGTGGCCCTGGGCGAGGGCCGTGAACGGCATGTTTTCGGCCGCCGCACGATGCCCTACATGGATCTGGCGTCGGCGGCCTGCGCCGTGCAGAACGTCTGGCTGGCCGCCCGCGCGGAAGGCATTGGGGTGGGCTGGGTTTCGATCTTCGACCCCATCGAACTGGCCGCGCTGCTCGGCATTCCCGACGGCGCCGAACCCATCGCCGTGCTGTGCCTGGGCGAGGTGCCGGAGTTCCCGGATCGCCCACAGCTCGAGATCGACCACTGGGCCACCGCCCGGCCGCTGTCGGAGTTCGTGTTCGAGAACGGCTGGGGCTGACGCCGAGGAGAGTGCACAAAGGGCCGCCCGGGCGCGGCGCGTCGCGAACCGACGCGCACACTCGCGGTGGAGGCTACTCCGCTGCCAGGATGCAGAATTCGTTACCCTCGGGGTCGGCCAGCACCACCCAGGACTGTTCACCCTGACCGATGTCGACGCGGCGGGCGCCCAGGGCGAGCACGCGTTCGACCTCGGCCGGCTGATCGTCGGGCGTCAGGTCGATGTGCAGGCGATTCTTGACCGTCTTGCCCTCGGACACCGCCAGGAAGAGCCAATCGGGCCCGGCACCCGCCGGCGCGCGCAGCACGACGTCGCCGTCGTCGGTGGACTCGGCCGGCCAACCCAGCACCGCCGACCACCACTGGCCCTGCGCATGGATGTCGGCGGCGTCGATGCACAGTTCGCTGAACCTCAGGACCATGTGAGCAACTCCTTCTTCAGCACCTTGCCCATCGCGTTGCGGGGCAGCGCGTCGACGATCCGAACCTCGCGGGGCCGCTTGTGGGCCGAGAGTTGTTCTGCCACAAAGTCGATCAGTGCCTGCGGCGCGGCGTCGCCGACCACGAAGGCGACGATCCGCTGACCCAGGTCGTGGTCGGGCAGCCCCACCACGGCCACCTCCGCGACCCCGGGGTGGCCCAGCAGCGCGGTCTCGACCTCGCCGGCCCCGACCCGGTATCCACCGGACTTGATCAGGTCGACCGATTCCCGCCCGACGATGCGGTGCATCCCGTCGCCGTCGAGCACCGCCACATCACCGGTGTGATACCAGCCGTCGGCGCCGAGCACCTCGGCGGTGGCCGCCGCCCGGTTCAGATAGCCGTCGAACATCATCGGCCCCCGAACCTGAAGGCGCCCAATGGTTTCCCCGTCATGCGGCACGTCGGCGCCAGCCTCGTCCACCAACCGGGTCTGTACCCCAGCAAGCGGCAGCCCCACCCAGCCGGGCCGGCGTTCACCGTCGCCCAGGGTGCTCAGCGTGATCAGCGATTCGGTGCTGCCGTACCGCTCGACGGGCGCATGGCCGGTCAGCGCGACCAGGCCGTCGAACACCGGCACCGGCAGCCCGGCGCTGCCCGACACCAGCAGCCGCGCGCCCCGCAGCGCCCGCGCCGACTCCGGGTCCGCGACCACCCGCGACCACACGGTCGGCACCCCGAAGTACAGTGTCCCGCCGGCCGCGGCGTAGGCCTCCGATGTGGGTTTTCCGGTGTGCACGAAGCGATTTCCGATGCGCAGCGATCCCAGCAATCCGAGCACCAAGCCGTGCACGTGGAACAGCGGCAGGCCGTGCACCAGCGTGTCGTCGGCGCTCCACTGCCAGGCCGTCGCCAGCGCGTCGATATCGGCGGCG
>JAKIXW010000184.1:7144-7382 GCA_022708865.1 Acidobacteriota bacterium
CGGGATGTGCGACAGTCCCGCCAGGTCGCCGGGCGCATCGCCCAGCCAGGCCCGGGCACCCGAATCGGACAGGATGTGCGCGCGTTCGGCCACACCGACGTCGGCGGGCACCGGCACGAATGGGACGCCGGCGATCAGACAGCCGGTCACGGCGAGCACCGTCGCCGCGGTCGGCCGGGCGAGCACCGCGACGCGGCCGGGACCGGCGACGCGTTCGGCGACGGCGGTGGCCGCCCCG
>JAKIXW010000185.1 GCA_022708865.1 Acidobacteriota bacterium
CACGAACTCCCACCCGCCGTCGAGCATCGCCGGGATCGCGGCGCCCAGCCCCGCCGCGGTGCCCGAACGCGGGTGGTTCAGGTGCGCGATCACCACCGAACCGGGCAGCGCCCGGCCCATCGCGGATCGGACCGCAGTCGGCCCCGCCGTCGCCCCGTTGTCGGCGTTGACGGTGAACCCCAGCGGCGTCAGGCCGAGGCCGTGCACGATCTGCACCGCGACATCGTCGTAGTGGGCGGTGGCGGCCCGGAACCACACGGGCGCCCGCCCGGTCAGCCGGACCAGGCGCTGCTGATTGGTCCAGACCTCGGCCACCACGTCGGCCGCCGACCGCGTGCCCGTGATGCCGTAGGCGCCGCGCCCGGTCACCGACAACGGCACGTGGCGCGTCCCGTGGTTGCCGATCTCGAGGAGCGGCGAGGCTGCCAGCCGTTCGACCCGGCCGGGGTTCGCGTCGATCCACTTCGAACAGACGAAGAGGACCGCGGGCACCCGGTAGCGCCCCAGGGCGGCCAGCAGCGCGTCGTCGCAGGCGCCGTCACACGCGTCGAGGGTCAACGCGAGCTGGCGCCCGTCGGCCGGGAACGTCGACACGACCCCCGGCATCGACATGCCCCACCGGGAAGGCGCGAGTCCGGCGTAGCGCCGGGCAGCCTGGGCCGGGTCCACCAGTGGACCGGCGAACGCCCGGGGCGCGCCCAGTGCGCCCGCCGCAGTGGCGCCGGCCAGGGCGGCGAGGAACATCCGGCGCGTGGCCACGGACGAAGATTAGCCGGGTTCGCTGGCCGCTTGCTGGGAGCCGTCCGAAACGCGGAACCGGTCCGCGCAAGACACGCCGCGACGAAGTGCGTTCCCGGAATCCGTTCACGTAGAGTCCTTTCCGGCCACGCCGCGTGAAGACGGCCCGAGGCCGGGAGGAGTCACAGGGTGCGGGCTGACGCAGCGCCCAGCACCCAGACTTTGCGGGGCTGGCAGCGGCGGGCGCTGGTGAAATACCTGGCCGCCCAGCCACGGGATTTCCTCGCGGTCGCCACTCCAGGATCCGGCAAGACCACCTTCGCCCTGCGCATCGCGGCCGAACTGCTGGCCGAGAACTCCGTCGAGCAGGTCACCGTCGTGGTACCCACCGAGCACCTCAAGGTTCAGTGGGCGCAGGCGGCCGCCCGGGCCGGCATCGCGCTGGACCCGAAGTTCTCCAACTCCAACGCGCAGACCTCCTCGGAGTATCACGGCGTCGTCGTCACCTACGCCCAGGTGGCCAGCCACCCGACGCGGCACCGGGTGCGCACCGAGAACCGCCGGACGCTGGTGATCTTCGACGAGATCCACCACGGCGGCGATGCCAAGAGTTGGGGCGAGGCGATCCGGGAGGCGTTCGACGATGCCACCCGGCGCCTGGCGCTGACGGGGACGCCGTTCCGGTCGGACGACAGCCCGATCCCGTTCGTCACCTACGAACCCGACGCCGCCGGCTTCCAGCGCTCGCAGGCCGACCACACCTACGGCTACGCCGAGGCGCTGGCCGACGGCGTCGTGCGGCCGGTGGTGTTCATGGCGTACTCCGGTGAGGCCCGCTGGCGCGACAGCGCCGGCGAGGAACACGAGGCCCGGCTGGGCGAACCGCTGAGCGCCGAGCAGACCGCCCGGGCGTGGCGCACCGTTCTGAACCCGGCCGGCGAGTGGATGCCGGCGGTGATCGCCGCGGCCGATACCCGGCTGCGGCAGTTGCGCGAGCACGTTCCCGACGCCGGCGGCATGATCATCGCCTCCGACCAGACGACGGCGCGGGCCTACGCCGAGTTGCTCCGGGAGATCACCGGCGAGGCGCCGACCGTGGTGCTGTCCGACGATCCCGGTTCCTCCCAACGGATTTCGGAATTCTCCGCGGCGTCCTCGAGGTGGCTGGTCGCGGTGCGCATGGTCTCCGAGGGTGTCGACGTGCCGCGGCTGGCGGTCGGTGTCTACGCCACCAGTGCGTCCACCCCGCTGTTCTTCGCGCAGGCGATCGGCCGGTTCGTGCGGTCCCGCCGGCCCGGCGAGACGGCCAGCATCTTCCTGCCGTCGGTGCCCAACCTGCTGCAGCTGGCCAGTGAGCTCGAGGAACAGCGCAACCACGTGCTGGGCAAGCCGCACCGGGTGTCCGAGGAGGATCCGCTCGACGAGGAACTGCGCGAGCAGCGTCGCGACGAGCCCGGCGAATTGGACAACGGCTTCGAATCCCTTGGCGCACAAGCGGAGTTGGACCAGGTAATCTTCGACGGCTCGTCGTTCGGCACCGCTGCCGCGGTCGGCAGTGACGAAGAGGCCGACTATCTCGGCATCCCCGGACTACTGGACGCCGGGCAGATGCGGGATCTGTTGTCGCGCCGGCAGGACGAGCAACTGCAGCGCAGGACGGCCTCCGGTGAGGTGCCGCGGCCATCGACCCATGGACAATTGCGCGAGCTGCGTCGGGAACTCAACGCTCTGGTGTCGGCGACGCACCACAAGTCCGGCAAGCCGCACGGCTGGATCCACAACGAGCTGAGGCGCCGCTGCGGCGGTCCGCCGGTGGCCGCGGCGACCCGGGACCAGTTGGCCGAACGCATCGAAGCGATCCGGGTGCTACACCGCGAACTCTGAGTGATTTCGGTGCATTTCCCGTCGGTCAGCGACGGCTATTGCACCGAAATCACGGCGGAGCGGTCGGCGTTGGTCGGCATGCGGTGATCATCCCCCGATCAGGCATCGGCCGGAATCAACACCGGGTAGAGATCGAGACTGTCCCGTACGCCCTTGAGGTCGACCTCGCGGGCACCACCGAGCTCGATCCCCGGGATGTCCTGGACGGCCCGGCACACCGGTTCGGTGACCAGGATCTCCCCACCGGCGGCCTGGTCGGCCACCCGCGCGGCGATGGCGACATTGCGGCCGAACAGATCATCACCCCGGCGCACCGAACTGCCCAGGTGCATGCCGATGCGCACCCGGATCGGTGGCCGCCGGCCGTTGCCGCCATCGAGGCCCTGCTGAATTCCGATGCAGCACAACACCGCTCGTCCCGCATCGGCGAACGCGATCATGAAACCGTCGCCCTGGTTCTTGACCACGTGCCCGCCGTGCGCGGCGACCAGATCGTCGACCAGCCTGGTGTGCCGCTCGAGAACCTTGACCCACTCGCGATCGCCCAGCTCCTCGTTGAGCTGGGTGGATCCCTCGATGTCGGAGAAGGCGATCACCACGTCGCCGTCGGCGGTCAGCCGGGCCAGATCCGGCCGCTCGACCCGCGCCCAGCCAGCGAGGTCCTCGATCGAGTTGCGCACCGTGGCCCCAAAGCCCTTGTTCAGCAGCGAGTCGGCCGTCTGCCACACCGTCCGGATCGCCAGCGGAGCGACACCGAGCCGCCGGCGGCGACGACCCTGCTGCTCCCGCAGCGATTCGAGCTCACCGCGCACGTCGCGCAGGTGCTGGCGAGCGACGATCAGCAACACGCCCAGCGCGACGACGGCCGCCAACAGCGCGATCCCGACGGCAGCGGTCAGGACCAACTCCGTCGTCATGTTCAGGACACTACAGCCCGAGCAACTCCGGGAGGTCGGCGACCGAGTCGATGACGTGGTTGGGCTGCATCGCGAATTCGTCTGCGGCCCAACGATCCAACGTGTCCTGCCGGAACTTTCCGGTGCGCACCAATACCCCGGCCATGCCGACGACCTGGCTGGCGATGACGTCGTTGTTCAGATCGTCGCCGACCATGTACATCTCGTCCGGTTCGACCCCGAGACGCGCTGCCGACGCCAGGAAACCCGCCGGGGCCGGCTTGCCGACGGCGGTGGCGTGTCGCCCGGACACCTCCTCCATGCCCAGCAGGTACATCCCGGTGTCGATGCGCAGACCGTCGGTGGTGGTCCACGCGGTGCTGCGGTGCATGGCCACCACTGGCACCCCCTGGGCCATCCAGTCGTACACCCAGCTCAGGGTCACGTGGTCGTACTCCGGACCGGCGCCGCCGAGGATGACGACGTCGGGGACGTCGGGTGCGGGGCCGCCGTGGGTGTCGATGGAGGAGACGATATCGAGCCCGGGCATGTCGGCGGCGATGTCGCCGCTGTTGACCAGGAAGCAGCGCGCGTCCGGGTACCGGTCCCGGACGAAGTCGGCGGTCAGGACGGCCGCGGTGATCACCTCATCCGGCGCCACCGCCATGCCCGCGTCGGTCAGCAGTTGCGCAATCTGCACCCGGGGCCGGGTGGTGGTGTTGGTTAGGTAGGACCGCGCGATCTGGTGCCCGGCCAGGGTCGCCAGGGTCCGGCTGGCGCCCTCGATCGGCATCCACGAGGTCACCAGGACCCCGTCGATGTCGAAGAGGACACCACCGACCGCCATGGTGCGACAGTAAACGCAGTTGCGGCGCGTGCAACTCGAGGCGGCCCGGGCCGTTCCGGCGCGGGACCGGGCCACAGTATGTTCGGAACCATGAGCAAATGGACCGAGGCCGACATCCCGGACCAGACCGGCCGCATCGCGATCGTCACCGGCGCCAACACCGGGCTGGGTTTCGAAACCGCTCGCGCCCTGGCCGAACACGGCGCGCACGTCGTGGTGGCCGTCCGGGACACCACCAAGGGCACGGCCGCGGCCGGCCGCATCGCCAAGGCCGCGCCGAAGGCCAGCGTGGAGGTGCACAAGCTGGACCTCGGCTCGCTGGACTCAGTGCGCACGGCGGCCGGCGAGCTGGCCGCGAAGTACCCGCGGATCGATCTGCTGATCAACAACGCCGGCGTGATGTACCCGCCCAAGAGCACCACGGCCGACGGGTTCGAGCTGCAGTTCGGCACCAACCACCTGGGTCACTTCGCGTTCACCGGACTGCTGCTGAACAACCTGCTGCCGGTCGAGGGCTCGCGCGTTGTGACCGTCGCCAGCATCGCGCACACCGCGGCCAAGCTCGACGTCGACGACCTGCAGTGGGAACGCCGCCGCTACGACCGCCCCGGCTCCTACGGCGCGTCCAAGCTGTCCAATCTGCTGTTCAGCTACGAGTTGCAGCGCCGCCTGGCCGCCAAGAACGAACCGACCATCGCCGTGGCCGCCCATCCCGGCGTCTCGAACACCGAACTGATCCGGCACATCCCCGGTTCCGCCCTGCCGGGCGTCAGCTTTCTGGGCGACCTGGTGGTGAACAGCGCGCAGAAGGGCGCCCTGGCGACGCTGCGCGCGGCGACCGATCCCGCGGTCACAGGCGGGCAGTACTACGGCCCCGACGGCTTCCGCGAACTGCGGGGTTATCCGAAGCTGGTGCAGTCCAACGCGAAGTCCCATGACCGGGAGTTGCAGGCCCGGCTGTGGACGGTGTCCGAGGAACTCGCCGGCGTCACCTTCCCGGTGTAGCGGTGCGCACCGTCGAGGAACATCAGCGCGTCGTCGCGGGCCTGATCACCGCGCGTCCCGCCGTCACCGTGCCGTTGACGGCCGCCGAGGGCCTGGTGCTGGCCGCCGACGTGATCGCCCCGCTCTCGTTGCCGGGTTTCGACAACTCCGCGATGGACGGCTACGCCGTGCTGGCCACCGACGTTGCGGGTGCGGGTCCCGAATCACCGGTGAAACTTCCTGTCGCCGAAGACATTCCGGCCGGGCGTACCGATGCGTTGACCCGCCCGCCGTCATCCCGGTGGAACGCACCGATGCCGGCACCGACATCGTGACCATCTCGACGGACGCCCGGCCCGGCCAGCACATCCGGCGCGCCGGCGAGGACGTCACGGCCGGCACGACGGTGTTGCGCGCCGGCCAGGTCGTCACCCCGGCCGCGCTGGGTCTGGTGGCCGCCCTGGGCGTCGCCGAGTTGACGGTCCACCTGCGCCTGCGGGTGCTGGTGATGTCGACGGGCACCGAACTCGTCGCACCCGGCACTCCGTTACAGCCCGGCCAGATCTACGAATCCAATGCCGTGATGCTGGCCGCGGCGGTCCGCGACGCCGGCGGCGAGGTGGTGGCCGCCCCGATGTGCGGTGACGACGTCGCCGAGTTCCGCGCCGCGCTGGACCGCCATCGGGGGCAGGCAGATCTGATCATCACCACCGGCGGCGTGAGTGCCGGCGCCTACGAGGTGGTCAAGGACGCCTTGGGCGGGGAGGTCGAATTCGTCAAGGTGGCGATGCAGCCCGGAATGCCGCAGGGCGCCGGCCGGATCGACGCCGGCACCCCGATCATCACGCTGCCCGGCAACCCCGTCAGCGCGTTGGTGTCGTTCGAGGTGTTCCTGCGCGCGCCGCTGCGCGCCGCCATGGGCCTGCCGGTCCCGGACCGGCCGAGACGCCCGGCAACGCTCACCGAACCGCTGAACTCACCGGCCGGCAAACGTCAGTTCCGCCGCGGGGTGCTCGAGGACGACCACGTGATCAGCTACGGGCCACCGGCCTCCCATCACCTGCGCTGGCTGGCATCGGCCAACTGTCTGCTGGAGATCCCGGAGGACGTCACACAGATCGAGGCCGGAACGGCCGTACAGGTGTGGGACCTGTCTACATAGAATGGCGCAGTGGCCCGACGCCCCCGCACGTCCGACGCTCCACCCCTCGACGCCAGACACGTCGCGCAGCTGATCCGCTCCCAGATACCGCCGATGCACCCGGCGGGCCTACCGTTCGTCGGCGGCAGCCTGGTGCTGGCCGCCCTGGGCCGCCGGCGCCGCTGGGCGTGGACGGCCGGTCTGACGGCGGCAGCGGTCAACGCCGGGTTCTTCCGGCACCCGCCGCGCGTCCCACCGACGCGGCCCGGCGTCGTCGTCGCCCCGGCCGACGGTCAGATCTGCCTCATCGAGGGCGCCGTGCCGCCGCCCGAGCTGGACCTGGGTGACACCCCGCGGCCCCGGGTCAGCATCTTCCTCTCGGTGCTGGACGCGCACGTGCAGCGCGCACCGGTCGGCGGCGAGGTGGTTGGCGCGGTGCACCAGCGCGGCCGGTTCCTCAGCGCCGACCTGCCGGAGGCCAGTTCCGCCAACGAACGCAACAGCGTGGTCATCCGCACCCCGGAGGGCCACGACGTGGTCGCCGTCCAGATCGCCGGCCTGATCGCCCGGCGGATCGTCTGCGACGTGCGGGCCGGTGACAAGCTCGGCATCGGCGACACCTACGGCCTGATCCGCTTCGGCTCACGCCTGGACACCTACCTGCCCGAGGGGTCGCAGCTGCTGGTGACGCTGGGACAGCGGGCGATCGCCGGCGAAACCGTCCTGGCCGAGCTGCCATGAGACGGGAGGCTCCCGACGGACCGTTGCGGTTCGTTCCCAGCGCGATGACGGTGCTGGCGATCTGCCTGGGTCTGACATCGATCAAGTACGCGCTGGAGCATCGCCCGACCGAGGCGATGGCGCTGATCGCCGCGGCCGCC
>JAKIXW010000186.1 GCA_022708865.1 Acidobacteriota bacterium
AGAGCCACGTCATATTGTCCACCCAGGTGTTGTTCCCCGAGCAGTCAGGCCGCTTCGAGTGGTCAGGCAGCCGCGCTGGCCGTTGGATCGAGTCGCCACCGTGAGGGGCTGTTGGGTGACAACGAATCTGAGACTAGTGACAGACAGTTGAGACTCGCCACCCGCTGGGATCGGGTTCGCGTTGTCGACTTCGGTGACAAATGAATTGAGACAAACGGCATTGGCGCGCCGCTTTGTCAGCAGGTTGGTTGAGCTGTGCCGTGCGGTGTTCGGCTTTCGACCTCACCGCCGGGTTGGACAACCGCACGTATTGTCCTCGTCGCCATCGACGGGGACAGCGTTCAGCGGCTGCCACGCCGATGCACGCGATCGGGTAGTTCCAACCCAATGTCGGCACGTGGCGATATGTTTACCGCCGTGACTGGGGTTGAGACTGCCGTGCTCGTTGACAAGCATCCTGGGCGAGGCAAGTTGCCGCCTCTTCCCGAGCCTGGTCAGGTTGTCGAGGTCCGTGGCTCGACGTGGGCCGTGGCCAACGTCCAGGCGCAGGGCCTCCCGCGCAGTCCGGCTGACGAATTCACGGCCTCATTGAGTCATGTGGTCGACCTTCAGTCACTCGATGAAGACCGGCTCGGCGAACAGCTCGCCGTGGTCTGGGAACTCGAAGTCGGCCACACCGTGACGCCCGCCCAGGGCCTCCCTGATGTCATCAACGTTGACGCCTTCGACGATCCGACGACCTTGGCGGGTTTCATCGACGCGATGCGGTGGGGCGCGGTGACGAGCGCCGACCCCAACCGCTATCAGGCTCCGTTTTGGTCCGGTGTGAATGTTGAGGCATATCAGCTCGAGCCGCTCCGCCGTGCACTGGGGGCACCGCGAACCAACCTCCTGCTAGCCGATGACGTCGGGCTCGGCAAGACGATCGAGGCCGGGCTGGTGATCCAGGAGCTGTTCCTTCGTCACCGTGCACGCACAGCCGTCATCGTCTGCCCGCCGAGCCTCGCGTTGAAGTGGCAGGACGAAATGCGGGAGAAGTTCGGCCTGGAGTTCACGATCGTCAACTCCGAGCTGATGGCGCAAGTGCGCCGCACCCACGGGTTGCACGCTAACCCTTTCCAGCTCTATCCACGAGTTATCGTCAGCATGGCCTGGCTGCCTCAAGTTCGCGCGCAGCGTCTCCTGCGCGATGTCTACGCCCAAGCCACGAACCCGAAGACTGGAAAGCGTTATGCCTTCGATGTTTTGGTAGTCGACGAAGCTCACCATGTCGCTCCGTCAAGCCCTTCGGCCATCGCAGGCGGACGGGGCTACGCTGTCGACACGCAACGCACCGTCGCAGTCCGACAGCTCGCGGAGAAATGCGAGCATCGACTGTTCCTCAGCGCGACTCCGCACAACGGCCACCCCGAATCATTCACGGCGCTAATGGAAATGATCGACCCGCGTCGGTTCGCGCGCGGCGCGAACCTTGACTCGACTGCACTGAAGGACGTCACGGTTCGGCGGCTCAAGACGGACCTCACGGGCAAGGGTTTCAAGAAGCGCAAGGTCGGCACGCTCGATATCACGCCGTCCGACCCTGAGCAGCAGATGTTTTCACTGCTCGACGACATCGTGACCAAGAGTGCGAAACAGAACGGGACCAAGCCTGGCGGTGACATCGTCACGATGCTGCTGAAGAAACGGTTCCTATCAAGTCCTTTCGCATTTGGCATGACCTTGAGCCATTACATCGCGTCAAGGGCGGGCCGCGGCCTCTCGGATGATGAGTACGACGACATCTTTGGCGAAGGCCAATCCGACGAAGAAGAGGGTTTGTGGGAGCAAGACGAAGCTGAGAAGCTTCGCGAGTCCAAGGGCTCCGATCCGCTCGTCGCTGCGGAACCGGGACAGCTGGAATCCCTGATGGAGTGGGGCTTGGGCTATGAAAGTCGGGCCGACTCTCGGCTTGACCGACTCATCACGTTCCTCGATGCCGTATGTCGGCCAGACGGCAAGACGTGGTCCAACGAGCGCGTTGTGGTGTTCACCGAGTACGCGCATACCGTCGACTGGCTGACCCGCGTACTCAACCAGCGCGGCTACACAGATGGTCGACTGGCGGTTATTCAAGGGTCGACGCCGACGGAGGATCGCGAGTACATCCGATCCCAGTTCACTGCCGATCCCGCAAAAGAGCCGGTGCGTGTCCTCCTCGCGACCGACGCGGCGGGGGAGGGGATCGATCTCCAAACCTACTGTCACCGACTAGTGAACTTTGATATCCCGTTCAATCCCTCACGGCTTGAACAGCGCATCGGGCGCATCGACCGATACGGCCAGACCGAGCAACCCGAGGTCTATCACTTTGTGCCAGTAACTGACTCGTCGACGTATGCGGCGGATCTGAATTTCATGGAACGCATCGCCCGCAAGATCGCCCAGGTCGAATACGATCTGGGGTCGGCGAATCAGGTTGTCGGAGAGCAGATTCAGAGTCACTTTGGTAAGCGTGCGCCGACGAAAGCAAAGTCCAAGGGCGTCGACACGAACGAAGTCATCAACTCTGCTCTCGCAGGCGGCATGGAACTCAACGCACGCCTCACCCAGTTGGAGCAGGGGTACGACCAGTCCCGAACCGAGATGCACCTCGATCCGGCGAATCTCCGCAGGGTGGTCGACACAGCGCTGCGCATCAACCTCCAGTCGCCACTGATCGAGAATTACGAATTCGCCCAGGAGACCGACGCCGAGGTGTTCACCCTTCCGGGGCTTACGGCGGGCTGGCAAGGCACTCTCCGCGGATTAGACACCAGACTCAAACCCGGTGAGCTGCGCCCGATTACGTTCGATGCAGACGCTGCGGAGGGCCGAGCTGACCTCGTCTATGTGCATCTTGGGCATCCGATCGTACAGAAGGCGCAACGCCTCCTGCGACGGTCGCTGTGGAGCGTGGATTCGCCGCTCAGTCGCGTTACTGCAGTCGTCGTTGATGACCTCGACGAGTCGTTTGTCGCAGCCGTGACTCGCATGGTGCTGGTCGGCCGAGGTGGAGTCCGGCTCCACGAAGAAGTCTTCCTTGCCGGTGTTCGCCTCAAAGGCCGCCGCGCAATGGCCGAAGAAAAGGCCGAAGCGGCGCTCGACAAGGCGCTCGACCGTGATGGGTTGACGGTCGCGGACGACCGTGTCAGGCGCCAGCTATGTGATCTGTGGAACGTGCCCGACGCACCCTTGCGAGTCCGGCTTGAAGAATCGATACAGGCCCGTGCGGGGCGACGTCATGAGCAGGTCGTCGAGCAGCTCGCCAAGCGGCAAGCCTCAGATGTCCAGCGCGCCAAGGAGATCTTCGCCGCGTTCCGCGCGAACCTGCGGGATTCACTCGCTCGACTGAAGAACGAAGAAGCCGAGGCGCAGGGTCAATTGTTCGCCGACCCTGATCAACAGCGTCAGTGGCGGCGCGACATCGAGGCAATGAATCATCGTCTCGATGAGCTCGACGACGAAGAGACACGAGAGATTGACACCATCATGGACCGATACGCCGACGTTAGGCCGCACACCTCGGCGGCAGCCGTGGTATTCGCGCTGAACCGTGCCGACGCAGCTGGCTGGGCTGAATGATGGCGAGAGCAAACACGCGCAGTAGCAAGACGGTGAACGCCACCGAGCAGCACCGCGCCTGGCTCGAATTGGTCGACATCGAAGGTCCTTTCCTCGCCATACCGCCGCTCAAACGCGTTTGGCCACAAGGTATGCCGGCGCTGAGCGATGAACGCAAGGCGGCGTTGGCTGATGCCCGTAAGGATTTCGAGGCTGCGTGGGAACGACTCGACAGGACGCCGGACTCCGAGAACGCGCAAGATTCCTACCGCCTGGCACGTGACAAGTGGGTCGAGACCGTCTTGCGCGATGTTGCGGGCTGGGCGGAATCGTTGTCATGGGGTGATGTCCCAGGTGTCGAGGCCCAGTCGCCCAACCGTGCGGTCACGATCGGTGCTCAGGCCTCACTTTCGGGTGGAGATGGCATCGGCGCAATCGTCCACATCATCGATCCTGTCGATTCTTTGCGGCAGACGCCCGGCGACCTGTGGGCCGCGAACCCGATCGACCGCGTCGAAGCCCTACTGCGCGGGAATAAGATTCCCATCGGCATCGTCACTGACGGCCGGTGGTGGGGGCTCGTCTGCGCCCGCGAGGGGTCCATGGCCGCGTCTGGCGTGGTGGATTCCTTGACGTGGGTTGAAGAGCCACGTACCCGTGACGCTTTCTTTGCACTCATTGGACGTCAGCACCTCATCGGCGGCGACTCGACTGAGCGGTTGCCTGTCCTCTTCGAGGAGTCGGTTGCCGCGGCAGAGGAGATCACCGAAGCCCTTGGCGCACAGGTTCGTCGGGCCGTCGAACTCCTGATCCAGTCCTTCTCGGAGTCTGCCGCCGACGCGCGCCGTCAGGGGCTGCCCGACCCGCTGCCGGTGCGAACGCACGACAGTTACGAAGCTGCCGTCACCGTGATGATGCGCGTTGTCTTCCTACTCTTCGCTGAGGAACGCGGACTTTTACCGTCTGGCGAGCTCTTCGAGCAGGGGTACGGGATTGCTGGCGAGCTCGAACGTCTCGTCGCCCGCCAGACCGAGGAGAGCGAGGAGGCACTGGATGCCACTTCGCTGACCTGGCATCGTCTCCTGGCCACCAGCCAAGCGCTATACCAGGGAGCCAGCTTCGAGAACCTCCGCATGCCTGCCTACGGCGGTTCGCTATTCGACCCGGCCAGATTCGCGTTCCTCACCGCAACCAACGAGCAGGGGACGCTTGCGATCACGGTCTCTGACCGCGTCATGCTCCATGTGCTCCGTTCAGTGCAGATTGCAGAGATCAAGGGTGAGGCTCGTCGAATTTCGTTCCGCGACATCGATGTTGAGCAGATTGGCTACATCTACGAGGGGCTCCTCGGCTACACCGCCGCCATAGCTGGCGAAGTTACCGTTGGTCTGAAAGGCACCCTCGGCGAGGAACCCGAAATTCCTCTGGCGAAACTCGAAGAACTTGCCACTGCGAACACCGACCCGAAGAAACTCGTGGCAGCAATCCGCACATTCGTGGAGAGCGACCAACCCTCGGCCAAACCCTCCTCGGCAGCAGCTATCGCCAGGGCCGTCAGCGCCGACGTCGAGCCCAGCATCGTCAGCGCGCTCACCCAGGCAGTCGGCGACGATCACGACCTACGCGACCGCGTGAAGCCCTGGCTCGGTCTCGTCCGCCTGGACCTACGCCAGCGGCCCTTCGTTGTTCTCGACGGTGGTCTCCTCGTCAAGGAGACTCCGTCCCGCAAGAACGCTGGAGCGCACTACACGCCGAAGTCGTTGGCCGAAGAGGTCGTGCTGCATGCTCTGCAGCCGTTGTGCTATTCACCGGGACCGCATCAGACCGCCGATGTTGAAAAGTGGACACTCAAGTCGTCCGACGAACTACTCAGCCTCAAGATCGCGGATATCGCTTGTGGCTCAGGCGCTTTCCTTGTGGCTGCGGCGCGCTACTTAGCGGAACGTCTTGTTGAGGCATGGACCGCGGAAGACCCAACCAACGCCAACCGTAAGGACCTCTACACCCGTGCGATTCGACAGGTTGTCGCCAACTGCCTGTACGGCGCCGACATCAACGACATGGCTGTTGAGATGTGCAAGCTCTCCCTCTGGCTCGTCTCGCTCGACCGAAACCTGCCTTTTTCATTCGTTGACGACAAGGTCTTCCTCGGTAACTCACTCCTCGGCATCACTGACCTCGACCAACTGCGGCGCCTCCACATCGACCCGAAACACGCATCGAGCCAGCAGGTGTTCGACATCTTCGATGTTGACGTCGACGGAATTGTGCAGCGTGCAATTGGGCTTCGCCGCCACTTGCTTACCGAGATCGATGATAACGATCCTGCCCGAACCAGCGCCGCCAAGCGCCGCCAACTCACTGAATTCCAAAGGGTGACAGCGGATCTTCGGGAGATCGCCGATGGAATAGTCGCGGTTGGGCTTACCCAGGGCGGGAAACCAGGTAGAGCGCTCGACGAGGCTTACGACAATCTCCGACTTGCAGTTCGTTCCGCGTATCCGGAGAAGGGGAATGGTGACGTCACGTTGCTTACATCGCTAATCGGCAGGGGTCTGACGCCAACTGTCGTGACGGACTATGAGCGATGGAAGCCACTCCATTGGGTCATTGAAGCTCCCGACGTCATTGTCGACAGAGGGGGATTCGACGCCATCGTCGGAAACCCACCGTTCCTTGGTGGCAAGAAGGTGAGCGGTGCGATGAGTACCGAGGTGCGCGAATGGCTTGTCAATCAGATCGCGTGCGGCACGAAGGGCAATGCAGATCTTGTCGCCTACTTCTTCCTGCGTGCTACGTCGCTCTTGCATACAGAGGGCACATTGGGCCTGGTCGCCACGAACACCGTTGCCCAGGGCGATACGCGCGAGGTGGGGCTTGACGCGATGGCGGCTGCCGGGTTCACGATCACGCGTGCGATCCAGTCACGGTCGTGGCCAGCGTCGAGCGCCAATCTGGAGTACGCCGCGGTATGGGGCACTGTCGAGACGGTCTCGCAGAATCTTCCACGGGTCGCCGACGACATCGAGGTGCGCTGTATCAGTACGCTGCTTGAACCCGCCGGAAGAGTGGCAGGACTCCCGTCCCGGTTGGCCGAGAACGGCAGCGTCGCTCACATTGGGTGCCTGGTGCTCGGAATGGGATTCACCATCCGGCCTGAGCTCGCTGCCGCGTGGGTAGAGGATGAGCCTAGGGTCAAAGAAGTCGTCTTTCCCTACCTCAACGGTGAAGATCTGAACCAACGCCCCGATAGCTCGGCTTCCCGCTGGATCGTCGACTTCGCCGACCGACCGCTTGAAGTTTCCAAGACTTACGTCCACCCATTTGACCATGTCGTTGAGAACGTACGGCCGGAACGCGTAAAGGGGCCGCGGAAGGCGTACCGCGACCGGTGGTGGCAGTTCGCTGAGAAGCAGATGTCCATGAGGCGAGCGATCGCGCAGTTGCCGGAAGTGCTGGTCATCGCACTTGTCAGCAAGACCGTGATGCCGATGCGAGTGCCGACAGGCCAGATCTTCAGTCACGCGCTCGGGGTCTTCGCCACAGACGACTACGGTGACCAGGCGGTCCTGTCATCGAACCTGCATCAGCTCTGGGCGATCACCTACGGATCGGGAATGCGCAACGACCCCCGTTACACGCCGTCGGATGTGTTCGAGACGTTCCCCCGGCCCGCCCACACCGAGGCGCTCGAACAAGCAGGCCAGGTGTTGGACACAGAGCGTCGTGGGATCATGTTGCGCCGCGATCTCGGTCTGACCAAGCTCTACAACCTCGTCAG
>JAKIXW010000187.1 GCA_022708865.1 Acidobacteriota bacterium
CGTGACGATGATGTGGACGTACCGCTTCGTCGGGCGAACGCCGAACGAGTTCCACACGTTGTCATCGGTGGCCGCGAATGTCGGCAGCGACCCCAGGACGCGCGAGGAATCCACCGCGGCGTAGGTGCCGCCGCTGGTGTCGCACTCCTCGACCGTCACTGCGTAGCTGCCATCGGTCAGGGCTCCCGAGTGGACGATGAACAGCACGTCGCGGAAGTTGTTGCCGTACAGGCCGGTGTCGATCGCGACGCCGGTGGTGGTGCCGGTCTGGACGGTGCCCGATGCCAGCGCCTTGACGGCCAGGGTGTTGGAGTAGACGTTGAGCATCAGTCTTCGTCCTTCGGTTCGGTGGACTTCTTGAGTGGCCGGCGTGATCGCGTCTCACCGGGGCCGGCGGTCGCCGTCTCGGTGGTGGCGGCGGCACGGGTGGCCGCGGTGACCTCGACGGGCTCGAACAGATGCTCGCGGCCCTTGAATCCCGGGTCATCTTCGGAGACCAGGGAGCCAGCGGAGAAGAACCGCGGCACGCCGCCCTGGTCGAACGTGAATGCTTCCTTGGCTGCGTAGATCGCCATCAGCTTCTCCTTGATTCCGATTGGGCCGGGGCGGTTTTCACGCCGCCCCGGCCCTCACCTGGTTGAGTCGGACTAGGTGATGTTCAGCAGCTTGAAGCCGCCGTCATTGACCGAGTCCGAACCGATCCGGTACCGGGCGAACCAGCCACGCTGACCCGAGGGCCGGTTGTTGCTGGTGTGGAACAGATGCGGGATGAACTCGACGCTCATACCGATCCGGTCGGTGATCACGAAGTTGGAGAAGTCGCCGAACACCAGCGAGTAGTTCTCCGCAGACGTGTTGATCACGCCGTCCATCGCCTCGGCCTCCAGCGCCTCCCGGCCCAGCAGGACCGACGGGCGACCGTCGCCGAGCTGCGCCCACAGGCCGTTGCCACCCGCGGTGTCGAACTGCCGGACCTTGTTGTAGATCAGGTTATTCGCCAGCCAGGAGGCGTTGGCCCGGTAGCGCGCCGGCAGTGCGCCCTGGAGGGCGTACACGTCGGCCAGCGCGAAGGTGTCGGTGGTCGCCGAGGTGGCGATCACGGTCGGCGAGGATGCCACCAGCGCGGTGATCAGACCGGTCGGCTCACCCGAGCCCGATCCGAGGATCAGCTTGGTGCCTTCCAGATCCTCCTTGCCGCCGGCGAGCAGACGGCCGACCTCTTGGGCCGCGTTCTGCTCGTCGTCGAGCGCCTCGATGGAGATCGGCACGAAGCCACGGGCCATGTAGTTCGGGATCGACGGCTGCGCGAAGCTCGGGGCGTCGTCGGACACCTCGGAACCTTCCGCATCGAACGACCACGACACATTGGCCGCGCTGACGCCGTTCCAGGTGTCACCCGTCGCGACGACCACGCGGGCCGCCTGGCGGATGTCGCTGCGCACCCCGTTGGAGGTGACGATCACCGTGGGGTCCAGCTGGAACGGAACGAGGTAGCCGCCGGCCGAATCGGTCAGCGACATGGCGCGGAACTGCTCGACCTCGTTCATGGCGCGCTGCTCGGCCGGCGTCAGGGTGTGCCCCTTGCTGACGGCCATCTTCGACCATGCCCGCAGGTACTCGGGCGAGGAGGTCACGAGGCACTGGCGGGCCAGCCGCGAGTCCTTCGAGTCGAACCGCTCGATGATGTGCGTGGCCGCCTGGCGGATGTCGTCGGATGCGCCCTGCATCTTCTCGATCGCCGACAGTGCGCGGGCACGCAGTTCGCCGGCGACCTCGCCGCCGTCACGGCCGAAGGTGCGGACCTCGGACAGATCCCACGGGTTGCGGAATCGGCAGTCCTCGACCGAATCGGGTTCGAGGATCGAGTCGCGGTCGTACTCGTCGCGGCCACGCTGCGAGCCGCTGTCGACGCGCAGCTTGCGCTTGCCCTGCGGGGCGGCCGAACGGACGGACGCCAACTCGGCGGCCACCTCCAGGCGCTCGGCATGGGCACGCAGCTGGTCGAACTCGACGCGCAGGCCATCGAACTCCTGGCGTTCCTCGGGCGAAATCTCTTCGAGCTCGCCGATCTCTTCCATGCGCGCGTGAATTTCATCCATGCGCTTGATGGACTGTGAGTGAGTGAGGGTCGGCGCGGTGCGCTGTTCCTCGTTGGTTTCGTCGCTCATCGCAACGTTCCTTTCGACTTGTGGGTGATCAACGAATCGCGCTGATTCCGCAACACCAGGTCGATGTCACGAAGGCTTGTGCGCGGTTTCGACGGGCGCTCACCTACAGCAGTGGATCGCTGCGCGTCGTCGGACTCGGACGGGCGCTCGACTGCCGTGGTGGCGTCTCGCTGCGCGTCGTCGTCCTGCTCAGCGGCATCCGCGAGGAACACCGCTGTGGCGAGCAACTTTCGCTGCTCGGGTTCATGGAGGCGCCCCAGGTCGATCACCTGGGAACGCATCGACACCGACGTGTCGGTGTAGGCCGGCCAGACCACCGGACCCATCTCGGGCACCTTGGCCTCCTTGACCGTGCGGATCGGAAGTTGGTCGTCGGGCACGTCTTCATAGATGGCCTCGCGCAGCAGTTGCATCAGCGTCTGCTCGTCGCGGATCGGCTTGCCGTCGTGGGTCGTCCACAGCTCGCGGACCACCGAGAAGCGCATCGACATGCCGTTGATCGCCTCGGCCGCGATGGCGTCGCGCACTGGGGCCATGAGCCAGTTGTCGAACACCCGGGCCACGATGTGCGCGCCGCCGTTGGGCGCCAGCTCGGGGTCGACCTCCTCTGCGATCGACCGCAGCGCCGCGATGGGGATGGAGCCGATCATCGGGTGTCGGCCGTGGTCGAACTGAACCTTGGGTGGCGTCTCGCGGAATGACCGCTTCATCGAGCCGAGTGCGAACTCCTCGGCAAAGCGGCCTTCCCAACTGTCGATGATCGTGCGGGTACCGAACACTGCGCCGTAGCCGTCGAGCGTCAGGCCGTCGCCCGCCTCCTCGGCCTCGGCCGAGCGGCACAGCGAGAATGGCGTCTCGCGCACGGACTCCAGCGGTGGCCGTGCCGCCCGCTTCTCGATCGTCGTCATTCGGTACCTCCTTGGCCCTGTCCGGTCGCGCTGGCGGGCGTGGTTGTTGGGCTGGGTGTATCAGCGCCCGGCTTCTGGAGCTGCACGCTGTAGAGGCCCGAATGGACTAGTAGCCGTAGGTCGTTGGCCTCGACCGCCTTGACGACCGACGCGGGTTCGTAACCGGCGGTGATGTAGGAGTTGATGGTCGCGGCCTTCTGGGCTGCAACCTCGGCGGCGTCCTTCTCGTCCTCGCGCAGGAACGACACATCGGTGGTGTCGTACCAGAGGTGATTACCCGCGCCCGGCGGGATCGTGAGGATGTCCTCGAACGACCCCGAGGCGTTCTTCCAGAGCGGGTGCATCGTGCCATCGGCGAACCGCTTGCGCGCCAACAGATAGTTCGAGTACGTCGCGGCTTCGAGCCCTTCGGAGAGGCCGACGATGATCGGGGGAACCTGGGCCGCTGCGGCGATGCGGGTCTCGCCGGCGCCCTGCGTGCCCTTGAACTCGATATCCTTGAGATTGGAGCCCATGGCCTCCACGTCGGCGCCGGGGTAGAGCTGCAACGTCTTGTAGGCGTTGGACACCCCGCCGAACTTCGAGTCGAACTCCTTGACCCACTTCTCGACGGCGGGCTGCTGGGCACCCTCTTTGTGCTTGATCACCAGGTTGACGGTCGCGCCGTTGTCGAAGAACGCCCGCTTGTGGCGGGTCATCGCCTGGTCGGCCTGGATCTCACGCAGGACCGGCGTCAGCCAGGACATCCCGCGATAGGTCGCCAGCGGGTCAGGCGTCGGCGCGAAGTGCGCCACCTCGTCGGCGAGCAGTCCGACTGGATCATTGCCCGACTGAACGCCGCCCTCGGTGTAGACGAACCCGAGTTTGCGCCAACCGACCTGGCCGCGGCCATCGGCGAGTTGTCGCTCGCCCACGACGATCTCGACCCAATCCGGTCGCAGGCGCACCATCTCGCCGCCGGGGTCTTGCGTGCCGAGCCGGGCCAGCGAAGTCTCGCGGAACCAGTACGAGTTGCCTGCCAGGTCGGCGTCCTGCATCGTCCGCAACAGCATGTCCTGTGTGGTGCCGCCGATCCATGGGCGTTCCAGTGCCGCCAGCTCGGGCGTGCCGAACATGTCCGACGGCTTGCCGTTGGCCATCGACCGCCAGCGGAACCGGATGCTGGAGAACACGAGCATCCGCACCAGCATGCAGGCGAAGACGATGCCGTTGGCCGCGTAGGCGTGCTCGGCCAGGCCGCGGAAGTTGTTCGGCGCCATCTCGGTCGCCGGCCCCTTGAGCGTCTGCTGCACGCCCGACGTGAGCCCACTGCCGTAGCCGTACCCGATCCCGTTGAACGAGAACTGGTTCAGCAGCGCGGCGTAGTCATCGACTGTTGCGATGTCCCGCGCCGACTCGCCACCGCCCTTGATCCGGTCGAGTAGATTCACGGGCCTTCACGCCCGCCGACGGTGGATGCCTTGGCCGAGCGGTCCACCGGGTAGAGCACCACCGCGCCGACCAGCCCGAGGATGCCGCCGACGATCAGGCCCCATGCGACGCCGGCCAGCAGCGCAACGCCAGCGATGATCGCCGCGACGGCGAGCAGTGCCAATGTGGCCGAAATCCGAAGCGGTGTCACGACAGGAATCCCCATACCTCGACCTTCTCCGGTGTCCCGTACTCGATCAGCCCATGTAGGCCGAGGGTGACCGCCATCAGCTGAGTGATGTCGCTGTCCTTGTCCTTGCGATCCCACGCCCAGGCGTCGGACAGGTCGCGCCGCTTGGCCGATGCGACCGAACGCGACAGGGGGCCGGCACCGCGATGGCGCAGGCTGGCCGCCGAATCATGCTCGGCCGTCACGGCGTCGTAGAACGCACCGCACGCCTTGGCCAGGTCGGTGGCGTTGGACTTGCACACCTCGACGCCCATGCCCTCGATCTGGGTGATGAGCGACGCCGCGGCGCTGTGGCCGTCGATCACCACCGCGCACGGGTGCCATTCGTCGACCAGTTCCTTGATCCGGTCGGGAATCCACGCGGTGCCCGGCAGTGAGTCGATCGCCTTGCCTCGCACCGCCGGGACGACACCGACGTGGAGCTTGCCGTCAGCGCGGCGGCCGACAGCCGCGATGGCCGATGCCGTGCGGTCGAGCTTGACGTACACACCGAACGCCACCGGGTCGAGTGGTTCGGACTTGGGATCAGCCAATGCGTTCCACACGTCCGGCTTGATCAGCGCTTCACCGGCCGCATCGGGCTTGTCGTGCCAGCCCGCCCGCTCCCGGCCGAACTCACTCGGCGGCAGCGCCTCCCGCTCGGCGCGGATGTAGTCGATCGTGATGCGCCGCTCCAGCGCGGGGTTGGCCTGGCGCAGGTACTCGATGTCGTCGAGCGCACACCCCTCGACGCCGAAGACGTGCGAGCAGTTCTCGTCGGCGCAGGCGTTCGTCTCGGGCTGCGAGCAGAACTCCAGGTAGCCCAGCCGGGGGCTGGCGCCTTCCCGGCCGCGAGCGACCAGCGCGCGCAACACATCGGAATCCGCGTGGCAGGCCGACGAGCCGTAGACCACCTGCGGATCCTTGACCGCCGAGAGTGTCGGCAGCAGCGAGCCCATGTGGACCTTCTTGAGCGCGTACGCCTCGTCGAGAATGATCTTGTTCCCCGTCAGACCGCGGGCGCCGCCGTGGGTGCGGGCCTTGAACTTCAGCCGTTGACCGTGGCGGCACTCCGCGCTCGGCCGCAGCCGAATCAGCTCCTTGCCGTTGCCGCGCTTGATGCCCGGCTCCTTGCCGAAGTTCGGATCCAGGCGCCGGCTCAACTGCGGGGTGTCGGCGATCAGGTTCACGATGTCGTCGAACGCCTCGCCGGTGGTGTCCATCTCGTGCGACGACCAGACGACGAGCTCCTGATCGGTGACGAACAGCCAGCCGAGCGCGGCCATCTGGAACAGCGCCGTCTTCATGTTCTGCCGGGCGCAGATGATCGCGAACTCGAACGCCGCGGAGATCAGCGGGTTGGGACTCAGCGCGAACAACGCATTGAGCGCCAGCTCCTGCTCGGGGTCCGGTGTCAGTCCCGCCATCGTGGCGAGGTCGGCAACCTCGGGCCCGAGCGTCTCGGTGTACGCCGGGAAGTTGGCGAACGCCGGCGTCACCTGTCGCAGCGCGGTGGTCAACCGGCCCGCTTCGCATCACGACGAGCGCGGAGCTCATCAACAGCATCGCCCGTCCCCGCCGCGGGCGGCTTGACCGAGATGCCGATCGCCGCCTCCATGACGCGATCGAGTTCCTTCGACAACTGGCCGACGCCCGAGCCCGTCGACATGCCGGCTGCCAGGACGAGCGCCTGTTGACCGAGCCGAGTGTCGAGCTTGCCGGCGGCTTCGAGTTCCGCGCGGGTGGCTCGGACTAGCGGCGTATCGGTCGGGGTCGTTGCCGACTTACCGTTGCGCCGATTGCTGCGACAGGTCGCGCCGCAGGTAATGGCGTCCTTGCGCTTCGCATCGAAGTCGCGACCGCACACTGCGCACGTTCGTTGCACGGTTCGCTCCTCTCGAAAGTTGTTGCGCGCCAACGCGAATCACGTTGTGTTGCAACGCATTTCGATGCGCGAAAGTTGTTGTGCCGCATAGTGATCCGTGCGAGCAGTTCGGGGGAGGGAAACTAGAGTTGACAGGGCGGTCACGGGTGGTTCCGTTTCCCTTCGATCGCGACCCACCCCCCCGTATGTTGTTGTGTTGCAACGCTTTTCGCGAACTGTCGATTGCGAGATGCGTTGTGTTGCAACGACTTTCACCACACGCGCGACGTGTCGACTACCTTCATCGCCTTGTGTGTCGAGGTCGCTCGATTGCACCTCACATGTTCAGGACCCATGTACTTGGTCGGGTCGTTGTCGTCGTGACCCAGGTCCCACTCGGCACCGGGTTCGATCAACTTGGTGCATCGCCAGCAATGAACCTTGCCGGCCTCGACGAGTGGGCGTTCCCGCTCGCGGCGTCGCCTGTGTGCGCTGCCGTACTTGGTGGGCACCTACAACACCACCGCATCAACATCCCCACTCGGCTCCAACACCTGCACATGCATGCTGAACCCATCGGATCGCTGGTCAATGGTCGACGTCACCCACGGCAACCTGGTGTCATCGTTGAGCATCCGGTTCAACTGCGCGGCCAGCATGACGACCAGCTCCATGCTCTGCTGCCGGTTGAGCACCTGTGGCACACCGGCGAACTGGGCGCGCAGTTGCTCGGGGATGATCTGCGGTCGTGGCGGGATCT
>JAKIXW010000188.1:0-2991 GCA_022708865.1 Acidobacteriota bacterium
CATCAACAGCCCGTTGCGGTCGCCGAAGTGGTACTGGATGACGCCCCAGGTGACTCCGGCGCGTTCGGCGACGTGCTTGGCCGTCGCCGCCGGGAATCCCTCCTCGATGATGCAGCGCACCGTCTCGTCGATGATCTTGGCGCGCGTGTCGTCACCGCGCTTGCGCGGTGCGGTGGTCTGTCGCGTCGGAGCAACGTTTGTCATTGTTGACTTTATAACATTGATGACTCTATTTTAGAACCCGTGAGTTCAGCCCCCAGTCGCTTCTCGTCGTTGACCCGTGCCGAGCTGGCGACACTCGTCCCCGAACTCCTGCTGATCGGCCAGCTCATTGACCGCTCCGGAATGGCTTGGTGCATCAGCAATTTCGGTCGTCCCGAAATGTTGCAGATCGCCATCGAGGAGTGGTCGGGCGCCAGTCCGATCTATACCCGGCGCATGCAGAAGGCGCTGAAGTACCAGGGCATCGACATCCTGACGATCTTCAAGGGCCTGCAGCTCGATATCGGAGCGCCGCCGCAGTTCATGGACTTCCGCTACGTCGTGCACGACCGGTGGCACGGCGAGTTCTATCTGGACCACTGCGGCGCACTGCTCGACGTGGAACCCATGGGTGAGGACTACGTGCGGGGCATGTGCCACGACATCGAGGACCCGACGTTCGACGCCACCGCTGTCGCGACCAATGCGCGCGCGCAGGTCCGACCCATTCACCGCCCGCCGCGTACGCCGTCGGACCGGCACCCGCACTGCGCCTGGACGGTCGTCATCGACGACTCCCATCCTGAGGTCAAGGGTCTGCCGCCGCTGGCGGTGATCGAGAAGACCGTCGCCGCCGGCTGGGAACTGCCGCCCATCGACCCGGCCGACTACGGCCAGTCGGACTACTCCGGTCCGCTGGTCAGCGACGTCGACTTCGGCGCGTTCTCGCACTCGGCCCTGGTGCGCATCGCCGAGGAAGTTTGTCTGCAGATGCACCTGCTCAATCTGTCCTTCGTCCTGGCCGTCCAACAGCGCGCCACCGACGACCAGCAGGCTCTTGAGATCTGTACCAAGCAGCTGATCGGCCTGGCCGGAATTGCGGCCGAGCGGATCCACAAGGCGCTGAAGCTCCCCGCGGGTGCTGAAGGTGTGTTGCGCACGATGGAACTGCACCCGCTGTTCAACCCGGCGGGCTACGTCGACGCCGACTTCGCCGACGGACGGGTGCAGGTCCACCGCAGCCCCGCCCACGACGACGGCGCGTGGATCGCACTGTGCTCACCCGATTCGGTCAAGCCGTTGCAGGCCATTGCGACTGCGGTCGACCCGCACGTCGAAGTGCACGTCGAGGGCACCGACACGGACTGGACGCTCGAACTCACCGTGGCCGACGCCCCGATCAAAGAGCAATCCGAGGTCGAGGTGGTCAGGTTCTCCGGCGGGTCGACCTTCACGTTCGAAGAGCGCAAATCGCTGCCGTTGACCGTCGTGCAGAGCGCTTGACCTTGCGTTCTGGCGAACCGATCGAACTGCGCGCACACTGACAGGAACGCAGGTGGCGCGGCCGAGCGCCATGAGGAGGACAACGATGAGCAACTACGGACCGTTCGGATTCGATCCGGACGACTTCGACCGGATGGTCCGGGAGGCCGGCGAGGGTCTGCGCGATGCCCTCGGCGGGCTGTTCCAGCAGTCGGGGAACCGGGCGGGGTGGTCGGTGCTGTTCGACCAGGCCGCTGGGCGGGGCCGTCCCGAACCGGAGACCACCGGGGAGACGGGCGACGGTGTCTGGGCCATCTTCATCGTCGGCGACGAGGGCGCCGCGACCGTCGAGCAGGTCTACGCCACCGAGATCGAGGCGCTGCGCGCCAACAAGAGCAATACCGATCCCAAGCGCAAGGTGCGGTTCCTGCCCTACGGCATCGCCGTGACCGCTCTCGACGAGGCGGATACGGAGTTCGACGCCGAGAGCTGACGGCGCGCCCGAACCCGGATGCGGGCGCCGCGGCTCGGCGTCAGGATCACGTGCTTGACGTGCTGGCCCTCGTCGCGGGCCGTCGTCGTCTCCAACTCGACGTCCAGCAGGATCTGCCGCAGCACCACGCGCATCTCCGTCAACGCGAACGTCGCGCCCAGGCACCGGCGGTTACCGCCGCCGAACGGCAGCCAGGTGGTCGGACTCAGTGTCGCGCCCACCATGCGGTCCGGATCGAATCGGTCGGGGTCCGGATAGACCGCGGGATCGGCGTGAACCAGCCCGACACCGGGCGCCACCATGACCCCGGCCGGCAGGTGGTATCCGCCGAACTCCACGGGCCGGGTCAGGATCCGCCCGACATCGAACACCACCGGACGGATACGCAACGTCTCTTTGCACACGGCATCGAGATATTCGTCAGCCGCCGGATCGCCGGTGGCTGAAGCATCAGCTGCGGCAACGGCTTTCGCCAGAATGTCCGGATGGCGCGTCAGCCGCTCCACCGCCCAGGACAGCCCGGTCGCGGTCGTATCGTGCCCGGCGACGAGCAGGGTGATCAGCTGGTCGCGGAGCTCGCGGTCGCTCATCGACCGGCCGTCCTCGTCGGTGGCCCGGATGAGCATCGCCAGCGCGTCGGTGCGTTCGGCCAGGTGCGGGTCGGCGCGCCGCTCGGCGATCTCGGCGTAGAGCAACCTGTCCGCGGTGGCCAGTTGGTGCCGCACCGAGCGCCACGGAAGGCGTTGCTGCAGTTTGGGTTTGGCGAAGGCGATCACATTCCACGAGTTGACCGTCAGCAGCCTCCGGAGGACCGCGCGCAGTTCGGCCAGCCGCGTCGGGTCGGTGGCGCCGACGACGATCCGCAGGATGACCTCCAGGGTGATCTCCGACATCCGCGACGACACCGGAAACTCTTTCCCCACAGGCCATTTCGCCGTGTTGTTGGCGGCAATGTCGGCCATCAGACCGACGTGGCCGGCCACCGCCTTCTGCTGGAAGGGTGCGAGCATCAGGCGCCGGCGGTACTTGTGCAC
>JAKIXW010000188.1:3001-7324 GCA_022708865.1 Acidobacteriota bacterium
AACCGAGCTGCGACCCAACAGACCCGCCAGCACCGAATTCGCCTCGCCGGCGTGATACAGCGCCGGATCGCCGGCGAACACCACCTTGATGTCTGCTGGATCGTCGAGGTACACCACGGTGCCCAACCCCGACATCCGCAGCGTGAACACGCTGCCGTAGCGCCGCCGGCAGGCCGCCACGAAGCGCGGCCAATAGTGTAGGAACACCGCGGCCTGAACCAGGCGAGGCAGCCGCGGCCCCGGGGGCAGCTTGTCTGGCATTGGCCCAGCTTAAGACGGGTTGGTATGGGAAAGTGGCGGCGTGGCCGAGAAAGTCCGCGTCGTCGTCGGCGACGACCATCCGCTGTTCCGGGAGGGCGTCGTGCGCGCACTGACCTCCAGCGGGGAGATCGACGTGGTGGCCGAGGCCGACGACGGCACCGCGGCGCTGGCGGCCATCAAGGAGCACCAGCCCGCCGTCGCCCTGCTGGACTACCAGATGCCCGGCCTCGACGGCGCTCAGGTGGCCGCCGCCGTGGTGCGCGACGAACTGCCAACGCGCGTGTTGCTGTTGTCGGCGCACGACGAATCCGCCGTCGTCTACCAGGCCATCCAGGATGGCGCCGCCGGCTTCCTGCCCAAGGAATCGACCCGGGCCGACATCGTCGCAGCGGTCCTGAACTGCGCGCGGGGCCGCGACGTCATCAGCCCCGCCCTGGCGGCCGGACTGGCCGGGGAGATCCGCCGACGCGCCGAACCGTCCGGTCCGGTGCTGAGCCCCCGGGAACGGGAGATCCTCGGTCTCATCGCCACCGGCAAGACAATTCCCGCGATGGCGTCCCAGCTGTTCCTGGCGCCGTCGACGGTCAAGACACACGTGCAACGCCTCTACGAGAAGCTCGAGGTCGGCGATCGGGCGGCCGCCGTCGCCGAGGCCATGCGACGCGGATTGCTCGAGTAGCTCAACCGGCCTAGCGTCCAGCCAGCTCTCGATCGTCTATGGTGCAGCTGTGCCTGAGATGGATCGACGACACGCAATGTTCATGATGGGTTTGGGCGCGGCAGCCACTGCACTGCCGATCCAAACAGCCGCCGCCGACCCGGTGCCGGGAGACGTTCCCCCTGGTCCAGTGCCTGCGCCTGGGCCTGGCGGGCCCGTTCCCGCCGCGGCCCCGGCCGGTCCGGTGTTCCTGTTCCAGGACGAGTTCAACGGCCCGGCCGGTGCTCCGCCGGACCCGGCCTGGTGGTTCATCGTCCCGGCCCGCGAAACGATCAAGAACCCGGTCGAGTGGGACAAGCCGTTCAATATGGGCCGCTACGTCACCGACCAGGAACACGTCTTCCAGGACGGCAACGGCAACCTGGTGATCCGCGCGACGCGCGGCCCCGGCAACAACATCCAGGAGAAGTACGCCGGCGCGAAGATCATCGGCAACTGGCGCGGCGGCATCGGCACCACCTGGGAGGCTCGGGTCAAGCTGAACTGCCTGACCAGCGGTGCCTGGCCCGCATTCTGGCTGCTGAACGACGATCCGGTCCGCGGCGGCGAAGTGGACATGATCGAGTGGTACGGCAACAACGACTGGCCGTCAGGCACCACCGTGCACGCTCGCCTCGACGGCACCTCGTTTGCCACCGATCCGCATCCGGTCGACAGTGCCTGGCATACCTGGCGGATGACCTGGCTGCCGACCGGGATGTACTTCTGGAAGGACTACCAGCCCGGCATGCCGCCATTCTTCGAGGTGGCGATGAACTCGATCGAGGACTGGCCGTTCAACGATCCCGGTTATACGTTGCAGCCGGTCTTCAACGTGGCGGTCGGCGGATCCGGAGGACGGGAGCCTGCCGGCGGGAACTATCCCGCGGAGATGCTGATCGACTGGATCCGCGTCTTCTGATCTAGTCCGCGGCTTGGACCTCGGCCGGCTCGGGTCGCAATACCGCCGGCCGAAGTCGCTCGGGCAGCGCCCACAGGAGCGCGGCGAATGCGGCGACGGCGCCGATGGCGCCTGCCGCTACCACCAGGCTCGAGGCGGCGGGGAACAGGCCCTCGATCAACATGTATGCGCCGAAGGCGAGGAACAGGCCGGCGGCCACGATCTGGATCAGTCGTTCCGGCAGGTGCTTGCCGGCGACCACACCGACCAGGATCGCCAGTGCATCCGCGACCACCATGCCGATGGTCGAACCGATCCACACCGCTATCCAGGGCTTGTCGGCAGCCAGGGTGACCGTCGCAAGCATCGTCTTGTCGCCCAGCTCGGCAAGGAAAAACGCCGAGGTCACCACGAAGAATGCCGGTGCGGACGCTTTCTCCGTCTTGCTGGCCTCGTCATCGGACAGGCTGTCGCCGCGCAGGGTCCACAGGCCGAAGAACACGAACATCGCGCCGGCCAGGATGCCGAGCAAATGCGTCGGCAGCGCGGCACCCAGGTAATGGCCGATCGCCACTGACACCAAGTGGACGGCGATGGTGGCGGTGAAGATTGCGCTCAGCACGATCCACCAGCGGTAGCGCAGCGCGAACATCATCGCCACCAGCTGGGTCTTATCGCCCATCTCGGCGACGAAGATCACGGCGAAGCTCAACAGCAGGGCAGCCAGCATCCGAAGACTTCCTATTCGTGGCTGCCGATCGGGGTCATCAATGCCTCCGGCCGACAACCAGAGGTGGTTGTACAGGCCGAAGGTCTCGCCCACCGGAAAGAACCGGTCCAGATGACCGGGCCTGGGTGGGCCAGTATGTCGATCAACTGATTGGGGGCTACTCCCCTTCGCTGCGACCGAGTTTAGGCGGCACGCGATTGGCGTGCAACCCAAGGTATTCGAAAATGCTTGGCCGACAATAAGTTTCAGTGTCCGATTGAAAAAGTTCGGCTACCCTTACATTCCAGGGCCGCTATGCATAGCCTGAAGGCACCGAAACGATAGGGGATCATCATGTGGAAGAGAGCGTCCCGTTTGCTCGGAGCGAGCGTGCTCGCCCTGGCTCCCTTTACAGCCGGGACCATCGCATTGCCGGCCATCAGCAAGGCGGACTGCGCACCCGCGCAGTGGTGGGATCCGAAGGCCAACGTGTGTCGCGACGGCGGCGCGCCGCTGGCGCTGCCCTGCGACGCGGGGCAGTGGTGGGATCCGACCGGCAACGTGTGCCGCCCGCTGGGTGTCGGCCCGCAACCCCTGGCGTGCGATCCGGGTCAGTGGTGGGACCCGACGGCCAACGTGTGCAGGCCGCTCGGTGTTGGTCCGCAACCGCTCAACTGTGAAAACGGGTGGTGGTGGGATCCGACCTCGAACGCCTGCCGTCCGCCGCTGTTGCCCTGACGGGCTAACCTGCGGACATGCCGGTGAAGTGGTTGGACGAGCCAGAGGCGCACGACTATGACGCCGCCGCGTCGTATCTGAGCATGCTCGCGGATGCTGGCGCAATCAGTTCTGTCGTCGCCGCAATGCGTTCAGCGGAGCAATTGGAGTTCGCAGCAAAGGATATTCTGCGCGCCGCGCGTTTGCCGATGCTGCCGGCGAACAATGCGCATGTGAAATCAGATCTCGGCAAAATAGACGATGACAAACGATTGTCGCCGATATTGCTGGTGCGCGGTAATGCCGTCAGCGATGTCGCATTGCAAATCGCTGACGGCTATCACCGCGTGTGTGCCAGCTATCTGACCGATGAGAACACCGGCATTCCGTGCCGGCTGGTGTCCTGGCCAGAGGTCTAACGAGCCAGGCCCTCGGCTTCGATGATCATGTCGAGCATCGTGGAAGATCCGATTTCGCGGGGGAACTCGTCAACGGCCGCGCGCAATTCGGCGACGTCGTCGGGTGTCCACCTCGTGGATGCCTCGGTGGGAAGGGGATCGACGGCCCGAAGATGCCGCTTACGCGGCGTGAACTTCGGAGCCGGCGCTAGATCGTGAACATCGATTCCTACGACGTTGTAGGTCATGTTTACTCCCGATTCAGGGCAGTTGTTAGGTTGTCCTGCCAGTGTCGTCCTTTTGGCCTCCAACTTCGAGGAGCGACACCTCATATATTCCCGATCGTTACCAACCTGAATCAGGGTCGAGTAGCGGCGTATTCGCGGACGGGTAATCAATACCCGGGTGCGGGGCCGAGCGGTGGTGGACGATCGAACTCGGCAGGTCCACCATCGGCGCGAGACGAGGGGGAGCTGGATGACGGCATTCGCGTTCACCGAATTGTTCGGTGGGGCGGTCTATCAGATCGACGACCTGGACCCCACGAGCATCGCCATGATCGGTGGCGCGCAGGGAACGGTGACGGTCGCTGCGATGACGGGGCGCCAGATCGCGCAGGCGCATCCGGGTGCGAGTTGGG
>JAKIXW010000189.1 GCA_022708865.1 Acidobacteriota bacterium
CCCGGGGTCGCCGACCGGCATCAGGAAGACGCGCCGCAGAGCGCCAGTTAGTGACCGTCCGGTGGTCGATTCCCTCGCTGCGTCATTTTCGCCAGGCGATATTGGCATTCTCATTTTTTGCAAGTACGTTATCCGGTGATGGCTACCATGGACAACACCGCGCGAACGTCGTCGGGTATCCCGTTGGACGCGGTCTACGGCGCGGACGATGTGAAGGGTGAACCGCCGGCGCCGGGCGAGTTCCCGTTCACGGCAACTTCTCGTCGGGGTACCGCGGTCGGCTCTGGACGTTCCGGCAATACTCCGGGTTCGGCACGGCCGAAGAATCCAATGCCCGCTACCGCTACCTGCTCGACCAGGGTGGTACGGGCTTGTCGGTGGCGCTCGACCTGCCGACCCAGTGCGGCTATGACTCCGACGACGCCGAGTACGGCGAGGAGGTCGGGCGGGTCGGCGTCGCGGTGGACACCCTGGCCGACGCCGAGATCCTGTTCGACGGCATCCCGCTGGACAAGATCAGCACCAGCTTCACCATCAACGGCACCGCCGCCATCCTGCTCGCGTTCTACGTGGCGGCCGCCGAGAAGGCCGGTGTGCCGCGGGAGAAGCTGACCGGCACCATCCAGAACGACATCCTCAAGGAGTACGCCTCGCGCGGGACGTGGATCTGGCCGCCGGAGCCGTCGCTGCGGTTGATCGCCGACACCATCGAGTTCTGTGCGGCCGAGGTACCACGGTTCAACGCGATCTCGGTGGCCGGTGCGCACTTCCGTGATGCCGGTGCCAACGCCGTGCAGGAGATGGCATTCACCCTGGCCGACGGCGTGACCTACTGCGACACCGTCGTCGAACGCGGCCGGATGACCATCGACCAGTTCGCGCCGCAGATCTCGTTCTTCTTCTACACTCACGGCGACTTCTTCGAGGAGATCGCGAAATACCGTGCAGGACGGCGCCGTTGGGCCACCATCGTACGCGAGCGCTGGGGTGCGAAGTCCGACAAGGCCGCCATGTTCCGGTTCGGCTGTGTGTCCGGTGGCGCGTCGCTGTACGCGCCGCAGGCCCAGAACAACCTGGTCCGGGTGGCCTACGAGGCCATGGCATCCGTGCTCGGCGGCGTGCAGTCGATGTTCACCGCCGCCTGGGACGAACCCTTCGCCCTGCCCAGCGAAGAGTCGGCCACGCTCGCCCTGCGCACCCAGCAGATCCTGGCCTACGAAACCGGGGTCACGCGCGTCGCCGACCCGCTGGGCGGGTCGTACTTCGTCGAGGCGCTCACCGATGCCACCGAGGAACGCATCGTCGAGATCATGGCCGACCTGGAGAACCACGGCGGCATGGTGCGCTGCATCGAGGACGGTTACCTGCAGGGCCTGATCGCCGACGAGGCCTACAAGATCCATCTGGCCGAGGAATCCGGTGAACGGGTTGTGGTGGGGCTCAACAAGTTCGTCTCCGACGAGCCGCCACCGGACATCTCCACCTACGAACTCGACGCCGAGGGCCGCGAGACGCAACTCAAGCGGTTGGCCAAGGTGAAGTCCGAACGCGACTCCGCCGACGTCGCGGCCAAACTGGCCGCCCTGTCGCGCGCCGCGGAAGGCACCGACAACCTGATGCACGCCCTGATCGACTGCGCCAACGCGTACTGCACCGTCGGTGAGATGGTGACGGCACTGAAGAACGTGTGGGGCGAATTCCAACAACCGGTGGTGTTCTAGATGACTGCTACATCTGCCAGCCCGGCGCGCGTCCTGGTCGCCAAGCCCGGTCTGGACGGCCACGACCGCGGGGCCAAGATCGTCGCGCGCACCCTGCGCGACGCCGGATTCGAGGTGATCTACACCGGTATCCGGCAGCGGATCGAGGACATCGTGTCCATCGCGCTGCAGGAAGATGTTGCGGTGGTGGGGCTTTCGATCCTGTCCGGCGCGCACGTCGCGCTCACGCAGCGCACCGTGGACGCGCTGAAGGCCGCCGACGCCGGTGACATCGCGGTCGTCGTCGGCGGCACCATCCCGCAGAGCGACGTGCAGAAGGTGCTCGACGCCGGTGCCGTCGCGGTGTTCCCGACGGGTACCGCGCTGGACGTGCTGGTGAGCGAGGTCCGCAAGATCACCGACGGAGCCTCCCTGTGAGACTGGGCGTGATGATCGGGGCCGACCGCGGGGACATGGCGCGCAAGATCTCGAAGTTCCTGGCCGACATCGAATGGGCGGACTCGGCCGGCCTGGACACCGCCTGGATGCCGCAGGTGCCCGACGACTTCGACGTGCTGACCATGGTGTCCCTGATGGGCGGGCGCAGCACCCGGATCGAACTGGGCACCGCGGTGGTTCCCCTGCAGGCCCAGCATCCCATTGCCCTTGCCCGTCAAGCACTTTCGGTGCACGCCGGCACCGGTGGCCGGCTGGCCCTGGGGGTCGGGCCGTCGCACCACTGGATCGTTCGCGACATGCTCGGCCTGCCCTACGACAAGCCGGCCGCTTACACGCGGGACTACCTGCAGGTGCTCAACACCGCGATCGCCGGTCCGGGGCCCGTCGACGTCGAGAACGACACCTTCACCGTGCACAACCCGACCGCCCTGGGCGCCGAGCCCCGGATGCCGGTCCTGGTCGCCGCGCTGGGCCCGGTGATGCTGCAGATCGCCGGTGAGCTCGCCGACGGAACCGTGCTGTGGATGGCCGACGAACGTGCCATCGGCGATCACATCGCGCCGCGGATCACCAAGGCCGCCGACAATGCCGGCCGGCCCGCCCCGCGGATCGTCGCGGGAATCCCAGTGTGCCTGTGCGCCAATTCGGAGGTCGAGGCGGCCAAGGAGCGGGCCAACCGGATCCTGGCCGAGGCCGAGACGTCGCCGAACTATCAGAAGCTGCTGGACCGCGGCGATGCCCGCAACGTCGGTGATCTGTGCGCGGCGGGTGACGAGGACGAGATCCTGCGCCAGTTCCGCCGCTACGCCGACGCCGGCGTGACCGACCTGTCGGTGCGGCTGCTCCCGATCGGTGACACCCGCGACGAGTTGGTGGCCTCCAAGTACCGCACCCGTGAGGTCATCGGCGAATTGGCCTCCCAGGTCAGATGAACGGGCCGCTGGAGGGCATCAAGATCCTCGAGGTCGGCACCATGCTGGCCGGCCCGTACGCCACCATGATGCTGGCCGACCTGGGCGCCGAGGTCACCAAGATCGAGCCACCGACGGGAGACATCTCCCGGCAGGTGTCGGACTCCTACTTCGCCAGTCTCAACCGCGGCAAGCGCAGCGTGTGCCTCGAGCTGGGCACCTCCGAGGGGCAGCAGCGACTCGGTGCGCTGGTCGCGGAATCCCATGCGCTACTGGTGAATCTGAAGCCGTCGGCCATCCGGAAGCTGGGCCTGACATACGACGCCCTGCGCAAGTACAACGACAAGATCGTCTGCGTCGCGTTGACCGGGTTCGGCCTGTACGGCGGTGACGACCCGGCGTTCGACTACGTCGTGCAGGCCGGTACCGGGATCGCGGCGCTGACGGGTGATCCGGCCGGTCCGCCCACGCTGCCCGGCTACTCGTCGGCGGACAACTCCACGGGTCTGACGGCGGCGCTCGGATTGCTGGCGCAGATCGTGTCCGGCCGCGGCGGCCAGGTCGATGTCTGCCTGCGCGACGTGCTGCTCTCCCAGCTCAACTACCACGCCGCGGCGTACCTGAATTCCGGTGTGCAGCCACAGCGCCGACCGTTCGGTGCGCACTCGTTCTACGTTCCGGCGCAACTGTTCCCGACGGCCGACGGCTATCTGGCGCTGTTCATCACGCACGACGGGTTCTGGCGGGCGTTCTCGACGGAAGCCGGGGTGGCGGGCTTCGACACCATGGCCGAACGGTCGGCACGTCGCGATGACGTACTCACGGTGGTGTCCGACGTGCTGGCGACCGATACCGCGGCCAACTGGGAGGCCCGGCTCAAGCCGCTGGGCATCCCGGTGGCCGCCGTGCGCACCCTGGCCGAGGCGCTCGATGCCCTGCCGGAACTCGTTGTCTCGGCCGGGGAGTACCGCCTGGTCGGCAGCAGTATCAAGGTGGACGGCTACACGCCGGACTATCGCCCCCCGCCCGCGCTCGGCGAACACGGCTGAGCGATCACCACGCCGAAACGGACGTTTCGGCGTGGATGTGCGAGTGCACGCCGCCAGAACGTCGATTTCGGGATGGTCAGGTCGGCGCAGCTCCTCGTGTGCGCCGACCGGCTGGTTCGGAGCTCGGAGTCGAGATCGACGAATGGGCGCGCCGCACTCGGCCTTTTCCACCCGAACGTACGTTTCGGCGTGTTTCAGCAGTCGTAGTCGACGACCACCGAGCAGTCGGGCACACCCTGGCAGGTCAGCACGTAACCCTCGTCGACCTCGTCGTCATCCAGGGCGTCGTTGACCCGCATGGTCGCGGTGCCCTCGGTCAGCTTGGCCATGCAGGTGCCGCAGTTGCCGGCCTCGCAGGAGAACGGCGGCGCCATCCCGGCCCGGCGGGCGGATTCCAGGATGGTCTCACCGGGCTGAGCGGCAATGGTGACCGTCTTGCCGTCCAACCGGATGGTCACCTGTGCCCGCTCGTCGGCGGTCGCCGTCGCGGTGTCGCTGGACGCGGGTGTCGTCATGGGTCAACCTCTCGAATGCGGTGCTCGGCCAGCAGTGGTACGTGTATTCTACCCCAAAGAGAATTCGATTCTCGTCGCGCGATAGTATCTTCTCGATTCTTACATCACCCTGGTCGGGGCGCCGTACCCGAACGCAGCGATCTCGCCGAGGAGGACCAGTGCCCGACCCGGTCGTACTCGCCTTCGAGGACCGCCGATACCGGCGCTCGGAGCTGGACGCCGCGGTCAACGGGTTCTCGGCGGTTCTCGGGCGCGCGGGAGTGCGGCCCGGCGACCGGGTGGCATTGATGTCGTCGAACCGGCCCGAGTTCGTGATCGCCCTCTATGGCATCTGGCGGGCCGGGGCCGCCGTGGTGTTGTTGAGCTCGTCGTGGAAACGCGCCGAACTCGAGCACGCGCTGGCACTCACGGCGCCCACGTACGCCGTGGGCGACCAACCGCTACTGGCCGAGCTGATGCCCATGCTCAGCCTCGATGATCCGATCCCGCCGCAGATCGACCCGGTGGGGCCGGTGCCGCCCCCCGCCGGCGACGCGGTTTTCGTCTTCAGCTCCGGGACCACGGGCCTGCCCAAGGCCGTCCGCCACACCCACGCCTCGTTCGCCGCCGCGGTCGGCCACTGGGGCCGGGCGCTCCAACTCGGGCCCACCGACCGGTTGCAGATCGCCACGCCGCCGTCGCACATCCTCGGTCTGCTCAACATCGCCACCGTCCTCGACCGGGGCGGTTACCTGCGGTTGCACCGGCGCTTCGACATCGACACCCTGTTGCGGCACATCGCGTCCGACCGCATCACCGTCGAGATGGCCGTGGCGCCCATCGCCCTGGCCATCGCGTCGCACCCGGACCTCGAGTCCTTCGACCTCTCGTCGCTGCGCTACATCATGTGGTGCGCCACGCCGGTGACGCCCAGCGTCGCCGAGACCGTCACCCGGCGCGCCGGGGTCACCTGGATGACCGCCTACGGTGCCAGCGAACTACCCGTACTGGCATGCAACGACCTCGAGGGCGGGCGGCTCGACACCGTCGGGCGCGCGCCCGCGGGGGTGCATCTGCGGGTGGTGTCCCTGGAGACCGGTGAGCCGTTGCCGGCCGGGCAGCCGGGAGAGATTCAGGCACAATCGGATTCGGTGATGGCCGAATACCTGCCGTCGGAGGACACCGCGGCAGCGTTCGACGACGGCTGGTACCGGACGGGCGACGTCGGCTACCTCGACGACGACGGCTACCTCCGGATCACCGACCGCACCAAGGAAATGATCAAGGTGCGTGGCTTCCAGGTGGCCCCCGCCGAGGTCGAACGAGTGCTGCTGGGCCATCCCGCGGTCGCCGACTGCGCGGTGTTCGGCATTCCCGATGTCACCGACGGGGAGGCGGTGGTTGCTGCGGTGGCCACCCGGGCGGACGTAATTGCATCCGAACTCGTTGCACTGGTGGAGAATTCGCTGGCCGGCTACAAGCGCCCGCGTGACATTGTTTTCGTCGAGGAGATTCCGCGCCTGCCGTCGGGCAAGGTGCTGCGCCGGGTACTGAAGGAGCGCCATGGATGTACGTCTGACCACTGAGCAACAGCAGTTGCGCGACGCCGCGGCCGATTTGGCCGACGACCTGGGGCCGCGTTCGGTCGCCGCGCTCGAGGACGAGTCGCGGATCGCCCGGCTCGACAAGCAGTTGGCTGCCACCGGGTTTCGTTCGTTGCGGTCCGACGGCGCATCCGGGGTCGAGGTCGCGATCGTGGCCGAGGAGTTCGGCCGGGGCCTGGTCGATGCGGCCTTCCTGGGCCCGGTACTCGCCGACGAGCTGGCCCGCCACGTCGGCACCGACGCGTCCGACGCCACCGTCGCCGTCGGCGCGCAGGCCTTCGATGCCCGCGGCGCCGCGCGCGCACTGGCGCTCACCGACAACGTCGTCACGGCCGCCGCACTGGGCGACGCCGTGCCGTCGGCCGATCTGACCCGGGCGCGGGCCGCGCTGGGCCCGGCCGAGACCGTCGGTGAGCTCGACGCTGGAGCGGCACAGCGTTGGCGCGCACTGGCATTGGTGATCACCACCGCCGACCTGGTCGGCGTCTGCCGGGGAACACTGCACCTGGCGGTCGAGTACGCCAGGATTCGCGAACAGTACGGGCACACCATCGGCTCCTACCAGGCCGTCGCGCACCTGCTGGCCGAGGCGCTGACCCTCACGGAGGGTTCGGTGAGCATCCTGCGCCACGCCGCGTGGGCCGTCGATGAGCTGCCGCCGGCCGAGGCGGTCCGCGCCGCGCAGGTAGCCAAGGTGTACTGCGCACGCGCCGCCCGGACCGTCTGCGAGACGTCCATCCAGGTGCACGGCGGTATCGGCAACACCTGGGAATGCCTCGCGCACGTCTACCTGCGCCGCGCGCTCACGTCGACCGAACTGTGGGCCGTCAAGTTGGAGGAGATCGATCTTGGACTTTCGTGATTCGGCCGGCGAGGCCGTCTTCCGGCAGCGGCTGCGTGACTGGCTTGCTTTGCACGCCAAGGAGTTCCCCACATCCGGGGACGAGTACTGGGCCAAGGCCGGGGAATGGCACCGCGCGCTCTACGAGGCCGGGTTCTTCGGGCTGTCCTGGCCCACGGAGTACGGCGGTCAGGAACTCGCGCCCGTCTACGACGTCATCCTCGACGAGGAG
>JAKIXW010000018.1:0-17987 GCA_022708865.1 Acidobacteriota bacterium
CGACCACCCGGACAGGAACCCGACCGGCGCGCCAAAACTCTTCTGCGCGTAGGTGTATGCCGATCCGGCCACCGGGAACGCGCGGGACATGTTGGCGTATGACAGGGCGGTGAAGCCCAACGCGATCAGGGTCAGCACGTAGGCCACCGGCAATCGGCCGCCGGTGGTCTCGGTCACGATGCCGTAGGTGGTGAAAACCGTCAGCGGCACCATGTACACCAGACCGAACAGCACCAGCGACGGCAGTCCGAGCGCTCGGCGCAGGGTTCCTTCGTGCTCGTCGAAGAGTGGATTGCCCGCTGAGGCGTTGGTCGGCACGGTCATGGCGCCACCCCTTCTGTCGTGTAGACCGGTTCACCCAGTAGATAGGTCGCTCGCACTCCGATCGTGGGTAGCTCGAGCGGCGGAATGACGCGAGGGTCACGCGCCAGCCAGACCAGGTCGGCACTGGCACCCGGCGCAATTCGGCCCCAATCCTGTTCGGCGAAAGCCTGATACGCCACACCCGCGGAGTACGCCGACAGGGCCGCCTCGATCGGCAGTATCTCGTGCGGCGTCCAGCCGCCCTCCGGTTCACCGTCTGCCGTCCGGCGCGAAACACCCACCGCGATCCCGTCCAGCGGCGCCCCCGAGGACACCGGCCAGTCGGATCCGAGAGCAAGCGGGGCACCAGAATTCATCAACGTTTTCATCTGGTACTGCCGGTCGGAGCGGTCCACCCCGAGCCGCGGAATGGTCAGCACCGTCATCAGGGCATCCATCTGCGCCCACAGCGGTTGCATGTTCGGGATCACGCCCAGCTCCCGGAACCGGGCGATGTCGACGTCATCGATCAGCTGGCAGTGCGCGATCACCGGTCGGCGGTCCCGTGTTCCGTTGTGCTGCACTACATATTCGATCGCGTCGAGCGCCTGGCGGACCGCGGCGTCCCCGATCGCGTGAATGTGGATCTGCAGGCCAAGTTCGTCGACCCGGCGGGCGGCCTCGGCCAGCGAGTTACCATCCCAGTTCTGCATGCCGTGGCTGTGCAGGCCCGAACAGTACGGCGCGAGCAGTGCGCCGGTCTCGTTCTCGACCACACCGTCGGCGAAGAACTTGACGGTGTTCGCGGTCAGCAACGGTGAGGCGAGAGCGTCGACCTGCCGGCGGGCCTCGGCATAGCCGATCACCTGCGTGTCGAAGAACCGTGGGTCGGCGTAGAACGCCAGGTTGAACCGCATCCGCAGCACACCGCGTCGCGCGGCCGCCACGTAGGTGGCGACGTCGGCCGGTTCGACCCAGGCGTCCTGCACCCAGGTGACCCCACGCGAGAGGAAGTAGTCGGCCGCAGTTCCGAGAGCGCCCACCCGAAGCTCCTCGTCGCGCGGCGGCACCACATTCATGACGAGATCGACCGCACCCCACTCCCGTAACGTGCCCAGCACCGATCCGTCCTCCCGGTGCGGTATCTCGCCCAGCACCGGATCCGGCGTGTCGGGAGTGATGCCGGCCCGGTCGAGCGCAACGGTGTTGCACCACACCGTGTGGTAGTCCCAGGCCCGCAGCACCACCGGCCGGTCGGGGACGGCGACGTCGAGCCAGCGGGCGTCGAAAAGGCCGCCGGGGGCCAGGCTGCCGTCGTAAGAGGCGCCCAGAATCCAGTCCTGCTCGCGATGGGTGTCCGCGAATTCCTTTACCGCGCGCACGATTTCGTCCACCGACCGGCACGGCCGCACCGCCGGCCCCACCGCCTCCAGACCGCCGTACAACGGGTGCGCATGCCCGTCCCCGAACGACGGCATCAGGAATCCGCCACCCAGGTCGACGTGATTGGTTGCCGCACTGGACCTTTCCCGGGCAGCTAGGCCGAGCGCAGCGGTCGTTCCGTCGACCACCAACAACGCATCCGTCTCGCCGGAACCGGTCCAGATGGTACCGCCGGTGAACAGCCGGGCGCTCATTTGACCACCGCGGTCGCCCGATGACCCGCCCCGTAGGGCCGCACCGGGTCCACCGGGTCGGTCAGCGCGCCGTACGTGTCGGGCCGGCGGGAACGGGAACAGTTCGAGCCAGTCCCGGCGCTGATCGAGATCCAGGTCGGCGACCAGCACCGCCTCCTGGTCGCGCGGCGCCCGCACCAGCACCCGGCCGTACGGGTCGGAGATGAATGACGAGCCGTAGAAGCTCAGCGCGCCCTCGGCGCCGGTTCGGTTGGGCACCACCATGAAGAGTCCGCTATTGATGCCGTTGGCGACGATCACCCGCTGCCACAGCGGTTCGGTGTCGAAGGCGGGGAACTTCGGCTCCGACCCGATTGCGGTGGGGTACACCACGATCTCGGCGCCACGCAACGAATAGTTGCGGGCCACCTCCGGGAACCATTCGTCCCAACAGGTCGGCATGCCGATCCGCGCGCCCAGACCGTCCGGCTGGTAGACCGGATACGGATCGTCGTCGCCGGCGGGACCGGGCCGGAAGTAGGTGTCCTCGTAGTAGCCGGCCGAGATCGGGATGTGCAGCTTGCGGGTGCGGCCCACCAGTTCACCGCCCGGGGACACCAGGATCGCGGTGTTGAATCCCAGACCGTCGCCGGCCGGTGCGCGTTCGTAGAGCGACGCGTGCACGAAGACGCCGTTGGCCCGCGCGGCATCGGCCGCCAGGGCGTACGTCGGGCCGGTCAGCAGGTCCTCGGCCCCGGCGCCGGGATCCGGTCCCGCCGGGGTGTCCGCCGGGTAGCGCAACAGCGTGATCTCGGGCAGGAACACCACCGCCGCACCCTCGCCCGCCGCCACGTCGATACCCGCCCGCAGTGCGGCCGCCAGCTCGACGGGATCGCTGCGCCAGTGGTGCTGCACCAGGCCGACCCGCACCGGAGCGCGCTGCGACGGTGCGCTCCGTGACAACGGCTCCGCGACACCAGCGGTCAAGATGATCATCGGATTCCTCCGTGGTCCGAGCTGCCCCCGGCCCGCCAAACGCTACTCGGATACGGCGTCCGCAACTGCGGGTTGACGCACAAGCGGCCCCCTGGAAGCGCAGACGGTACCGATGCGCTTGGATGGCAACGTGACGAGCCAGGATCCCGACCTCGCAGAACACCCGCGCGGCTACGCGTCGGTCGGCTCGCGCTACTACCCGATGTTCGTGGCGGTCTTCACCGCCCTGGTGATCATCTCGAATGTCACCGCCACCAAGGGCGTCGCCTTCGGCCCGATCATCACCGACGGCGGTTTCATCGTCTTCCCCCTGACCTACGTCATCGGTGACGTGCTGTCGGAGGTCTACGGATTCCGGGCCGCCCGGCGCGCGATCTTCCTCGGCTTCGCGATGAACATCCTGGCGGCGCTGGTCTTCTGGGTCACGATCTATCTACCGGCCGCCGACTTCTACCAGAACCAGGCTCATTTCGAGAACGTGGTGCACGCCTACACCCAGCTGATCATCGCCGGCCTGGCGGGCTTCATCGTCGGCCAGACCATCAACGCCTGGACCGTGGTGGCGATCAAGCAGCGCACCAAGGAGAAACACCTGTGGGCCCGGCTGGTGGGCTCGACGTTCGCCGGCCAGCTGGGCGACACACTGGTCTTCTGCTCGATCGCCGCGGGCGCCATCGGCATCAACACCTTTCGGGATTTCGCGGTCTACACCGCCCTCGGCTGGTTCTACAAGACGGCCGTCGAAGTGGTGATGCTGCCCATCACGTATCGGGTGATCGCATACGTGAAGAAGCATGAGCCGACCTACGAAACGATGGTGTGAACACGGTTGATGATGAGCCTTCGCTAAGGCTCCTCTGGCGGACCGGTAAAGCCACTGGCCGCCGAAGCTACTCGGCGGTAACGTCAGTTCATGAGCGCCATCTTGGAACCCAGAACCGCGAAAATTACTGACATGGTGCGTGATTACGGCGATAGCGCCCTGCTGGTCGAATGCGCCGACACCACCGAGGTCCTGTCCTGGACCGAACTCCTGCATCGCGCCGAACTGCCCGGCGTCGTCGACATCGTGCCGGGGGCACGCACGGTCCTGATCAAGCTCGCCGGACCCCGCTACCAGGCGCCCACCCGACAGCGACTGGGCCGCCAACGCCCCGACCGGCACCCCGGTGATCACCGCCGGTCCGACAGGCGCGCCGACGTCGTCATCGACGTGGTCTACGACGGCGCCGACCTCGTCGAGGTGGGCCGGCTGACCGGACTGGACACGGTCGGCGTGATCGCCGCCCACACCGGCACCCCCTGGCGGGTCGGATTCGGTGGATTCGCACCGGGTTTCGCCTACCTGGTCGATGGCGACCCACGACTGCAGGTCCCTCGCCGGGCCGAGCCGCGCACCGCGGTCCCCGCCGGTGCGGTCGCGCTGGCCGGTGAGTTCAGCGCCGTCTATCCGAGACGTTCCGCGGGCGGCTGGCAACTGATCGGCCACACCGATGCCGCGATGTGGGACATCGACCGCCCCGAGCCCGCGCTGCTGACGCCGGGCATGTGGGTCCAGTTCCGGGCCGTCTGAAGGAGGACACGATGACCACCCTGGAAATCCTGCGCACCGGACCGCTGGCCCTGGTCGAGGACCTCGGCCGGACCGGCATGGCCCATCTGGGCGTGACCCGCTCGGGGGCGGCCGATCGCCGCGCCCACACCCTGGCCAACCGCCTGGTGGCCAATACCGACGACCGCGCCACCGTGGAGGTGACGCTCGGCGGATTGACCGCACGCGTATGCGGCGGGGACATCGACATTGCGGTGACCGGCGCCGACACCGACCCCACCGTGAACGGAAAGCCGTTCGGCACCAACAGTATTCAGCACGTACGTGATGGCCAGCTGATTTCGCTCGGCTCGCCGGACACCGGCGTGCGCAGCTATCTGGCGGTGCGCGGCGGCATCGACGTCGAACCCGTGCTGGGTTCGCGCAGTTACGACGTGATGTCCGCGATCGGCCCACGCCCGCTGCGGGCCGGCGATGTGCTGCCAGTGGGCACGCACACCGGCGAGTACCCCGAACTCGATCAGGCGCCGGTGGCCACCATCGAGGGCCGGATGCTCGGCCTGCGCGTGCTGCCCGGCCCTCGGGACGACTGGTTCGTCGACCCGGACGCGTTGGTGCACAACGTGTGGGTGGCCTCCGACCGCAGCGACCGGGTCGGGATGCGCCTGACCGGCACCCCGCTGCGCTACCGCGACCCGGCCCGTCAGCTGCCGTCGGAGGGCGCCACCCGCGGCGCGATCCAGGTTCCGCCCAACGGACTCCCGGTGATCCTGGGCCCCGATCACCCGGTCACCGGCGGCTACCCCGTCGCCGGCGTGGTGATCGACGCCGACATCGACAAGGTGGCGCAGATCCGACCCGGGCAGACCGTGCGGCTGCACTGGAGCCGACCGCGGGTGTAGAACTGCGGGTGTGCACAACCAGGTCCACACCGCGCGCCTGATTCACACCGCGGATCTGGACAACGAGACCCGCGAACACGCCCGGGCGATGCTGGCCGCCGCATTCGACGGCCGGTTCACCGCGGACGACTGGGAGCATGCGCTGGGCGGGATGCACGCGGTGGTCCTGCACCGCGGCGCGCTGATCGCCCACGCCGCGGTGGTGCAACGCCGGCTGCTGCACCGCGGGGTGGCCTTGCGGTGCGGTTACGTAGAAGGCGTCGCCGTCGACCATGAGTGGCGCGGCCAGGGCCTGGGCGCCGCGGTCATGGACGCCGTCGAGCAGGTGATCCGCGGCGCGTACTCGATGGGCGCACTGTCCGCATTTGCCGATGCCACCGGCTTCTACACCGCGCGCGGCTGGCAGCACTGGCAGGGCCCCACGTCGGTGCTCGGCCCCGCCGGGCCGGTCCCTACGCCCGACGACGACGGAACCATCATGGTGCTGCCCAACAACATCGACGTCGACCCGACCGTCGACCTGGCCTGCGATTGGCGCGACGGCGACGTGTGGTGAAGTCAGCCCCAGCGACCTAGGATCTCCGCGGCCCGCTTCGCCAGCGCCGCCTGGAAGAACGGCCCGAAACTGATCCGGCCCACCCCCAGCGGACCGAACGACGCCGGGTCATCCTGATCGGGCAGTGCGATCGCATTGACCGGCAGCGGAAGCTCGGACGTCAAGCGCCGCAACGTATCCGGATCGTGCCGGCCAACCGGATACAGGCTGTCCGCCCCCGCGCCGGCACACAACGTCAACCGTTCGATCGCGCGCTCCACCCGATCGGCGTCGTCTCCGTCGGCGCGCAGGAACAGATCGGTTCGCGCATTCACCACCATGTGCACCCCCGCAGCGTCGGCCGACCGACGCAGCGCACCGATCAGCGCCGCGTGCTCTACGGCCGAACGGAGCCGCTTGCCCTCCGAATGGACGGTGTCCTCCATGTTGAGCCCGACGGCTCCCACCGACAGCAGTCCGGTGATCAGCCGCTCGGGGTCCTCGCCGTAGCCCGATTCGATATCCACTGATACCGGCACGTCGACCTTGGCGGTGATCTGCGCCACCCGGGTGAGTAGGTCGTCGAAGGTCATGCCCTCGTTGTCGGGCTTGCCCACCGAGTCGGCCACCGGATGGCTGCCCACCGTCAGAGCGGCGAATCCGGCCGATACCGCCAGCGCGGCCGACCACGCGTCCCAGACCGTCGGCAACACCACCGGATCGCCCGGTTCATGCAGTTCGAGCAGTAATTTCGCCCGCCGCTGGAGCGCGGCGGTACCGAGATCGGTCATGAGGCCTCCTGTGTTGAGCTGCCGTCGATGTTTCCGTACGTGATGTGGGTCACGCCCGGATGGTGAAATGGCTAGCATCGAGTGTCGTAACGTGACCCATGACACCCTTCAGCCCAAGGAGGTCGCTTGTCCAGCACTACCGAACTCGACGAACTGCACACGCTGATCGGCGGACTGCGCAGATGCGTCGACTCGTTGCGCTCCCGCTACGGCGACAATCCCGCCACGCGGCGCATCGCGATGGACGCCGAACGCATCATCGGCGACGTCGAACTGCTCGACAACGATGCCAACGAGTTGGATCTCGAGCGCTGCACCGTCCGGCCCGCCGGCGAGAAGATCGTGGTGCCCGACACGCAGTACGACAGCGAATTCTGGCGGGACATCGACGACGAAGGTGTGGGCGGGCACCACAAGTGAGCCGCCCGCTCACCGCCGCTACGACCCAAACCCGGCCACAGCCACGTCCGAATTGAGGAAGCCGAATACATGAGCGCGCCTGCAACAAACCGGCCCGGCCGGGGTACCGGGGTCTTCTCCCCGACCCGCGCCGCGATCCCCCAGAAGACGCTGCGCACCGACGCCTGGTGGAAATCTCCACTGATCGTCGACCTCGGCTTCGCCGCGTTCGTCATCTACGCGACGGTTCGCGCGTTCATGCGCAACCACTTCTTCGTCCCCGAGTACCACTACCTGACGCCGTTCTACTCACCGTGCCTGAGCGTCAAGTGCGGTGAGGCCAGCGACTTCTGGCCGCAGATCCTGCCCGCATCGGGGCCGTTGTCGCTGATCCCGTTCGCGGCGGCGTCCCTGCCGTTCCTGCTGCTGTTCCGGCTGACCTGCTACTACTACCGCGGCGCCTACTACCGCTCGGTGTGGCAGTCGCCCACCGCGTGCGCGGTGGCCGAACCGCACGCCAAGTACACCGGTGAGACCAGGCTGCCGCTGATCATCCAGAACACCCACCGGTACTTCTTCTACATCGCCGGGATCATCTCGCTGATCAACACCTACGACGCGATCGTCGCGATGCACTCCCCCAGCGGATTCGGGTTCGGCCTGGGCAACGTCATCCTGTGGGGCAACGTCATCATGCTGTGGGTCTACACGGTGTCGTGCCACTCATGCCGGCACGTGACCGGCGGGCGCCTCAAGCATTTCTCCAAACACCCTGTGCGGTACTGGATCTGGACCCAGGTCAGCCGGCTCAACACCCGGCACAAGTTGTACGCGTGGATCACGCTGGGCACCCTGATGCTCACCGACTTCTACATCATGTCCGTCTCGGCCGGTTGGATCCACGACCTGAGATTCATTGGCTGACCACCGAAATACATGCACGAAAAGGCAAGTGAGGATTCATGACATCGGCTGACCCTGTTCGCCCGAGCGGCCCATCGCAGGTAGAGCGGCACCAATACGACGTCGTCGTGATCGGTGCCGGTGGCGCGGGTCTACGCGCGGTGATCGAGGCACGCGAACGCGGCCTGCGCGTCGCCGTGGTGACCAAGTCACTGTTCGGCAAGGCCCACACGGTGATGGCCGAGGGCGGCTGCGCGGCCGCGATGCGCAACGTCAACACCAAGGACTCCTGGCAGGTGCACTTCGGTGACACCATGCGCGGCGGCAAGTTCCTCAACAACTGGCGGATGGCCGAATTGCACGCGCAGGAGGCACCCGACCGGGTGTGGGAACTCGAGACCTATGGCGCGCTGTTCGACCGCACCAAGGACGGCCGGATCAGCCAGCGCAACTTCGGCGGCCACACCTACCCGCGACTCGCCCACGTCGGCGACCGGACCGGGCTGGAGATCATCCGCACCCTGCAGCAGAAGATCGTCTCGCTGCAGCAGGAAGACAAGCGCGAACTGGGCGACTACGAAGCCCGGATCAAGGTCTTCCATGAGTGTTCGATCACCGACCTGATCATGGACGGAGACGCGATCGCGGGCGCCTTCGGCTACTGGCGCGAGACCGGCAAGTTCATTCTGTTCGAGGCGCCTGCAGTGGTGCTGGCCACCGGCGGAATCGGCAAGTCGTTCAAGGTGTCCTCGAACTCCTGGGAGTACACCGGCGATGGGCATGCCCTCGCCCTGCGCGCGGGTTCCGGACTGATCAACATGGAATTCATCCAGTTCCACCCGACCGGCATGGTCTGGCCGCTATCGGTGAAGGGAATCCTGGTCACCGAGGGTGTCCGCGGCGACGGCGGAGTGCTGAAGAACTCCGAGGGCAAGCGCTTCATGTTCGACTACATCCCCGACGTGTTCAAGGGGCAGTACGCCGAATCCGAAGAAGAGGCCGACCAGTGGCTCAAGGACAACGACTCGGCCCGGCGCACCCCTGACCTGCTCCCGCGCGACGAGGTGGCCCGCGCCATCAACGACGAGGTGAAGGCCGGCCGCGGCACCCCGCATGGCGGCGTCTACCTCGACATCGCATCCCGCATGCCCGCCGAGGAGATCAAGCGCCGGCTGCCGTCGATGTACCACCAGTTCATCGAGCTGGCCGAGGTCGACATCACCAAGGACATGATGGAAGTCGGTCCAACCTGTCACTACGTGATGGGCGGCATCGAGGTCGATCCCGATACCGGTGCCGGCTCGACACCCGGCCTGTTCGCTGCGGGCGAGTGCTCGGGCGGCATGCACGGATCCAACCGCCTCGGCGGCAACTCATTGTCCGACCTGCTGGTGTTCGGCCGGCGTGCCGGTCTGGGCGCATCGGACTACGTGCACGCACTCGCACAGCGTCCGGCCGTATCGGAGGCGGCGATCGAAGAGGCCACCAAACTGGCTCTCTCACCGTTCGAGCCGAAGGCCAACGCCGAGAACCCCTACACCCTGCACTCCGAGCTGCAGCAGTCGATGAATGACCTCGCGGGCATCATCCGTAAAGAGGGCGAACTCGAAGAAGTGCTCGGCAAGATCGACGAGCTCAAGGCGCGCTACGCCAACGTCGTCGTCGAGGGCGGCCGGATCTTCAACCCCGGCTGGCACCTGGCGATCGACCTGCGCAACATGCTGCTGGTCAGCGAATGCGTGGCCAAGGCCGCCCTGCAGCGCACCGAAAGCCGTGGCGGACATACCCGCGACGACTTCCCGAAGATGGACGCCGAGTGGCGCAACAAGCTGCTGGTCTGCCGGGTTAGCGCGGCGGATGCCGCGGGAAGCACAGCGGTCGTGCCCGACGTCACGGTGACCCCGGAGCAGCAGCCGGTGATGCGGCCCGATCTGCTGGCCACGTTCGAACTGTCCGAACTCGAGAAGTACTACACGCCGGATCAACTGGCCGAGCACCCTGAGCGGAAGGGCTGAGAATGGCTGCTTACGACGCGAAGTTGCGGGTTTGGCGCGGCGACGAGGACGGCGGTGACCTGCAGGACTACACCGTCGAGGTCAACGACGGCGAAGTCGTGCTCGACATCATCCACCGATTGCAGGCCACGCAGGCCGGCGACCTCGCGGTGCGGTGGAACTGCAAGGCCGGCAAATGCGGTTCGTGCTCTGCCGAGATCAACGGCCGGCCGCGGCTCATGTGCATGACCCGCATGTCGACGTTCGGCGAGGACGAAGTCGTGACGATCACCCCGCTGCGAACCTTCCCGGTGATGCGCGACCTGGTCACCGACGTCTCGTTCAACTACGAGAAGGCGCGGGAGATCCCGTCGTTCACTCCGCCGAAGGATCTGCAGCCCGGTGACTACCGCATGCAGCAGGAAGATGTGAACCGCAGCCAGGAATTCCGCAAGTGCATCGAGTGCTTCCTGTGTCAGAACGTGTGCCACGTCAACCGCGACCACGAGGAGAACAAGAAGTCCTTCGCCGGACCGCGGTACCTGATGCGCCAGGCCGAGCTGTCGATGCATCCACTGGACACCATCGACCGTCGGAACATGGCCCAGGAGGAGAACGGCCTGGGCTTCTGCAACATCACCAAGTGCTGCACCGAGGTGTGCCCCGAGCACATCAAGATCACCGACAACGCCCTGATCCCGATGAAGGAACGCGTCGCCGACCGCAAGTACGACCCCATCGTCTGGCTGGGTAACAAACTCTTCAGGCGTTAGCCCCGGCACTGATCTTCGCCGAGTGTGAAACCTCGGCGAAGATCGCCGTCGAAATTCGCTGACGATTCACACTCGACGGGTAACGCCACGCTGGGCGAGGCGTACCCTCGCACATAGCGGCCAATCAACGACGAAAGGCACCGCTATGACCAAGACGTCCAAGCGAGAAACCCTCAGCGTCAACGACATTCGCACCGCGATCCGTGAGCTGAGTACCCGCGCCGAGCTCGCCCGCAAGGAGGGCAGACCGGCCGACGCAGACGAACTGGAGCAGCGGATCAAGGGTTATCGGGAACAACTGGGCGAACGCCCATAACGGCCATCTGTACAGCGTTGGCTGCGAGAACTATTCGCAGTTTGGCGCCACCAGCGCTGAACAGATCGAGGTGAGTCAGTTGCCGAGGCGGCGGAATGTGCTGCGGTGGAAGACGATCGGCAGGATCTCGTCGCGCATGGTCACCCGGCTGACTCGCAGGATCACGATGCTGTGATCGCCCGCCGGCACCTCCTGCTCGATGGTGCTGTGCAGCCAGACCGCGGTGCCGTCGATGAACAGCGCACCGCTCTCATGGGACACCGTGCTCAACCCCTCGAACCGGTCCCCGGTCTTGGCGGCCAGCGTGCGCGCGGCGGTGTCGTGCGACTCGCCGAGCAGGCTGATGCCCAGCGAGGGCAGGCCCTGGAGCTTCGGCCAGGTGGTCGAGGAGTTCTGCACGCAGAACGCGACCAGGGGCGGGTCCAGCGACACCGGCACGAAGGTGCTGGCCGCCAGGCCCACCCGAACACCGTCGACCTCCGCCGCAATGGCGATGACTCCGGAGGGGAAATGTCCGAACGCCTCCCGCAGGGACGTCGGGCTCAGGTCGGTCTCGGCTGCGCTCATCGTGGCCATCATCCCACGCGCCGCCAAAGGTGACCACGCGCGCGGTAACCTGACGCTCGCGATGTGGATCACGCTGCTGGTCATGGCCGTTGCGGTCAACCTCGAACCGTTCCGGATCGGGATGACCCTCCTGCTGCTCAACCGGCCGCGGCCCGTGCTGCAACTCCTTGCATTCCTGGCCGGCGGCTTCACCATGGATCGAACCGGGCGCGACCAGCACCAGATCACCGGCGCTCAGCCCGTACGCATTGGAGATCGCAGCGGTGACCTGTCGCGGACGCCGGTGGGCCAGCCGGGATCCGCGCGGTCCTTGAGCGCGATGACGGCGACCAGCTGCTCGGTGCTGCCCTCGGCGACCGAGATGGCGGCCACCCGGCCACCGGTGATGTGCTGGACGGTGGCTTCGATGTCCTCGGGATAGTGGTTGCGGCCCCGGATGATCCGCAGATCCTTGATGCGCCCGACGATGAAAAGCTGGCCGCACGAGACGAAGCCCAGATCACCGGTCCGCAGCCACGGACCGTCCGGGGTGCCCGACGACGGCTGGCTCAGGGTGGACTGCTGTTCAGGTGCAGCACTTCCTGCGGCTGGCCCAACCGCCCGCCGCAACCAGCCGGTTCCTGGACCTCGGGACCGATTCGCTGATGGCGATCGAACTGCGGAACCGGTTGCACAGTCAGTTCGGTGGTGCGTTCACGATCAATGCGACGGCGGTGTTCGACTATCCGACGATCGGTGGCCTCGCCGAATATCTGGTGGCTCAACTGCCGGACGCGGCCGGGGAGGCCGAGGCGGAAACCCCGCCCGAACCCGACGGCTGCGTTGACGCTGAAGACGGTCAAGAACCCCCGGCCGAACCCGGGGACCAGGTCGCCGAATCCTCGGACTGATCCCGTGTTGACCCGTTCCACTCCGGCGTGTCGGATGTGATCTAGGTAACGGTTTAGCCTGCGTGATAGCAGTCGACCGGCGGTTATGGGTGCGGTTCTGGCCGCCAAACCCACCGGTCGGTAGAACGACGGATGAATTCGGTGTCGTGGGCTTGCGTTCAAGTTACCGGCCGGTATAGTTGGGGCCAGGTTACTGGTGGGTAACTTATCTCGATCCGTTCTTCAATTCGGTCGTGGAGTACCCAACCAACCCATCAAATTCAGGTGACAGTCTCATCGAGGAGGAAGTCCGTGAGCCACTACAAGTCCAACGTGCGTGACCAGGAATTCAACCTGTTCGAGGTATTTGGCATCGACAAGGCGTTCGGCCAGGGCAAGTTCGCCGACCTGGACGTCGATACGGCCCGCGAAATGCTCAACGAGATGGCCCGCCTGGCGGAGGGCCCCGTCGCCGAGTCATTCAGCGACGGTGACCGCAACCCGCCGGTGTTCGATCCCGAGACCCACACGGTGACGCTTCCGGCAAGCTTCAAGAAGTCGGTCCGCGCGATCGTCGACAACGGCTGGGACAAGGTGGGCCAGGACGAGGAGCTCGGCGGCACGCCGGTTCCCCGCTCCCTGCAGTGGGCGATGGTCGAGCACATCCTCGGCGCCAACCCCGCGGTCTATATGTATGCCATGGGCGCCGGGCTGGCCAACATCTTCTACAACAACGGCACTGACGAGCAGAAGAAGTGGGCCGTCATCTGTTCCGAGCGCAACTGGGGCGCCACCATGGTGCTGACCGAGCCCGATGCCGGGTCCGACGTCGGCGCCGGCCGGACCAAGGCCACCCAGCAGCCCGATGGCAGCTGGCACATCGACGGCGTCAAGCGGTTCATCACCTCCGCCGACTCCGACGACCTGTTCGAGAACATCTTCCACCTGGTGCTCGCCCGCCCCGAGGGCGCCGGCCCGGGCACCAAGGGACTGTCGCTGTTCTTCGTGCCGAAGTTCCACTTCGACCACGAGACCGGCGAGCTCGGTGAGCGCAATGGCGCGTTCGTCACCAACGTCGAGCACAAGATGGGCCTGAAGGTCTCGGCCACCTGTGAGCTGACCTTCGGCCAGCACGGCATCCCGGCCCAGGGCTGGCTGGTCGGTGAGGTCCACAACGGCATCGCGCAGATGTTCGACGTGATCGAGCAGGCCCGAATGATGGTGGGCACCAAGGCAATCGCCACGCTGTCGACCGGTTACCTCAACGCGCTCGAGTACGCCAAGAGCCGGGTCCAGGGCGCCGACATGACCCAGATGATGGACAAGGGCGCCCCGCGAGTCACCATCACCCACCATCCGGACGTACGGCGCAGCCTGATGACGCAGAAGGCCTACGCCGAGGGCATGCGCGCGCTGTACCTGTACACCGCGTCGTTCCAGGACGAGATCTGCGCCGACGTCGTGCACGGCATCGACGCCGACCTCGCGTTCAAGGTCAACGATCTGCTGCTGCCGATCGTCAAGGGCTTCGGTTCGGAGACGGCCTACGCGAAGCTGACCGAGAGCCTGCAGACGCTCGGCGGTTCGGGCTTCCTGCAGGACTACCCGATCGAGCAGTACATCCGCGACGCCAAGATCGACTCGCTCTACGAGGGCACCACCGCCATCCAGGCGCAGGACTTCTTCTTCCGCAAGATCGTCCGCGACAAGGGCCAGGCGCTGGGCTACGTGGCCAATGAGATCGACACGTTCGTGAAGAACAAGTCGGGCAACGGCCGGCTCAAGGACGAGCGCGAACTGCTCGCGACCGCCCTGACCGACGTACAGAGCATGGCCGCCACCCTGACCGGCTACCTGATGGCCGCGCAGGAGGATCAGGCCAGCATCTACAAGGTGGGGCTGGGATCGGTGCGCTTCCTGCTCAGCGTGGGCGAGCTGATGCTCGGCTGGCTGCTGACCCGTCAGGCCGCGGTTGCCATCGAGAAGCTGGATGCCGGTGCCACCGGCGCCGACAAGTCCTTCTACGAGGGCAAGATCGCCGTCGCGTCGTTCTTCGCCAAGAACATGCTGCCGATGCTCACCAGCACCCGCGGCATCATCGAGAACCTCGACAACGAGGTGATGGAACTCGACGAGGCGTCCTTCTGACGCGCCGCTGACGACAAAGAAGTGGCCCCCGGGATCATCCCCGGGGGCCACTGTTGCGTCTTGATGGGGATCTACTCAGCGCCGACTGCGAGGTCTACTCGCAATTCATGGCGCGGATCGCAGAACAGATCGGGCAATAAAAAAGGGCGGGTTCGGGAGGACAATGAGGGCGTCTTCGTTACTCGCGCGTCCGGCTCTCGCCTCATTGCCGGCACTTCGGATCAGTCACTCCCGAACCCGTCGTGCCGATGACTGTACGCCCGCATCGGAGCACGCACCAGAGCTTGGCGGACGGAAGTTTCCCCGGGTCGGGGACACCGTCGCTGGAGCCCCCTCGCATCCAGCGACGGCCCTTCACACAGGCGAAAAGGCCTGGATGAAGAGGATGCCCCGTGTTGCCGCCGGGTCGGGGGGTCAGACGGCAACACGGAGCTATCCGGTACATCGGATACCCGGCTGCGGGCGTTACAAACCTCAGATCTCGAGAATTGCCGTCACGCCCTGACCACCGGCGGCACACACCGAGATCAGGCCGCGCGCCGGCTTGCCGGTCTCCGCTTTCTTCTGGGCCAACTGCTTGGCAAGTTGGGCGACGATCCGCCCACCGGTGGCCGCGAACGGATGTCCGGCGGCCAGCGACGAACCGTTGACGTTCAGCTTGGCACGGTCGATCGGACCCAGCGCCGCGTCCAGGCCCAGCCGTTCCTTGCAGTACTCCTCGGACTCCCAGGCGGCCAGGGTGGCCAGCACGACGGACGCGAACGCCTCGTGGATCTCGTAGAAGTCGAAATCCTGCAACGTCAGGCCGTTGCGGGCGAGCAGCCGGGGCACGGCATACGTGGGAGCCATGAGCAGGCCGTCGGCGCCGCCGACGTAGTCGACCGCCGCGGTCTCGCCGTCCACGAAGTAGGCCAGCACCGGCAGGTCGTGTGCCTGCGCCCAGTCCTCCGAGGCCAGCAGCGCCACCGACGCGCCGTCGGTCAGCGGGGTGGAGTTGCCGGCGGTCATGGTGGCGTCGCCGTTCTTGACACCGAACACCGGCTTCAGTGTCGCCAGCTTTTCCGGCGACGACTTGGGCCGCAGATTGTCGTCCCGGTAGAGACCGAGGAACGGGCTGACCAGATCGTCGAAGAAGCCGGCGTCGTAGGCCTCGGCCATGTTGCGGTGGCTCGCGGCGGCCAGCGCATCCTGGTCAACCCGCTTGATCCCCATCTTCTTGGCGGTGATCGCCGCGTGCTCGCCCATCGACAGCCCGGTCCGCGGCTCCCCGTTGGTGGGGATCTGCACGCCGATCGACGCGGGCAGCTTGCCGACCAGCTTGAGCCGTTCCACGTTGGATTTCGACCGGCGCAGGCCGAGCAGGGCGCGACGCAGGTCGTCACCGAACGCGATCGGCGCGTCGGAGGTGGTGTCCACGCCACCGGCGGCGGCCACCTCGTAACGGCCCATGGCGATCCCGTCGGCCGCGGCGATGGCCGCCTGCAGCCCGGTTCCGCATGCCTGCTGCAGGTCGAAGGCCGGCGTGTACGGGGACAGCGAGCTACCCAGCACACATTCGCGCATCAGGTTGAAGTCCCGGCTGTGCTTGAGCACCGCGCCACCGATGACCATGTCGAGGCGCTGCCCGGCGAGGTTGAACCGATCCGCCAGGCCGTCCAGGACCGCGGTGAGCATGTCCTGGTTCGACGCCTGGGCATAGGCCCCGTCGGAGCGGGCGAATGGAATCCGATTGCCGCCGAGGATCGCGACACGTCTGGTCTGCTTCGGTGCACTGCTGGTCACGAGAATTCTCCCGTTGATTCGGTTCTGGAGGCCAGGGTTTGAGGTCGCCCCGCCGTTTGGGACATAATAACCACAGTACTTACTTTCAAGTAAGTTGTCGTTGACATCACGCCGTCCGATGAGAGGTAGCGCTGTGGCTCCGAAGCTCCCGACCGACCTGTACTCCCAGGTCGTCCTATCCGCGCCCGGCTCCTTCCTGGCCAAACAACTCGGGATCCCCCAGCCCGAGACGCTGCGCCGCTACCGGCCCGGCGACCCCGCGCTCGCCGGCCCACTGCTGATCGGCGGCGGATCTCCTCAGGGACGGATCGCGGAGCCGATGCGGGTCGCCCTGGCCGAGGACTACGACCTGGTCGGCGACAATCTGGGCGGCCGCTGGGCGGACCGGTTCGGCGGCCTGCTGTTCGACGCCACGGGCATCAGCGGACCCGCGGGGCTGCGCGCGCTCTACGAATTCTTCACCCCCCTCCTACGCAACGTCGGGCCGTCCGGCCGGATCGTGGTGGTGGGCACCACCCCGGACCAGACCGGTTCGGTCGACGAGCGGATCGCTCAGCGCGCACTCGAGGGCTTCACCCGGTCACTGGGCAAGGAGGTGCAGCACGGGGCCACCGTCTCGCTGGTCTACCTCGCCCCGGACGCCAAGCCCGGGGCCACCGGCCTCGAGTCCACCCTGCGGTTCCTGCTCTCGGCGAAGTCGGCCTACGTCGACGGGCAGGTGTTCTACGTCGGCGCGGCCGACTCCACCCCGCCCGCCGACTGGGACAAGCCGCTGGCCGGCAAGGTCACCATCGTCACCGGCGCAGCCCGCGGGATCGGCGCCACCATCGCCGAGGTCTTCGCGCGCGACGGCGCCTCGGTGGTGTGCGTCGACGTCCCGCAAGCCGCCGACGCACTTACCGAGACGGCCTCGAAAGTCGGTGGCACGGCACTGGCCCTCGATGTCACCGCCGCTGACGCGGTCGACCAGATCACCGCGCACCTGGGCGAACACCACGGCGGTCACGCCGACGTGTTGGTCAACAACGCCGGTATCACCCGGGACAAGCTGCTGGCCAACATGGACGATGCCAAGTGGGATTCGGTGATCGCCGTCAACCTGCTTGCGCCGCAACGCCTTACCCAGGGCCTGGTCGGCAACGGCGCGATCGGGGACGGCGGCCGGATCATCGGGCTGTCGTCGATGGCAGGCATCGCGGGAAACCGGGGACAGACGAACTACGCCGCCACCAAGGCCGGGATGATCGGGCTGACCCAGGCGCTGGCGCCGGAACTGGCGGAGCAGGGCATCACCATCAACGCGGTGGCACCGGGCTTCATCGAGACCAAGATGACCGAGGCGATCCCGTTCGCCACCCGCGAGGTGGGCCGGCGGCTGAACTCCCTGTTCCAGGGCGGGCAGCCGGTCGACGTGGCCGAGACCATCGCCTACTTCGCCAACCCCGCCTCGAATGCCGTCACCGCCAACACCATTCGGGTGTGCGGCCAGGCAATGCTCGGGGCGTGAGGAGCGAGCCATGAGTGCACTCAGCAATATGGTC
>JAKIXW010000018.1:17997-27951 GCA_022708865.1 Acidobacteriota bacterium
GAGCCGCGGCGGGGGCCCTGCCGTTCATCCCGCGGGGCAGCACCCTGCCGGACCGAACCCTGACGGTCGGCGAGTTGCCGATCGATCGGGCGAACGTGGCCGCCTACGCGGCCGTCACGGGGCTGCGCTACGGCGACACCGTACCGCTGACCTACCCCTTCGCGCTGACCTTCCCGACGGTGATGGAATTGATCACCGGATTCGACTTCCCCTTTCCCGCAATGGGTTCGGTGCACGTGGAGAACCACATCACCCAACATCGGCCCATCGCCGTCACCGACACGGTCAGTATCCGCACCCGCGCACAGAACATGCGCGAACACCGCAAGGGCCTGCTGGTCGATGTGCTGACCGACGTCGCGGTGGGCAACGACACGGCCTGGAGTCAGGTCACCACGTTCTTGCACCAGCAGCGCACCAGCCTGTCCGGCGAACCCAAGCCGGTACCGGTAAAGCAGCCGAAACTGCCGCCGCCGAACGCAATCCTGCGCATCACACCGGGCCAGATCCGGCGCTACGCGTCGATCGGCGGGGACCACAACCCGATCCACACCAGTACGATCGGCGCCCGGCTGTTCGGATTCCCGACCGCGATTGCGCACGGAATGTTCAGTGCCGCAGCAGTTCTGGCCAACATCGAGGGTCAGATACCGGACGCGGTCAGCTACTCGGTCAAGTTCGGCAAGCCCATCCTGCTGCCGGCCAGCGCCGGGCTGTACGTCGATCGCGTGCAGGACGGCTGGGATCTGGCGCTGCGCAACATGAGCAAGGGCTACCCGCATCTGACGGGCGAGATCCGCGCGCTCCGAGGGAGTTAGTCGGCGACCGGGACGACGCTTTCCTGGTCGTCCTGACCGTCTTGATCACGCTCGGCGGGCCGGCCCTTCAGGCCGCGCCAGAACAGGTTGATCAAGAGCTCCACCGCTTCGTCGACGTCGACGTCGCCAGCGCTGACCCGGGTGGCGACCGCCTCGCCGGCACCCACCAGGGCGATGGCCATCATGTGGAAGTCGGTGTCGGGCTCGGGATTTCGCGTTCCCGCGCTGAGCATGCGGGACACCAGCTCGATGATGCGCTCGCGACCCTCGCGCACCGTGTGCGCGAACGCCTGCGAACTGGTGGCCTGCGTGTACAGCACGATCCAGGACGCCCGGTTGGTGTCGATGTAGGTCAGGAACGTGCCAATGGCGTTGCGCAACAGGTCATGCGGGGCCAGGGTGAAGTCGATCTGGGTGCGGACCACCTCGATGAACCGGCCCAGTTCACGGTCCAGGCACGCGCCGAACAGATCTTCCTTGGAGCCGTAGTACAGGTACAGCATCGGCTTGGAGATCTCGGCCTTGGCGGCGATCGCGTCCATCGAGGTCTCGTGATAACCGTTGATCGAGAACACCTGCACGGCGGCGTCGAGCATCTGTTGTTCGCGGACGGCCCGTGGTAGCCGCTTGGTTCCACCGGCCATCACGAAGTCCTATGAACGACGATGCTCAGCAATGCGGATTCGTCCCCTTCATGCCGACCAGCTTGGTCACCGAATCCTCGACACGCTGGGCGGACAACTCGCCGGAGTTGACCGCGCTCTCGAGCCGGTCCAGCACCGCGGGCACCTCGCCGGTGCTGACCCACAACGCGATGTCCGCACCGGCCTGCAGCGCGCGCAGCACCGCCTCCGCCACGCCGTAGCGCTCGTTGATGGCCCCCATCGACGACAGGTCGTCGGTGAACACCACCCCACCGAACGGCGGCCCGCCGTACCCGCCGCCGCGCAGCAGGTTGTAGGCGGCCGGACTCAGGCTGGCCGGGTCGCTGCCGGTGAGCCCCGGCACCTGCATGTGCCCGACCATCACCGCGACCGGACCCTCGGTCGTCAGGGTGCGGTACGGGACGAGGTCGTTGTTCTGCAGATCGCCGAGGGGCGGGGTGGTGACGCCGCCGGTGTGCGAGTCACCCGAGGCGCGCCCGTGCCCGGGGAAGTGCTTGAGCACCGGCAGCACCCCGGCGTCGCGCAGACCCTGGGCGTACGCGCCGGCGTACGCGGTGACCGTCGCCGGATCGGAGCCGAACGACCGATCGCCGATCACCTCGTCGTCGGATTCGGTGGTGACATCGGCCACCGGGGCGAAGTCGACGGTGATGCCCATGCCGCGCATCTTCTGGCCGCGTTCGAAGGCGATGTCGTGGACCTGCTGCGGCGTCATGGTCTGGGCCAGCACCCGCGGCGAGGGTTGGCTGCCGATCAGCCCGGCCAGCCGTGAAACCCGGCCACCCTCCTCATCCACGCTGACGGCCAGCGCCAGTGGGCCGGCGGCCGCCGCGATGTCACCCAGGGAGCCATCGGTGAGCATCGACTTGTCGGTCCAGCTGCCGATGAAGATGCCGCCGACGTGATTGTCGGCGACCACCGCTTTCGCGTCGCCGGCGTTGCGCACGCCAACCATCAGCAGCTGGGCCAGCTTGTCCCGCAGCGGCATCGACTCCACGTTGCACGCCGCCTGCGCCGGTGCCGCCGGAACCTGGTTGGCCAGCGGTACGGCCGGGTTGGGGCCCGCGGGCCCGGAGGACGATGCGGCGGCTCCAGCGGCCGGTGATACCGGCTTCGCCGCGGGGGTTTGCGCAGGTGAGCAGCCACCCAGGGCCACGCCCAGCACAGCGGGCAGCGCGATCGTAGCGGCCAAGGTCCGGTGCAGTTGTGCCCGGTCGCGGGACGGTGTTGCCATCCGTCCATGCTGTCATGCGCGCCATCAATCTGTCCCCGGTGGGCAAGATTGGGGGCGTGACGGTCATCCTGATCGCCTATGACGGCACCGCCAACTCGCGGCGGGCGGTGGAGTACGCCGGCGCGTACCTCAGCGTCCGGCGGGCGTTCGTCCTGACGGTGTGGTCGCCGATGCGGGCCGGACCCGATCCGATCTCCGTCGACCTGGACGGACCGCCCGACCCGATGGATGCCGACGACGAAGACCACCTCGACATCGCCTTCGCCGACGCCCAGCGCACCAACCTCGAGGGCACCGAATTGGCCCGGTCGGTCGGACTGTCCGCCGAACCGTTGTGCTTCCCGGTCTCCGGCACCGTCTGGCGGACGATCATCACCGCGGCCGACAACATCAACGCCGGCCTGATCGTCACCGGCACGCGGGGCAATACCGGGTTGCGTTCGCTGATGCAGTCCAGCGTCGCCGACCGGGTCCTGCGGCACGGCCGGCGACCGGTGCTGATCGTGCCGCCGGGGCCCGCCTGAGCCAGGGAGCCGGGACCGCCCGTGCTACGTTGGCGCTCAGTCCAGACCCGCTGCGCTGAGGAGCCCACATGACCCGGTTCGTGGTGCCGGCTGCCGTCGCGATGGTGGTTGGTCTGTTGCTCGGCGCGGCCGCGGTGTTCGGGGTGACGCTGATGGTGCAACAGGACACCAAGCCGCCGGTAGGCGCCGGCGACCCGGCGTCCTCGGTGCTGAACCGCGTCGAATACGGCAACCGCACCTGACCTCATGGGCCTGACGGCCCGTGTCGCACCGGCCCGTCCGGGAGGGCTGTCGCGCCGCTGGCTCTGGCTCGTCGGCGCCGTCGCACTGGTACTGACGTTCGCGCAGTCGCCCGGCATGATCTCGCCGGACACCAAGCTGGACCTGACCGCCAACCCGCTGCGGTTCCTCGCCCGGGCCGGCGACCTGTGGAACAGCGCGCTGCCGTTCGGACAGGCGCAGAACCAGGCGTACGGCTACCTCTTTCCGCACGGCGCGTTCTTCCTGGCCGGCGACCTCCTCGGGCTGCCGGGCTGGGTCACCCAGCGGCTGTGGTGGGCGCTGCTGCTGACGGCGGGATTCTGGGGGCTGCTGCGGGTGGCCGAGGCGCTGGGCATCGGCAATACGCCGGCCCGGGTGCTGGCCGCCGGCGCGTTCGCGCTCTCGCCGCGCGTGCTGACGACGCTGGGTTCGATCTCGTCGGAAACACTGCCGGTGATGCTGGCGCCGTGGGTGCTGCTGCCGGTCATCCGCGCCATGCGCGGAGATTCCAGCCCACGGGTGCTGGCCGCGCGCGCCGGCGTCGCAATGGCCTTGATGGGGGCCGTCAACGCGGTGGCCACGCTGACCGGGTGCCTGCCGGCGCTGATCTGGTGGGCCTGCCACCGGCCCGGCCGTGCGTGGCTGCGGTTCAGCGGATGGTGGTTGGTGTCGGCCGCGCTGGCCGTGACGTGGTGGGTCATTCCGCTGGTGCTCCTGGGCCGGATCAGTCCGCCGTTCCTGGACTTCATCGAATCGTCCGGGGTGACGACGCAGTGGACGTCGCTGACCGAGGCACTGCGCGGGACGTCGGCCTGGACGCCGTTCGTCGCGCCGAATGCGACGGCCGGCGCGTCGCTGGTCACCGGGTCGGTGGCGATCCTGGCGACCACGCTGGTCGCGGCCGGCGGACTGGCCGGGCTGGCCCTGCGCTCGATGCCGGCGCGGGGACGGCTGGTGAGCATGCTGCTGGTCGGGCTGGTGCTGCTCGGGCTCGGCTACTCGGGCGGACTCGGCTCGCCGGTGGCGGCGGCGGTGCAGGCGTTCCTCGATGACGCGGGTGCACCGCTGCGCAACGTGCACAAGCTCGATCCGGTGCTGCGGATCCCGATCGTCCTGGGTCTTGCCCACCTGTTGAGCCGCGTACCGCTCCCCGGCAGCGTGCCGCGGCCGGTGTGGATCCGCTCGTTCGCGCGACCCGAGCGCGACAAGCGGGTGGCCGCCGTGATCGTGGTGCTGTCCGCACTGGCCGCTGCGACATCGCTGGCCTGGACCGGCCGGCTCACTCCGCCGGGCAGCTTCTCGGCAATACCGGACTACTGGCAGGACACCGCCCACTGGCTGACCGAACACAACACCGGGAAGCCGGCGCCCGGGCGTGTCCTGGTGGCGCCCGGCGCGCCGTTCGCCACCCAGGTGTGGGGCAACAGCCACGACGAGCCACTCCAGGTACTGGGTGAGAATCCCTGGGGGGTGAGGGACTCCATTCCGCTGACGCCACCCCAGGCCATCCGGGCACTGGACTCGGCGCAGCGCCTGCTGGCCGCCGGACGTCCCTCGGCGGGCCTGGCCGACACCCTGGCCGGGCAGGGCATCTCCTATCTGGTGGTGCGCAACGACCTGGATCCGGAGACATCGCGGTCGACCCGGCCCATCCTGGTGCACCGCGCCGTCGACGGATCACCGGGACTGACCAAAGTCGCCCAGTTCGGCGACCCGGTGGGCCCGGGTACCCTCGACGGGTTCATCGCCGACAGTGGGCTGCGGCCGATGTACCCGGCGGTGGAGATCTACCGCGTGGGGCCACCCGGCGATCCGGCGGCACCGTATCTGGCCGATGCGAACCGGCTGCCGCGGGTGGACGGCGGTCCGGAAGTCCTTCTGCGCCTTGATGAACGGCGTCGACTGTTGGGTCAGGGTCCGCTGGGACCGGTGCTGCTGACCCAGGACGCGCGGGCCGCGGGGATCCCGCTGCCGCCGGCGGCGGGGGTGATCGTGACCGACACCCCGACGGCACGTGAGACCGACTACGGCCGAGTGGACGACCACTCCTCGGCGATCCGGACGCCCGACGATCCGCGGCGGACGTTCAATCGAGTGCCTGACTACCCCGTGCCCGGCGCACCCCTGGTGTACGGCGGATGGTCCGGCGGCCGTCTGAGCACCTCGAGTTCGGCGGGCGATGCCACGGCGCTGCCGAACGTGGCGCCAGCGTCGGCGGCGCCGGCGGCCATCGACGGGGACTCGGCCACCAGTTGGGTGTCCAATGCGTTGCAGGCGGCGGTGGGCCAGTGGCTGCAGGTCGATTTCGATCACCCGGTGACCAATGCGACGCTGACGCTGACACCGGCGGTGTCCACGCTGGGCGCGCAGGTGAACCGCATCGAGATCGCGACGGCCAACGGCACCGCCACCCTGATGGTGGATCGGCCCGGCCGACCGGTGGCCGTGGCACTGCCTTACGGGGAGACACCGTGGGTCCGGATCACCGCCACCGGCACCGAAAACGGTTCCTCCGGTGCGCAATTCGGCATCACCGATCTGGCCATCACCCAGTTCGACGCCAGCGGGTACGCCCACCCGGTGAACCTGCGGCACACCACCGTGGTCCCCGCTCCCCCACTGGGCGCGCCGGTGGCGATGTGGGATCTGGGTTCGGACACCCCGGGCCGGGGCGGCTGCGTGTCCGCCCGCGACGGGGTGCACTGCGCGTCCCCGCTGTCGCTGGCGCCCGAAGAGCTGGTCAACATGAGCCGCACTCTGACTGTGCCGCAGCCGATTTCGGTGCGCCCGACCGTCTGGGTCCGGCCCCGCCAGGGCCCCGCCCTGGCCGACCTGATCCGTCAGCCCGGCACCACGCACGCCGACGGCGACTCCGATTCGTTCGACGTCCCGGGCACCGCATTCGCCGCGACCGACGGCGATCCACGGACCTCCTGGACGGCGCCGCAGGGCTTGGTTCAGCACCACAGCTCCCCCACGCTGACCGTGACCCTGCCCGAGCCCACCGAGGTGGGGGCGCTCCGCGTCACTCCGAGTTCGTCACCGCTACCCACCCATCCCACCCTGGTGGCCGTCGATCTCGGCGACGGGCCCCAGGTCCGGTCCATGAAAGCCGATGGGGCCCAGACACTTTCACTGCGACCCAAGTTCACGAAGACGATTCGGATCAGCCTGCTCGACTGGGACGACGTGATCGACCGGACCGCGCTCGGATTCGACCAGGTCAAGCCGCCCGGTCTGGCCGAGGTGGTGGCACTGCGCCCCGACGGGACCCCGATCGCCCCGGCCGATGCCGTCCGCAACAGCGCCCGCACCGTCACCATTGGGTGCGACGCCGGACCGGTGCTGGCCGTTGCGGGCCGCTTCGTGCACACCTCGATCCACACCACTGTGGGCGCCCTGCTCGACGGCGGGCCGCTGGCCGTCGCGCTGTGTGACCCGCGCCCCGTCGACCTGCCGGCCGGGTCCCAGGAACTCGTCGTCAGCCCGGGCGCCGCATTCGTCGTCGACGGGATCCGGCTCACCGGACCGCTGGGCGATGAGTTGCCCAGTGCGCCAACCACTCCCGCCGCTGTCGGCGGCTGGGGCGCCGACCATCGGGAACTGCAGTTGCCACCCTCGGCCGTCGCGCGCGTGCTCGTGGTTCCCGAGAGCATCAACCCCGGCTGGAGCGCCCGGACCCCGAATGGCATCACGCTGACGCCGGTGCCGGTGAACGGCTGGCAGCAGGGCTGGCTGGTGCCCGCCGGCACATCCGGGACCGTCATTCTGAACTTCGCATCCAACGCGTGGTACCGCGCCGGCCTGACCGGCGGTCTGGCACTGCTACCGGTGCTGCTGATCCTGGCCCTGCTGCCGGCGCGCCGAGGTACGTCCGGGACGCCGGTGCAGCCGTGGACGCCCGGCTGGCCGGCGGCCGTGGCGGCCGTGACGGCCGGCGGGCTGATCTCGGGGCCGATCGGCGCGGCGGTGTTCGTCGCCGCCATCGCGGCGCACCGCGCGCTGCGCGGAGCGCCTCACTGGCAGCGGGTCTGGACGCTGGGACTGGTGTCGGCCGGGCTGATCCTGGCCGGCGCGGCGCTGTCGCGCTATCCGTGGCGGTCGGTCGACGGATACGTCGGGCATTCGGCGGGCGTGCAGGCTCTGGCGTTGATCAGTGTGGCCGCGCTGACGGCATCCGCGGTCCTACTGCCTCGCGCTCGCGGAACAACACCGCTCGCCGAACCCGACGGTTCCCCCATCGCCGGGCCTCGCGCTCGCGGAACAACACCGCTCGCCGAACCCGACGAATAACCGGAATCCACTCGCAGTCTCCCGCCCGTGGGTACGTTTGGGCGACATGACGCAGGTTCAGACGGCGCGGGGAGCAATAGACGACAGTGACCTCGGCGTCACCCTCATGCATGAACACGTCTTCGTGCTGTCGCCGGAGATGATGCAGAACGATCCCGGGGTCTGGGGCGACGAGGACAACCGGGTGGCCGACGCGATCGTCCGGCTCAACGAACTCGAGGCGCGCGGGGTGAACACGATCGTCGATCTGACGGTGATCGGCCTGGGCCGCTACATCCCGCGGATCGCGCAGATCGCGGCGGCCACCGACCTCAACATCGTCGTCGCCACCGGCCTGTACACCTACAACGACATCCCGATGTACTACCACTTCCAGGGACCGGGAACCGCGCTGCAGGGCCCCGAACCGATGACCGAGTTGTTCGTCCGCGACATCACCGAGGGCATCGCGGGAACCGGGATCAAGGCCGCAATCCTCAAGTGCGCCACGGACGAACCCGGCGTCACCCCGGGCGTCGAGCGGGTGCTGCGCGCGGTCGCCCAGGCCCACCGCCGGACCGGCGTACCGATCTCGACGCACACCCATGCCGCCTCCCGGCGCGGGCTCGACCAGCAGCGGATCTTCGCCGAGGAGGGCGTCGATCTGACCCGGGTGGTGATCGGACACTCCGGCGACAGCACCGATCTGGACTACCTCGAGGAACTGATCGCGGCGGGTTCCTACCTCGGTATGGACCGGTTCGGCGCCGATTTCTACCTGCCCACACCCGAGCGGGTGGACACGGTGGTGCGCATGTGCGAGCGCGGCCACGCCGACAAGATGGTGCTCTCCCACGACGCATCGTGCTTCATCGACTGGCTGCCGGAGGAGGTGGTGCCCGTCGTCCTGCCGAACTGGCACTACCTGCACATCCATAACGACGTGCTGCCCGCGCTGCGCGAGCGCGGTGTGACCGAGGAGCAGATCACCACGATGCTGGTGGACAACCCCCGGCGGATCTTCGGAACCCAGGGCGGCTACTGACATGGTCGCGGGGGTCGCGCCGATCAGCACCCAGATCTCGCTGATCGCCCAGGGGTTTCCCGACGCCCCGGCGATCACCTGCGCCGGCCGCACCATCACCTGGGCCGAGCTGGACGCCGACACCAACCGGCGGGCCCGGGCGTTCGCCGACCGCGGGGTCGGTGTGGGTGACTACGTGACCATCGTGCTGCCCAACTCCATCGAGTTCCTGCAGTCGGCGATCGCGTGCTGGAAGCTGGGTGCGGTGCCCCAACCGCTGCCCCCGCGCATGCCAGACATCGAGTTCGAGGGCATCCTGGATCTGCGGCCGCGCGCCCTGATCGTCGGACGCGACGACCCGCGCGGGCAGACCCCGAGCCTGGCCGCCGGATTCGAACCGGGCGTGCAGTACTCGGCCGACCCGTTGCCCGAGGCGGTGTCACCGGCCTGGAAGTGCATGGCCTCCGGCGGCAGTACGGGACGCCCCAAGCTGATCGAGGTGGGCGGCGACAGTCGTTATCCAGGAACGCTTTTCGGGCAAGCGCTGGGCGCCATCGAGGGCGACGTCAGCCTGTTCTCGGTGCCGATGTCGCACAACACCGGCATGGTCGGGGCGACGGTGGCGCTGCTGATGCGCGGGCATCTGGTGGTGATGCCCAAGTTCGACCCCGCCGAGTTCCTGCGGCTGATCACCGAGCACCGAGTCACCTACCTGGCCACGGCACCGACCATCCTGCACCGGGCCCTGCAGACCTACCGCGCCGACCCCGACGCCTACGACCTGTCCTCGCTGCGGCGGGTGTGGCACGTGGGTGCGCCGTGCCCGCCCTCGGTCAAGGACGGCTGGATCGGACTCGTTGGGCCAGAAGCACTCTGGGAGATGTACGGCGGCACCGAGTTGCAGGCCCTGGCGGTGCTCAGCGGCACCGAGTGGCTGGCGCACCGTGGCTCGGTCGGCCGGGTGGCCGTCGGCCAGATGAAGGTGCTCGACGACGACGGCAACGAGTGCGCGCCCGGTGCGACCGGTGAGATCTTCATGCGGCCCGCCCCGGGTAGCGACCCGACCTACCGGTACATCGGGGCCACCGCGAAGACCCGGGACGGTTGGGATTCCCTGGGCGACCTCGGCCATTTCGACCAGGACGGCTACCTGTAC